>NZ_WYDS01000001.1 GCF_009914765.1 Halodesulfovibrio sp. MK-HDV | reverse complement strand
CTACAGCCAATCCGAATATTCAGAACATCTCATACGATGCCGTCAATGAACAGTATGTCATTGAGCCGGTTGAAAACTTCAACGGGGATATACAATTCAACCTGTCCATTACCGATCAGGAAGGGGCATCGATCCAGCGTACCATCGCTGCTAACTTTGATCCGGTAAACGACATACCGACTGCCGATCTGACGACTAATTTCGATACGGGTGTGGAAGATCAAACTCTGTACATTACCCGTGCAGACATCATCTCCAGCCTGAATATTGATGACGTGGAAGACGGGCAGAATGTCATTCTTGATCTGACTACCGACAATCCAAATATTCAAAACATCTCATACGACGCCGTGAATGAGCAATACGTCATTGAGCCAGTTGAAAATTTCAACGGTGATGTGCAGTTCAACCTGTCCATTATTGATCAGGAGGGGGCATCAATCCAGCGCACTATCGGTGCGAACTTTGATCCTGTGAACGACGTGCCGACTGCCGATCTGACTGCTAATTTCGATACGGGTGTGGAAGATCAAACCCTCTACATTACCCGTGCAGACATCATATCCAGCCTAAACATTGCTGACGTGGAAGACGGGCAGAATGTCATTCTCGACCTGACCACAGCCAATCCAAATATTCAGAATATCTCATACGATGCCGTGAGTGAGCAGTATGTCATTGAACCCGTTGAAAACTTCAACGGTAATGTGCAATTCAACCTATCAATTACCGATCAGGAAGGGGCATCAATCCAGCGAACCATCGGTGCGAACTTTGATCCTGTAAACGACGTACCGACTGCCGATCTGACTGCTAATTTCGATACGGGTGTGGAAGATCAAACCCTGTACATTACCCGTGCAGACATCATCTCCAGCCTGAACATTGCTGACGTGGAAGACGGGCAGAATGTCATTCTCGACCTGACCACAGCCAATCCAAATATTCAGAATATCTCATACGATGCCGTGAGTGAGCAGTATGTCATTGAACCCGTTGAAAACTTCAACGGTAATGTGCAATTCAACCTATCAATTACCGATCAGGAAGGGGCATCAATCCAACGTACCATCGGTGCAAACTTTGATCCTGTGAACGACATGCCGACTGCCGATCTGACTACTAATTTCGATACGGGTGTGGAAGACCAAACCCTGTACATTACCCGTGCAGAAATCATCTCCAGCCTAAACATTGATGATGTTGAAGACGGCCAGAATGTCATTCTCGACCTGACTACCAGCAATCCGAATATTCAAAACATCTCATACGACGCTGTTAATGAGCAATACGTCATTGAACCCGTTGAAAACTTCAACGGTGATGTCCAATTCAATCTAACCATTACGGATCAGGAAGGCGCATCCATTCAGCGTACCATCGGTGCGAACTTTGACCCTGTGAACGACGTGCCTACTGCCGCCGATGCTCTTATTGGCACAATTGAAGAAGATGCGACAGTGCCGGTTACATTTACGGCCGCTTCCATCATCAGCGATATGAACATCGTTGATGTTGATGGCGATAACTTAACCCTGACGTATACCCCAAATCCAGTTCAACTTGGTGTTGTCACATATGAAGGCGCTGGCGGGCTAACCGTGGTACTTCAGTCTGGCAACGAAATCGAAGTTGGAACAACGTATTCTTTTACTCCGGCACCAAACACCGACACAGATTTTGTTTTTGATGTGACAGCTACGGACCCAAGTGGGGCGACCGTAACAGAAACGGCAACCATTGATGTCCTCCCTGTTAACGATGCGCCAACATTAACATTTGAAGTACCAACCAATACGAATCCAAACATCATTATTAACGGTAGCTTCGAAGATACAGACGGTGTGTCAATTCCGGAAGGCGGATGGCAAGGCTTTAACGTACTTCCAGGGTGGACCAAAACTCAGTTCGATGCTGAGGGAAATCCTATTGACCCTCGAGATCAAATGGAAGTTCATGACGAAGCACACGGCGGCCTTGGCTCAGCCGATGCTGAAAACTACATGGATCTAGGTGCAAGCCCTGATGGTTCTGGACGTATCGGAAACGTTGGAATGACGCAGGTAATTAATGACGCAATCATTGACGAAGGTGAGCCATACCAACTTACGTTCTTCATTAAAAATAAAGCTGCTGCGTTTAACAGCAGTGATACGGATTCAGGAGACTTAAAAGTTGTATGGAATGGCATTGAAGTGCCAATTGATCTGCCAGATGGAACGGGGCCTGACTGGGTAGAAGTAAACGTTGCGGTTACGGCTGGCGCTGGCGACAACGTCCTTACGTTTTATGAAACAGGAGAGGGCGGAGACAACCATGGTATGGCTGTTGACAATATCAGCCTTATAGAAGTTGCGACCATCACCGCACCGATAGTTATTCCAGAAGACCTTCCGACGGATACAGTTATTGCACATGCTGTAGCAAGTGACATCGATTCTGAAAATCTCACATTTTCTTTTGCTGACGGATCACTTGAGCAAAATGGTTTTGTAATTAATCAAAACTCAGGCGAAATAAAGGTTACAGCTGGTGGACCATTTAATAATGCCGGTGAACCATTTGATATCGATGCACCAAATACCAGTGATACCATTACCCTCGACGTAAAAGTCGATGACAATGACGGCGCATCCACAACACAGCAGTTAGTTATCTCTTTGACAGATATCAACGATAACCCTGTCGCCTTTGCTCCTGCACAAAGTGGTGATGGAACACCTGTGCCCAACTATGCATTTACTGTCACAGAAGCGGATACCGCTGTGGGGGCCGTTACAGCGGTGGATATTGACCGAACCGCCGGTGACATCACCTACTCACTCGAAAATACAGACGGATCGCCTGTAAACGGATTTACTATCGACCAAAGCGGTAACATTGTTATCACAGATCCAAATGTAGTTGATGTGGACGCAAACAACGTAAGCGCACAACAAACGTATGTTGTGCGTGCACAATCTGAAGATGGAAGCGTCAACACCCAGCAAATTACCGTCTCAGTTCAGGATGTTAACGACAATCCTGTCATTTTTGATCCTGCACAAAACAATGATGGCACAATTGCACCTAACTACATGTTTACCATGGATGAAACCGCCGGTGTGGTTGGAACTGTTTCGGCACAGGATGCTGATTTTACCGCCGGTGACATTACCTATTCACTCGAAAACGTAGACGGTTCAACATTGAATGGTTTTGCAATTGATCAAAACGGCAACATCACAGTTACCGATCCTTCTGTTGTAGAACTCGATCCGGATGGTCTAAACGAGCTCCAGTCTTTTGTTGTCCGTGCCCAGTCAGAAGACGGTAGTCAGAGTACGCAATCCGTACAACTTACGGTACAGCCAGTTAACGAATATGCACTCGACTTCACTGATAGCACTATCCAACCTGTTGTAATTGAAGAAACGGTTAATCCAGAAGACGGTTCCCGCGTTGTAACACAAGTGGAAGCAAAGGATTTTGACTACACAGAAAACGTTACCTACGAACTGCTTAACCACACAGACAAGTTCGAGATTGATTCTCAAACGGGTGAAATCACAGTAAAGCAGGGGGTCATTCTAGATAATGCAACGAGTGGCGGCCTTGATGCGCTTGGCTCAGCGTACGAGTCAAACGGTGTGTTCACGCTCACTGAAGCTTCTATGCAGGAAAACGGCGCCATCTGGTCTAATCAACCTCTTGATCTAACAAAAGACTTCTCCATTACCTCTGAGCTTTACTTCGGAGCTTCCCCCGGCGGCGAAGGAATTGCCTTCGTACTTCACCCAGGTGTTGTTGATCCTTCAACAACTTCTGGTGGCTCAGAGCTTGGTGCAAACATAGATAACGCCATTGTTGTTGAGTTTGATACAAATAAAGACAGCTCACAGGGTGATCCGGGGTTCGATCATATTGCTATCCATACAGATGGCAATGTGACGCATGAATCTCGGCCTGTACAACTTCCAAATATTGAAGATAGAGATTGGCATGAAGCGACCTTCACATGGGATGCAACCAATGAGGTCTTTACAGTTACCTTTGAAGGAAGAACTGCAACACTTAGTGGTGACATAACCCAACATCTGGCAAATAGTACTGAAGTCAACTTTGGCTTTACCGGTTCAACTGCGAACAATGGTAATTTACAGCAAGTAAATATCCTCTCTATTGACGGGATTGATCAGGTCTACGATCTGGATGTTCAAGCTACTAGTGCAGACGCTAACGTTGCGACACCGAACGAAGTTATTACAACCACTATCCCAGTTACAATAACCTCTTCCCCAGACGTTAACGTTAATGACGTACAATTTGATACACCGACAAACAGTGACGGTACCACGGCTGAAGACTTCAATTTTACCGTAACTGAAACAAACACAGTAGTCGGCACCATAAATGCGACAGATGCAGACTACAGATCCGGCGACATTACGTACTCATTAGAAAATAGCGATGGTTCGCCCGTCAGTGGCTTTGAAATCGATCAGGATGGTGTCATCACTGTGACCAATCCGGATGTTCTGGATATCGACCCAAATGGTGAAAACATTCTCCAAAGCTTTGTTGTGAGAGCACAGGCAGATGACGGAAGTGAGTCAACACAGGAAGTATCTCTCAACGTTCTGGATGTGAACGACAATGCTGTAATTTTTGCTCCGGCCGAAGACAATGAAGGAGCACCGTTATCAAACTATGTCTTTAGTATTACAGAAACAGATTCTGTTGTGGGAACTGTTGCTGCGACTGACAATGACTACACAGCAGGCGAGATTACATATTCGTTGAGCTACAGGGATGGGTCACCAGCCGATGGCTTTGAAATTGATGGAAATGGAGTCATTACAGTTACTGACCCAACCGTAATTGATGTTGACCCCGATGGAGGCAATTCACGTCAAAAATTAATTGTGAAAGCTGAATCCGAAGACGGCAGCATTAGTGGACGGCCTATTACTATTGCGGTGCAGGACGTGAATGACAACGCCGTTATCTTTGACCCAGCAGAAAGTGGTGACGGATCACAGTTACCGGACTACGCATTCACAATCACAGAATCCGACTCAGTGGTGGGCACCGTTGCCGCGAGCGACAACGACCTTACAGCCAGTAACATTACGTATTCACTCGAAAATGCGGATGGTTCACCGATAGTTGGCTATGCCATCGATCAAAGTGGCAACATCACCATTACCAACCAGAATATCGTTGATGTTGACCCTGACGGTGTAAACGCACTTCAAAATATCGTGGTACGAGCTGAATCTGAAGATGGTAGCGTGAGCACGCAACCGATCTCTATTACAGTACAAGACATCAACGACAACGCGCTCATCTTTGACCCGGCACAAAATAATGATGGCAGCCCTGCGCAGAACTACATGTTCACCATGAATGAAACCGTCGGAGTTGTTGGCACTATTACGGCTCAGGATGCTGACTTTACAGCAGGCGACATCACATATTCACTTGAAAACGCAGATGGCACGCCGCTCGAAGGTTTTGCCATTGACCAAAACGGTAGCATCACAGTTACCGACCCGGATGCTGTAGATCTTGACCCTAACGGTTTAAATGAACTCCAATCCTTTGTCGTTCGTGCCCAATCTGAAGATGGTAGCGAAAATACTCAGGCTGTACAGCTCACTGTTGAGCCAATCAACGAGCATGTTGTTGATTTTACAGACAGCACAATTCAACCGGTAGTTATTGAAGAAACAGTTAATCCAGAAGATGGCTCACGTGTGGTTACTCAAGTAGAAGCAAAAGACTTCGACTACACAGAAAATGTTACATACGAATTGTTAAACCATACCGACAAATTTGAAATTGACTCTCAGACAGGTGAAATCACAGTTAAAGAGGGTGTAATACTGGACAACGAAGGCGGCGTGGCAACTTTCGGTGCTTTAGGTACAGCATATGAATCAAACGGTATCTATACGCTAACTGACGCGGCACAGTCACAGGATGGTGCAATATGGTCTGACCAAACACTTAACCTGACACAAGACTTCAGTATTACCACAGATATATTCCTTGGCTCATCCAATGGTGCAGATGGTATCACCTTCGTGCTGCATCCAGATGGTTTTAACCCAGCAGATACAACCCACGGCGGCTCTCTTGGCGCTAATATCGACAACGCAGTTGTTGTCGAATTTGACACGTATAGAAACTCTGACCTTGGTGACCCTTGGCAAGATCATGTCTCGATTCATACTGATGGAGATTTGCGTCATGGTTCTGATCACTCACAAGCTATCCAGACGTCAGACCTCGAAGACGGATTATGGCACGAAGCCACCTTCGCTTGGGATGCTACAGCAGAAGTTTTCACTGTTACTTTTGAAGGACAAACCGCAACATTAACTGGGGGATTAAGTCAACATCTTGCGAACAGCACGAATGTTCATTTCGGTTTCACCGGTACAACTGGCGGTTTATACAACTTACAACAGGTTAATATTAAATCTGTTGAAGGCCTTGATGTTACGTATGATCTCGATGTTCAAGCCACCAGTGCTGACGCTGATCTTTCAACTCCATCTGAAGTAATTGAAACCACAATCCCAGTAACCATTACATCTTCACCAGACGTGAATGTTAACGATGTTGTGTTTGAAACTGCTACGAATAGTGATGGCAGCAACGCTGAGAACTTCACATTCACAATAACTGAAGCAAATGCTGTTGTAGGAACAATTACAGCATCTGATGCTGACTTTAGATCCGGCGAAATAACATTCTCACTGGAGAATCCCGATGGTTCACCGGCAAACGGGTTTGCTATCGACCAACGCGGAGTTATTACCGTTACTGACTCTACGGTTGTAGACATCGACCCAGATGGAATCAACGCTCTTCAAAATTTGGTTGTTCGAGCAGAAGCGGATGATGGCAGTGTAACCACCCAAGACGTTACAATCTCAGTTCAAGATATAAACGATAACCCAGTTATCTTTGCACCTGCTGAAAATAGCGACGGTAGCCCAGCAGCTAACTATACATTCACCATCTCTGAAACTGATGCCAATGTAGGCACCATCACTGCCGCTGATAACGACTTCACCGCAGGCAACATTTCCTATTCACTGGAAGACGCTAACGGTGAACCTGTACAAGGTTTTGCCATCGACCAGAACGGCAATATCACCATTACTGATCCGTCCGTTGTAGATATGGACCCTGACGGCACAAATGCACTTCAGAATATGGTTGTCCGTGCGACGGCTGAAGACGGTAGTGTTAATACGCAGCAGATCACCATCTCTGTTCAGGACGTAGATGACAATCCAGTTATCTTTGCTCCTGCTGAAAACAGTGACGGTAGCCCAGCAGCTAACTATACATTCACCATCTCTGAAACTGATGCCAATGTAGGCACCATCACTGCGGCTGATAACGATTTTACCGCAGGCGACATCACATATTCACTGGAAGACGCTAGCGGCAATCCAGTCCAAGGCTTTGCCATTGATCAGAGCGGCAATATTACCATTACTGACCAATCCGTTGTGGACATGGACCCTGACGGCACAAATGCACTTCAAAATATGGTCGTCCGTGCAACAGCCGAAGACGGCAGTGTTAATACGCAGCAGATCACCATCTCCGTTCAAGATGTAGATGACAACCCAGTTATCTTTGCTCCTGCTGAAAACAATGACGGCAGTCCGGCAGCGAATTACACATTCACTATAACTGAAGCTGATGCCAATGTGGGCACCATCACTGCCGCTGATAACGACTTCACCGCAGGCGACATCGCATACTCACTGGAAGACGCTAGCGGCAATCCAGTCCAAGGCTTTGCCATTGATCAGAGCGGCAATATAACCATTACTGACCAGTCCGTTGTGGATATGGACCCTAATGGCACGAATGCACTCCAGAACATGGTTGTCCGTGCAGTAGCTGAAGACGGTAGTGTTAATACTCAGCAGATCACCATCTCCGTTCAGGATGTAGATGATAACCCAGTTATCTTTGCTCCTGCTGAAAACAATGACGGCAGTCCGGCAACGAATTACACATTCACTATCACTGAAGCTGATGCCAATGTGGGTACCATAACTGCGGCTGACAACGACTTTACCGCAGGCGACATCGCATACTCACTGGAAGACGCTAGCGGCAATCCAGTCCAAGGCTTTGCCATTGATCAGAGCGGCAACATCACCATTACTGATCAGTCCGTTGTAGACATGGACCCTGATGGCACGAATTCACTCCAGAATATGATTGTCCGTGCGACAGCGGAAGACGGCAGTGTTAATACGCAACAGATCACCATATCTGTTCAGGATGTTAACGATAACCCAATAATCTTTGATCCTGCTCAAAACAATGATGGTAGTGCAGCAGCAAACTTTATGTTCACGATGAATGAAACAGACGGCACCGTGGGCACGATTACAGCTCAAGATGCAGATTTCACCGCAGGAAGCATTACGTATTCAATAGAAGACGCTAACGGAAACCCTGTACAAGGATTTGCCATCAATCAAGATGGTGTAATCACAGTTACAGACCCTGCGGTTGTTGATGTTGACGCTGATGACGCGAACGCTAATCAAAACTTAGTAGTGCGCGCACAATCTGAGGATGGCAGCGAAAGCACACAACAAGTTGCAATATCCGTTCTGAATGTGAATGACGACATCGGAGATCTTTCAGATATTGATGCTAGTAGCAACGTTGTTGATGAAAGCGTACCAATCGGTACTTACGTCGGTGTTACCCTGAACGCCGTGGATGTTGACGGGGACGCAGTAACATATTCATTACCAGATGACGTTCCATTTACGGTTGGAGACGACGGCAGAATTCTTACCAGTAATGAAATTGAATTTGGTGACACTCGAGACTTCATTTTTGAAGCAACAGCAACCAGTTCTGACGGAAGCTCCTCAACTCAAACAATCACCATTGAGGCTGGCAACCTTAATCCAGAAGCGGTTGGAGAAAACTGGGAAACATACGATACTCAGGATACTTCTGTAACGGGCATTCTCGGAGCAAACTCCGCAGTGGATGTCTATGAGTTCCAGCATAATGGCGGAAGGCTGATTCTTGATGCTTTAACTGAGAAAGGTTCTGATTCAAACAACTCAAATCGGGACGACGTTTATCAAGATCTCGACGGTAGTGGAACTCAACAGGAATTGGATATCTGGATTGAAGTATGGGACGACGACGGCAACAGGGTAGCCTACAACGATGACGGTGGAAGCCGCGGCAGAGATGATGGATCTCTCCATCCTTATGACTCCTATCTGGATATCAATAATCTTGATCCCGGAAATTACGAAATTCGTGTCAGCTCATACCGTGCGCAAACAAGCGGACCTTACAAAATAACCATTCAGGGTGATGTTGAAATGGGTGAAAATCCTTACACAACATTCGAAGATACTCAGCTTGTTATCGACAATACCTTGTTGCTGGGCAATGACTCTGATCCAAACAATGACTCCATCTCCATAGTTGACGTAAATGCCACCGAAGACACACATGGAGAGGTCTCTCTTGATGCAGAAGGCAATGTAGTCTTCACTCCGGAATTAAACTTTAACGGCGAGGCAAGCTTTACATATACCATCAGCGATGGTCGTGGTGGCGAAGACACTGCCACTGTCACTGTCTTTGTAGAAGATATTAATGATGTCCCTCAGATCTCAGTTGTTGAAACTACTCTTACAGAAGATACAGCACAGATAATTGCCACCGCCAGCGATGTTGATGGTGAGATTGTCAGCAACTCTTTGTCTGCAACACATGGAACAGTCTCGCTAGATACGGATGGGAACATTCTCTATACACCTGACGCAAACTACAATGGCGCCGACAGTGTGTTGATTTCCGTCACTGATGATAGCGGAGGCATCTCGACGCAAACTATTAACATTAACGTTACAGACGTAAATGATGCAGTCGTTGTTGGAGATGTTGACCTTGGATCAGTAGCAGAAGATGGCACAATAATATTCACTGATGCGGATCTTATTGCCTCAAGTTCTGATGTTGATGGCGACGACCTGACCGTTACCAATGTGACCTTGGCTGCCGACGTAGGTACACTTACGGACACTGGAAATGGTCTATATACATTTGCACCAGCCGAAAACTACAACGGTGAGAACGTGCCTTTCGACTTCACCGTATCTGATGGAGTAACAGAAGGTTCTGCAACAGCCACCCTTGACGTCACAGCAATAAACGATGCACCCGTCGTCGGAAACATTGACCTAGGTACAACGGCTGAAGATACCGCAATAACATTCACAGCCACCGACCTCCTTGCCTCGAGTTCTGACGTTGAAGGTAATGATTTGACCGTTACCAATGTAAGCTTATCTGCAAACGTGGGTACACTTACGAATAACGGTGGTGATAGCTATACCTTCACACCTGCCGCCAACTTCAATGGCGAAGACGTGCCGATCTCGTTCACTGTCTCTGATGGAACAACTACGGTTACTGCTTCAGCAAACGTTGATGTCACAGCTATCAACGATGCCCCTGTTGCAGAAAATGTTGATCTTGGATCAATAGCTGAAGACGGTACAATCACATTCACTGACGCAGACCTTATAGCCTCAAGTTCTGATGTTGATGGTGACAACCTGACTGTTACCGAGGTGAGTCTATCAGCAGAAGTGGGAGCTCTCACAGACAACGGCGGCGGTAGCTACACATTCACACCTACCACGAACTACAACGGTGAGAATGTGCCTTTTAGCTTCACCGTATCTGATGGCACAACAACAGCTTCTGCGACTGCAACACTAGACGTATCAGCGGTGAATGATGCCTCTATCGTTGGGGACATTGATCTTGGCGCAACGGCTGAAGATACAGCAGTGACATTTACAGCCGATGATCTTCTCGCCTCCAGCTCTGATGTCGACGGCGACAACTTGACCGTTACCAACGTTAGTGTGTCTGAAGATGTAGGTACACTTACCAACGTTGATGGCACCTACACTTTTACACCAGCCGAAAACTTCAATGGTGAAGATGTTCCGTTGACCTTCAACGTATTCGACGGAACAGCCACGGTTTCGGCTACCGCGACCTTAGATGTTACAGCGGTTAATGATGCTTCTATCGTTGGGGACATTGATCTTGGTGCAACGGCTGAAGATACAGCAATGACATTCACAGCCGCTGATCTTCTAGCTTCTAGCTCTGATGTTGATGGCGACAACTTGACCGTTACCAACGTAAGCGTATCTGGAGATGTCGGTACACTTACCAACGTCGATGGTACCTATACCTTCACACCAACCGAAAACTTCAATGGCGAAGATGTTCCGTTTACCTTCAGTGTATTCGACGGTACAGCCACGGTTTCGGCTACCGCGAATTTGGACGTTACAGCGGTTAATGATGCACCTATTGTTGGCGACATTAACCTTGGCGCAACTTCTGAAGATACAGCAATGACATTTACAGCCGCTGATCTTCTCGCCTCTAGCTCTGATGTTGACGGCGACAACTTGACCGTTACCAACGTTAGTGTGTCTGAAGATGTAGGTACACTTACCAACGTTGATGGCACCTACACTTTTACACCAGCCGAAAACTTCAATGGTGAAGAGGTTCCGTTTACCTTCAGTGTATTCGACGGCACAGCCACGGTTTCTGCGACTGCGACCCTTGATGTGACAGCGGTGAATGATGCTTCTATCGTTGGGGACATTGATCTTGGCGCAACAGCTGAAGACACAGCAGTGACATTTACAGCCGCTGATCTTCTCGCCTCTAGCTCTGATGTTGACGGCGACAACTTGACCGTTACCAACGTAAGCGTATCTGGAGATGTGGGCACACTTACAAGCGCCGATGGCACCTACACATTCACACCAACTGAAAACTTCAATGGCGAGGATGTTCCGTTTACCTTCAGCGTATTCGACGGCACTGCCACGGTTTCAGCTACCGCGACCTTAGATGTTACAGCGGTGAATGATGCCTCTATCGTTGAGGACATTGATCTTGGCGCAACGGCTGAAGATACAGCAGTGACATTTACAGCCGCTGACCTTCTTGCCTCTAGCTCTGATGTTGATGGCGACAACTTGACCGTTACCAACGTAAGCGTGTCCGCAGATGTAGGTACACTTACCAACGACGATGGCACTTATACCTTCACACCAGCCGAAAACTTCAATGGTGAAGATATTCCGTTTACCTTCAGCGTGTTCGACGGCACTGCCACGGTTTCAGCTACCGCAACTTTGGACGTTACAGCGATTAATGATGCGCCTATTGTTGGCGACATTGACCTTGGCGCAACTACTGAAGATACAGCAATGACATTTACAGCCGCCAACCTTATTGCCTCAAGCTCTGATGCTGACGGCGATAACTTAATCGTCACCAATGTGAGCCTGTCGGAAGACGTGGGCACACTTACAGATAATGGAGGTGGTAATTACACCTTCACACCAGCTGATAACTTTAATGGCGAAGATGTACCATTCAGCTTCATTGTCTCTGATGGCACAACCGCGACTTCTGCTACTGCGACTCTTGATGTTACTGCCATAAATGATGACGTCGGGGCTCTTACGGATACTGATGCTGGTAGTAACGTTGTTAGCGAAAACGTTCCGGCCGGTACCTATGTGGGAATAACCCTGAATGCAGTGGATGTAGATGGAGACACAGTAACCTATTCATTGCCTGACGACGTCCCGTTCACAGTAGGAGAAGACGGTAGAATTCTTACTAGTGGCGAAATTGAATTCGGTGATGCCAGCGACTTTACTTTTGAGGCCACTGCAACCAGTGCCGATGGAAGCACCTCTACGCAGAGCGTGACCATTACGGCTGGCAATCTTAATCCTGAAGCAGTCGGTGAGAGTTGGGAAACATACGACACACAAGACACATCAGTAACCGGCATTCTTGGAGCCAATTCTGCTGTGGACGTCTACGAGTTCCAGCATAATGGCGGACAATTAATCCTAGATGCTCTTACAGAAAAAGGTGCTGATTATAATAACTCGAATCAAGACGACGTTTACCAAGATCTAGATGGTAGCGGAACTCAGCAAGAATTGGATATATGGGTTGAAGTATGGGACGATGATGGCAACAGAATCGCATACAATGATGATGGCGGCAGCCTTGGTAGAGAGGATGGTTCACTCCATGCGTACGACTCCTATCTACAGATCAACGACCTTGATCCGGGCAACTACGAGATCCGGGTAAGTTCGTATCGCGCACAAACAAGTGGACCATATAAGCTCTCTATTACTGGCGATGTTGAGATGGGCAATAATCCTTACACAACGTTTGAGGCAACGCCACTTGTTATCGACAATACGCTATTACTTGGCAACGACTCTGATCCAAACAACGACTCGATCTCCATTACCGAAGTAACTGCTACGGCAGACACGCATGGAGAGGTCGCTCTTGATGCAGAAGGCAATGTAGTCTTCACTCCGGAAGTTAACTTTGATGGCGAAGCAAGTTTTACTTACACAATCAGTGATGGGCAGGGTGGTGAAGACACGGCCACAGTAACCGTTTTTGTTGAAAACATTAATAACGCTCCTCGAATCTCGGTTGTTGGAACAACTCTTCTAGAAGATACTGCACAGATAATTGCCACCGTCGATGACGTGAATGGTGAAATTGTCAGCAACTCATTATCCGCAACACACGGGACAGTTACCTTGGATGCAGCGGGTAACATTCTCTACACACCTGATGAAAACTACAATGGTGCTGATAGCGTGTCTGTTTCTGTCACCAATGAGAACGGGGAAGCCTCGACTCAAACTATTGATCTTAACGTGACAGGCGTAAACGACGTGGTTGTTGTAGGCGATATTGACCTTGGATCGATTGCTGAAGATGGAGTACTCACCTTTACTGATGCTGACCTTCTAGCCTCAAGTACCGATGCAGACGGAGACAACCTGACTATTACCAATGTGAGCCTGTCGGAAGACGTAGGTACACTGACAGACAATGGTGGCGGTTCATATACCTTTACACCAACTGAAAACTACAATGGTGAGAATGTACCTTTCGACTTCGCAGTATCAGACGGCACTGCCACGGCTTCTGCAACGGCAAATCTTGACATTACAGCTGTTAATGATGCCCCTGTAGCAAGAGATGTTGATCTTGGAACAATGACTGAAGATGGTACAATCGTTATTAGTGAAACCCAGCTCCTAGCAAATGCTAACGATGTTGATGGTGACACCTTATCTGTCGTAAACCTGACCTCAACAAACGGGGCATTCGTCGATAACGGAAACGGCACATGGAACTTCACACCTACGGATAACTTCAGCGGTAGCATTAATGTTAACTACGACGTCTACGACGGTACTACCTCTGTCTCTTCCAGCGGAATCCTAGCCGTTAATGCTGTTGCAGATGCGCCTTCACTCTTCATTCAGGTCGCCAATACGGACGCAGTATTCAATGATACTGCCGACTTTAGTGAAGCAAGCACAGGTGTTAGCTTTGATTTAACAAACCATGATGCTCAAACTGTAAATGGTGACGTAGATCGTTGGGAAACCAATGAAGCGACCGGTTCCGATTTTAACGATGTATTTTCTTTTGATAATCTTGAGGCTGGCGAAACGTATACGGTCCACGGTGGAATTGGGAACAATACAATCGATTTGTCTTCATTTGTCGGCAGTAACGTATCCATTGATAACGATTCTGGAACATTGACCGTAACGATTGATGACGAAGGAAATACTGCAACCATTAATTATGACAACATTTCCATGATCAAATTCGACAGCAATGTCTTTGACGGCACACCGCATTCGGTTGAACTCGATGATCACGATTGGCAAATTAATGGCACGGAAATAGAAGTCACTAGCGATGGTGCTGGAGATTGGGCTGTTAGTCCTATCAACTTTGCAGGAACACTTGATGAAAGCTTCACGCTGAATATTGTAGTCACCGCTCATGACGATAGCCCGTGGCACAATGGTGCTATTGTCTTCGACTACCAAGATGCTAATAACTACAAAATGGCTGTTGCGCGTATTGGTGCAGATAGATGGCAAATTGAACAAGTTGAGAATGGAGAACATACTAGGATTGCAAGAACCGAATACATTCAGCTAGATACAGATGTTCCTAATGAAATTAGTCTAAACATTGATGGCGGTGTTGCAACAATCTTTTCCAACGGTGTTGAACAAATATCTCACGACTTTGGAACTCCGCTAAACAATGGTCAAATCGGGGTTGCAACCAACAATTCCCACACATCTTTTGAACTGAATATGGAACCATCCAATTGGGCACCTTCAGTAGAAAACTATGACGTAAGAATTCAGGTTCAGGACGGCGGCTTTACTACTCAAAACGTACTTGCCGACGCATTCGACCCTGAAGGCGCAAGTCTGGAGATTACAGACTTCTCCCAAGCAGGGCACGGTACTGTTGTTGACAATGGGGATGGTACACTCTCTTACGTTCCAGCAGAGGGATACATAGGGGTAGATACCTTTACCTATGAAATCAGTGATGGTGACAACACTACTGTGGGAACAGTGAGCATCGATGTACAAAGCGATGCCGCTATTTCAATAACGAGTGGTGAATCCATTGTTCTGGACGTAGGTGCCAGTCTGGCTGATCTGGATGGCTCAGAGTCTTTAAGTGTGATGCTTGAAGGTCTTCCAAAAGGAAGTGTGATTACAGATGGAGTCATCACTCTAAGCGTAGGTGAGAATGGAATAGCTGATGTTTCCAGTATGAGTGCTAACGAATTACTGCTCACATCTCCAGAAAGCTACAATGCCAGCTTTGATGTGACTGTTCGGGCAATTTCAACCGAAGACACTGGTAGTTCTGTTGAAACATCCAGCGAGTTTAGTGTTAACATCCTCAACGCTGACCTTCCGACAACTGGCTCTGTTGAAATACAAGGAACAGCAGAGGTTGGCGGGTTATTAATCGCTGACATCAGCAACCTTGTTGACCTTGATGGTGATATCATTGCCGAATATCAATGGTATCGAGGCGAAGGCGATAGCAAAGAAGCCATTGATGGCGCCACAGGCAGCGACTACACGTTAACGGCGGCTGATGCGAACCATCAGATTACAGTCGAAGTGAACGCTGGAGATTTAGATGGCTTTTCCGCAACGTTTGCAGACAGTACGACCTACATTGCCGCAAATCCAGAGTTCCAAGGACTTACACAGTCTCGAGAGCTTCTGTTGAATGGTGATTTTGAAGATGGATCAGCACATTGGACTAATGACTTTGGAGTTGTAGAATTGCAACAGGCGGGTTCATTGCTTTGGGGCGAATCAAACAATAACGAGGAAAATGATACTATTGCTGAACTTTCGGCCGATAACATCACTCAAAATAATTTGAAACAGACAGTTACCGTTGATTCAGACAGTGAAAGCGTAACTCTTAAGTTTGACTACAAAGCTCGAGTAGATATTCTAAGTACCCAGCAGTTCTCAGTGTTCCTTGGCACTGTACTTATTGCTGAAAATGTTGTTTCCGGTAACGAATGGCAAACATTGGAGATCACAGTCCCTGTGTCTGATTTGGGGCTGAATAGTGCTGGAGAACTTACCGTTGAATTTTATGAAGCTACCAACGCAACGGTTGGCGTTATGCTTGACGACATCAGCTTGACAGAAAATCTCCAGACGACGAGTTCTACAATTCATATTGATAATGATATAGCTCAGGATGGAGTTCTTGCCAGTCTTGCAGACTTTGATGAAAACTCGACATACACCCTGACAAATCCGGATGGTTCTACATCTGACGACTTCTCAGTAAATGAAAGTGGTCAGATTACACCACTTGTCACTGGTGCAAGCTTGCCAAGCGGACTAACAGAATTGAAGTTAACCATCGACGATGGTGAAGGAAATAGTTCGGAAACGAATATCTTTATTACAAAAGACACCATCGATGACATCATATACAGCTCCTCTGACGACATGGGCGGTGGCCCTATCATTCTGGACGGCAATTCCATTAACGACATCACAGGCGAAAATGACGCGACAGACAGGTTCCATATAGAAGGCAACGATGATGTGCTAATTATCAACTTTGATGCAACTCAAGGCGATACAATAGATATAAGCAGTGTCCTTGGTGGCGCAGAAGAGCGAATTGATCTTTCTGCCAGCAATATCGAAGAGTACGTGGATATCTCAGGCGATAGTGGCAACTTTACGATTACAGTTAAATCTGAAGCCCCAGAAGCTCCTGAACAGGTTATCACCATTCAGGATGCATCCGGTCTTGATGATCAGGCGGCACTCATTCAGATGTTGCTCCAGAATAATTAGTATTCCTATAGGTAGGGAAGTGGTTTTCTAAAAGAAAGAGGGCACTGTGTTCACATTGAATACAGTGCCCTTGTTTATGTAATGTTATGTAAGACTCAGACGATGAGAATGTACTTTCATTCGCCTTGTATACTAGCTCAACGGCTCATTACTCATCGAAAAAAACAACGGTGTTTCGTCCGCTCTCTTTCGCTTTGTAGAGGCGCTGATCAGCACTTCTAAGTAATTCTTCAGTCTCTACATACTCAGAAGTAGCACCGGCAACGCCAATACTTATAGTGCACCGAACAAAGTTCCCACAATAGATGGTATCTTTGTCAGCAAAGTTTTTGCGCAACCTCTCAGCAACTTGGACTGCCTTATAGCGAGTGGTCTGAGGCAAAAACACTGCAAATTCTTCCCCCCCAACTCTGGCAAACAAGTCATTATCTCTAAGCTGTTCCCTGCAAAGCGTAGCAAAGTCACGCAAAACAGCATCGCCTGCTTCGTGCCCGTATGTGTCATTAATGTTTTTAAAATTATCCAAATCAATCATCAAGACTGAACACTTCAGACTTTCTTGATCCACATCGTCCGTGAGGTATTCAATCCTACGGAAAAACTCTTTTCTATGCAGTGCACCTGTAAGGTCGTCTGTAGTGGCCATCCTCAGCAGATACTCTTCTTTGGCTTTGCGCTTAGTAATATCGTCAATTACCCACAATACACCTTTGTACAGATTGGCAGGGACATTTCTATCTATAGCCTGCCCAGTAAAGGAACACCAGATAGTGTTCCCGTCTTGCCTACGCATTTGATATTCAAATTTCAAAGGCTTCCCATGGGCGAGCTCTGGATAAATTGTTTCACCAAACTCATCATATTTATCTAACGAAATATGGAGCTGCCTCATGCTAATGCCTTTAAGTTCGTCTGGAGACGCATACCCTAAAACATCTGCAAGAGCTTGATTTGCCCGCCGTAGATATCTTCCGCCAGTTAAAAGCATTAAACCAACTTTACAGTTGCTAAAAATAAGCTCCAATTCATACAGCGCGTCAGCTAAATCAGTTTCCATTGCCCGACTAAAGGTAAGGTCACGCATGGCCGTAGCGCGAAACTTACGACCTTTTAAAATAACATTATTCGCTCTGACTTCAGCTGGGAAAAACGTGCCATCCTTGCGTTTGCAAGTGGCAAAGTAGGGCTCGGTAAGTCCTTTGCTTGCATTTTCCTTTGCAGTAGAATGTGATTCCTTTGCCAGGAAATCAAACGCAGTAAGATGTAAAAGCTCTTCTGATGTATAGCCCAAAACATGAACGGCCTCTGCGTTTGCAGCAACACATTTTAGGTCTTCGTCAAAAATCCCAATAGCCTCAAAGGCTACATCATTAAGAGCTTTTTCTATTTCGAGTTGTTCTTTTAAGTGAGCGATCTGTATTTTGGCTTCTTTCAAATCCATATACTTCCTCAAAAGATAAATTACAGGAGAAAGGGCGGGAAATCATTTTTCAAATTATCCCGTTAGTAAAATCATGTCCTTTATTGTTTATTGAGCAGCGTTATAGCCATGATAGCAATAGATCTATTCTATTGCACAATAAAATTGTATCAGTCGACATTGTGTAACCAAAGCAATGAAATGATTTCTCCACCTTAAAGGTATACATAACGCATAGCTTATACGGCATAAAGCGAGTAGAAAATATTTTAATGAAGCCTGTTACATTGTAAACTGGCAATATTCCCCCGCCTAGATATATTGACTATTCTATACTTAAAACATATAGAGATATTTTCTACATAATAAGAGAGAGATACAGCATGGTGTTACAAAAGTGTGTCCAGTGTTGTAATAGTATTATAAACAAAAGTGACTTTTACAATTCCACAACGGCCACTCCCACATTTTCTATAATAAAAAACTGCATCACACATATCATCAAAACATTTTTCTGGCTTGTACTAGCAATAATCCTTGGAGTAGGGAGTCTGTTTATGCACATCCTCTCTACTTTTCAGAATATATAAAAAAGGCTGCACCCACGTGAATGTGTGCAGCCTTTCGACTTCTCGATGTGCAAGTCAACCTATGGATAAATCTATTGTTTTAATTTTAATTGTACAGACGTAGCATGTGAGTCCTGTTTACTTGCCCCCGCCTGAATAGCCTTCACTCGACTCTCCAATTTTGGAGAATTGCCAATGATCACTTTACGAACAGCCTCAGCTCTATCAAGTGAGAGTTTGCGCAATGCTTCATGCGAAGTGTCCACAGAATTGCGAAGATATTCTTCCATCTGTTGCACTGACTGATCGTCGTATCCAAAGACCCCGCCAGGGCGACCGTCATTTTTCCCTTCCGGGACGTTTTCGTACGCCGCCTTAAGAAACTCCTCATAGTTAAATCTTGGAATTGCCGCTGATTCAATATCAATATTTTTCTTTGTGGCGCTTGAAAGAGTGTCATACCATTCTTTTTTAACAGCCATGCTAAGCGCACGGTCTTTCAAACCTTTCACATCGATCTCTGTATTGTAATGTCCAAGACATTCAAGGGTAATAGACGTCTTTGTTTTCAATACTGACGCAATCTTAGTGAGCATTTTGATATCTGACTTAGGAACCAACGCAGAACCAGGCTTAAAGGTAATGTATTGTGCCTCTTCAGGCGAAACATCACCAATTAGTGAACCTAGCAAGGTAAACGGTGAAACAGCAGCCTTAACAATGATGTTCACCAGAGTTTTTGTAATAATCTGGTTAAGATGGAAGTTAGGATCTTTTAAGTCGCCTGTAACTGGCAATGTTAGCGGAATGTTCCCATTTGGTTCTCTCATAAGTGAAAGACCTAGTTTAATAGGTACAGACGGTGCTTTTGACTGCGCGTTTCTTTCGCCGAGCGTGAAGTCTTCGAATAAAAGTTTATTTTCAGCATTAAGTTTATTCTGCTGAATTTTTAATTTTACATGCGCATTCAGTGAGCCCGTTTTAACAGGGTAGGCAATGTACTTGACGGTATATGGACTAAATTTATCCAGCCCAATGTCGTCCAGTTTCAATATCATGTTAAGCGCAAGTGGCGAGGCCATAGGATTCACAGTGCCTGTTGCAGAGATTTTTCGCCCCTGTAAGGTCGCTGAAAAATTAACCGGTGATGGTTTTCTATTGGATAGACTAAACTGCTTATATGTCACCGCGATGTTTTCAATATCAAGTACAACATTAGGAGAAATAGATGCATCCTGAAAAGTTACAGCACCATTCTTAATGGAAATTGAGCCAATCGAAATGCCGAATGGTTTCGTTGTAGCTTGAATCGCAGCACCTCTGTTTCGTTGCTGTGCTTTCTGAGCGCCACCGCCTTTAGGCTTCCCTTGGACGGCGCGTGCAATATTAGTAGACCCGTTCCGCTCTAAAACAACTTTAGTTTCAGGTTTTACGATGGCTACTGACTGGATGTTAGCGCTATTTTTTGCAGAATCAAATTCAGCCTTTTTAACAGAAATCTGCTGAACAGAGCCAATGTGTTCCTTAACAGAATTGCTGTCCGCTGAAAGATTCTTAACAGTAACATCAGCAGCTACCTTAATTTGAGTGTCACCAGTTTCCGGAACAGAAAGATTTCCCTTAGCAGTGGCATCCACAGTACCTTTGCTTATGGTTACTTCTGAGTATTCATTAATATACTCTGCGAAATCTGGAATATTTAGATTTTTAACATTCACATCGCCATCAACCGCAAGGGGAGAGTGAGCAAAGGTACCCTTTGCTTTAATGGTACTCTTTGCATTTACACCAGTTGAAACAGAAAAAGCAGAAGGCTTGTTGTCAAACGTAATGTCGCTTGCTGTTATCGCAACGTCTTTCAAACTTGTGATGACAGTTTTCTTAAGAGCTGTATCGTGGAGCGTAATTTTACCATTCTTTACTGCAACGCCCTGAATACGCAATTTCCAAGGGCTACCACCTGAAGCTTTTTGGGGAGCTTTTGTAAGAGGCTTTGCATCGGAAGCGGGGGACTCTGCAACCAGAAGAGAAATGATGTCTATTCCATCTTTACTTCTAGTTATCGTAATATCCGGCCCGAGGAAGCCAATATTCCCAATTGCAACAGATTGTTTTTTCAAGTCAATATTTGCGCCGTCGACCGCGAGGGTTTTCAGAATAATAGGGGCTTTTTTGAAATTTTTCCCTGTCAAAGCAAGATCCTGAAGTTTGATACTACCATTGGCAATATTAACCAAAACTTCAGCTGCCGAACTGGTAGAGACCTGAATATCAGCAGTTGCATTAAGTACGCCACCACCTATTTGGGCAGGGGTAGCGGCCGCAATATACGGCATAAACTGAGCGAGTCCTAAATTATTGATGGTTGCTTTTAAGTTGGCAGTTACAGGAGAAAGGCTCACTCCACCCACAACCTCAATCATTTTTTTCTCACCCACGACAACAGAAACGTCAGCAGAGCTCTTGGATTCTGTTGTTATGTTTTTAACGATAATTTCAATTGGAGCCAGCGTGGTTGAAAATGTGCCAGGAACAGTGCTGTCCTTAAAAAGAACTTTCCCTTTTTTAATAGAGAATGATTCCAGAATCACTGTAAAGGAATGGTCTTTCTCACCCTCAGGCTTTTTTTCTGCAGCAGGAGTGCTTGTTGCATCCTGAACTGGTTCACTTTTCGCTACCGTCTTTGCTTGATCTTTAGTCTTTGCATCCCCCGGGGGGGCAGGAGGCACACTATCTTTAGTTACAGGCGCTGATTTGGTCGCAGGCTTTACTTTACCTGTAGTTTTTACCTTATCTGTAGGCTTCACTTCGTCTGTAGGCTTTACCTTGCCCACTGGCTTGTCAGTTACTTTTGTAGCTGATTTGGTAGCTGACTTAGCCGCAGTTTTTGTCGCAGGCTTGGTCGCTGATTTTGTAACTGATTTTGTAACTGATTTGGTGGCTGATTTGGTGGCTGATTTGGTCGCGGTTTTTTGGGCAACCTCTACAGATTTATCCTTCTGAGGAACAAAATATGTTGCCCAATTTATTGAATTATCCTTTTGTCTGTGGACTTCAACATAAGGCGAATCAATCTCTATACTTTCAAGAAAAACTTTTCTCTCTGCCAGCGAAAAATCTTTAAGCTTCAAAGTAAAATGCGGAATAGATAAAACTTCGGCCTTATCTTTTTTCGTTAAGGCAAGATTTTTAAGCTCTACGACACCATCTACATGCAAATCTATCGGCTTATTAACAGGACGGCTAAACCCGAGGTTAACAGAAATTTTCATGTCACCGGAAGTCAAAGCTACTGGAGACTCGATAGGGACGTATCTCCAATATCTGGCAAGAGGAATCTCGTCTGTAGCAAAAGAAAACTTCGTTAAAAGATTGTTTGAAAACGGATAGGTTGATCCATCGAGATCAAAAGGTGTGCCGTTGATAAGCATAGAAAGTTTAGGTGTTACCGCTTCGTCAAAATCACTTTCAAACGAAGAAGCAAGCGGAACAGCAAGAGAAAGTTTACTGATAGTCTGAACTGCGTCTTCTTTCTCGTCATTAAACACAATATCGCCATTTTCCAGAATCAAGTTCAGAACCTTAAACGGGAAAATACGTTGGTCTTTCTTCTCTTCATCAGGATCAGGATTTTTTGCAGCTTCCGCCGCCAACTTGGCTTGATGTTCTAAAATGTCATCAATAGAAAGACTATCATCTTTGTAGCGAGTGATATTTATTTTTGGCTCAACTATTCGTACATGTGCGACAATTGGAGCAAGCGCCAAAATAGATTTAGCAGATAATTGTGCTTCAAAAGTAGTGACGGAGAATAGGTTACCATTACCATCTTTCTTTTCAATGGCTATTTTATCGAAGACTACCCGCAATGTAAGAGGATTCAGATGTACTTTTTCGATAGTAACCTTACGTTGAATCAGCGGTGGGAGCTGTTCCTCCAACTGCCACTTTGCGACAGGCGCAATGACAAGAAATCCTACAAGAACATACAACAGGAAAAGTGAAAGCAGGGTTCCTATAGTGATAGTTGTAATCTTACGCGGTCTCGTTGCAACGAAAAATTTCCAGTTCATTGTAGCCTCTTAGTGCAAAAGTAAAGGCTGGGCTATGAAGAGCTGCTTAAGCAGATTAGCGGCTCTTTTTTTCATAGTTACGCCATGTTCTGATTACATTGGTCGAAAAGTGGCATTCCTAATTGGTTCATGAAAAAAGATCAATCAGCAATGGTGATGCTCCATGGCAAATCTTAACCTGAAACAAAGTGAACAGCCAACAGATAACTACCTGACGATGAGAAAAAACTCCCTGTTTTCATCAGGTAGAGAGCATAGGTGTCCAGCATTTTTTCACTATCCTTCGTGTTATATTTATGTATAATTTTTGCTGGGTTGACAAATATACAGAGTCAAAAAGTAGAACCCGCATCACAGTTTTGCGAATCACCTAGTAATCAAAAAAGTGCCTCTGCCATACTCCCTAAAAAGGTATGGCAGAGACACTTTTGAATTAAACGACATAACTATTCTCCTGTCATCAGGAATGCCTGAAAAAGATAACACTAACACCACAAGATCTATTGTTAACGTACTACGCTGGTAGACCGAGACAAGCATCTAAAAATATTGTCCATTGCCTGAGCATCCAAGGAAATCTTACGAGAATCTGCTGAATTCATAAGTATGCTTTGCAACCAAAAAACAGCCAAAGGACAACAAAATACATTAGGAGTAGGGCAAGCTTTGTACTCCAGCCTGCAATGGCAGTTATACGTGTGCTTGTTCCGCCCTCGACATCATGGTCAACATATTCGGAATCTTGTGAAAGCTGCCAAAGCTTTGCAACCAGCTTTTTTGATGAATATCTACAACATCCTTAGAAGAGAATGGAATAAATTTCTTAAGAATTAACAAACTCATCACTACGGCACCAATCAAAAATGAGTAAAGAGAAAAGAACCCAGCGCAAAAAAGCGGGTTCCAGCGCTACAAAAGAAAGATCCCAACACACGTTATGATTACGAAAGCGCCAATCATTACAACAAGAGTCCCCGTCGAAAAAGCACTATGAGCATAGGAGAGATGGGGACAAAAAATTTGTTATTCAACAACAAATTCAACTTCAAAACACATCAAAAAATTGGGTAACAATGTAGCGGTATATCAAAAACGACTCTCAAATAAGAAAAAAAAGAGGATGAGTATACAAGAAAATGCCCGTCCTCATAGCATGTGAGAGCGGGCATTTTATATATTAAGTTGTGCGCCAACGTTATGAAACAAAACTCGTTATGGAGAGGTTTTAGTAAATCGGTAAAACAAGTTCGGTTCGCTGATTATGTAAAGATTACCTTGCGCATCAAGTGTAACACCTTCTGCCTGTGGAATGTCCTCGTGCAAACCATTAAAACCTGCTTCCAAATCGAAATAGCTGACGGCATGGCCATCATTATTTACCTCAGCAAGTAGTTTTGCCTCATCGCTTAACAAGAGGAGGTGGCCTGTTTTTGCGTCAAAATGTAAGCCAGACAAGTCATCAAGATTAAAATCGTTAATATCGATATGAGCCGGCACACCAACAGCGACGCCTTGTGTACCTTCTACCAAACCTGTTACCGAAATCAATTTTAATGGATTACGTTCCTGCACTGCATAAATAACTTTTGCTTTTGCATCAAAAGCAAGCCCTTCAAGCCCATTGTTATCTGAACCGCCTTGCTTGAGTGTAATAAAACGCAAGTTCTTACGGTTCAGTGCTTTAGTCTGAGCATTAATCGGTGCAACCACTATGGAAAAATCCCTTTCATCAGCGATGACGAACGTGTTGTTGCCAACATAAGCAACGGCTTCGGTATCAGAGAAATTCTCTAAAAGAATTCTCCTCACCGGTGCAAACGTCATATTCAGTTCTATAAGTTCTTGAGGTTGATTTGTAATAATCCATAGTGTGTCATTGTCGTAATCGTATGTAATTCCCGATACGTTCTTATCCACATCTTGAATTTGCAATGCCTGCACATCAACACGGTAATCTGGAAGCCAAATCGCGCTTTCTTTTTGTGCATCTGAAGCATGCCAATCCATCCAGCGATAATAAGCTTTGTCATCCCAGTCGAACCAATAACTAAGGCATACTAAAATCAAAACAAGTGCAGCAGAAATGATCAATATGCTGTTACAGCATTTTCGTTTTTGAAACATAAGTAAGGTCCTTAATATGAAGATAAATTCACGTCCCATAAAGAGAAAAAGACGTAGTTGAAAAATAGAGAATGCAATCAGAAGAGGGGGGGGACTTCAATTTTTTACGATTATAGCGCTTGTCTAATCGTCCTCTATGTCTTCCAACAATACGTCCATTTCTGGATCGATAATTATTTAAAGCGGCTTGTTGTTGACTATCATCTGGATTTCATAGTTTGCCCAACTATCATAGTATTCAACATACGCTTTGTATGCGAACCAATTTTCTGAGTTCTCTGCAATAGCTATTGCTTCTCGCAAATTTACCTTAACCGTTTTTAACGAACTGTATCTATTAGTAATCCGAAAAAGAATACTGTGAAATTTTTCGGAGTTCCAACGGTAATCACACCTCCGGTGACAGAGGAAAAATCAACACGCAGAATTTCATCATCACAAATAAGAGTTATTTCAATACCATTGTCGGCAAAAGAAAAAGCGATTGCGATACCCGCTGCTGCAGCAGCAAAAAAAGACCTCCGTTTTGTTCTACGGAGGTCATAATGCTTAGTGATGCTTGCTCAAGCATTACTGGAACATTACCGATTTGAAATGTTAGAAAATGAAAGGGTGATTAGGAGCAATAATTGTGGCGATTTTTACTGCTAGTGAACTATTATTCAAACAAAAGTTAAAGTGACGGATCAACACCTAGCCACCGCCCATTCTAGGATAGATGGTTAGGTTATCGTGTGAATTAAGCTGAGTACTTAGTAAACAAAGCTTCCCGTTCACAATAGCCATTATTCCGTGCTTCTTTTTCGTAATGCCCGCTAGCTCAAGAGTCTCTGCGATTGTCCATCCTTGCTCAATAATGATTGTGACAGGCTCCTTCGGCCAAGAGGGCAGCCCCTTGCATGTGATTGTTACTGGCATATTCACTCCAAAAAAATCCCGCAATTTAAAAAACTGCGGGAGTAAGATACTTAAATATTAAGCTGGTCTGCAATCCAGTCTAAGCGCAGGCGTGAATAAGTTTCACGGGTTGGATTCCCTGTGGATTCATCCCAACCACTTTGCTTATAGTATTCACTAAGAGCACTTTCAAATTCATCTTTTTTAAGACAAAGCCCTTTTGTGGGCCCACTGGACAACGGCGATTTGAAAAACTTTTTCGGTAAAGTATCCCGCTCACGTCCAATACCCTCACGAGCATTAAATGCACGCATCATATTCAACCTACGTTCTCCGACATCAAGCTGCTCTTGCACTGAAACATCCCAGCCTGTGACCGCTTTAAAAAGAGCTGTCACATCACTTGCCCCATACAATTCCCACGAGGGTCCCCATGCAAACTGACAAATACAAAGGCTGTCCATAAAGGAGAAATATCGCTGTGTAACACATGTGTAGCGTACTTTTTCCGGCCCTAGATCGTACTCTGGTGTACCTTTTTCTAAACCGACTTCAGCAAGACGGCTCTTAAAATCCGCAAAGTCATCTCCCTCATAAAAAGGATCATGTTCATGACTTTGATGGTCACTGCCAAACGGGTTTGTTGCATAAACCAATGCAAGACTACGTTTAAGCTGTGGCATATGGGCAGGGGTCTCCATACCTTTACTTGTAATAAGAAACTCATGTCCAAAACCAAGAGCACTGGCTGCCTTTTCTGAACCTTCAGAAAGCGTTGCACCAAATCCGCTGCAAAGCGCTATCTGACGTGTTAATTCAACCATTGCATGTCCGTTACCGAATGTAAGCTCAAGGCCACCAGTCATATCTTTTGTCAGCAGGCCAGCTTCGTAGCATTCCATTGCCCACGCAATTGTGGCACCGCAAGAGATTGTATCAACCCCGTATGCATTGCAAAGTTGGTTTGCGGCAGCAACCGCAGGCATACTGGAAACCCCGCAATACGAACCAAAGGTGGCAATGCTTTCGTACTCAGGCCCCCCATAAATCGGATCTACTTTAAAATCTTCATCGTCAATTTTAAGCACCGGCTTGCAGCGAATAATACAGCCGAAACAGGTATCACGCCCTTGGGAATCCTGCTTGCCTTCCTCATGCCCGCGGCGATATTCATCCCACATTTTCTGACCAGAGAGACCTTCCCAACCTTCATCAAACACACCATTGTTGAAGTTATGGGTTGGAAGCCCCCCACATTCCTGATGTTCTTCAATAATGGATGCCGTACCGTATTTCCCCAGTCCTTCGACCATACTGTCAGGAAGTCGCCTTGCACCTTCTTTTGCCAAGGCTTTAACCCCAGTGACATCCATAACTGCGGGACGTTTTTTACCACGAACTGCAATAGCACGCAGATTCTTACTGCCCATCACAGCACCCATTCCGGTTCTACCGTTGGCGCGATTGGCATTATTGATGATTGCAGCAAAGCGCACCAGCTTTTCTCCGGCAGGGCCACACTGAGCAATCTTGATTTTTTCGTCACCAAGCTCGGAACGAATAATTTTTTCAACCTCTGCAGTCTCTTTACCCCATAAGTTACAGGCATCATGAAGTTCTGGTTTTCCATCAATGATAGCCAGATACACAGGAGATTCGGCCCTACCGGATATGATGACGGCATCAAACCCTGCAAATTTTAACTCCGCAGGGAAAAAACCACCGCTCTGACTGTCGCCGATACATCCAGTAAGTGGAGATTTGGCAGTAACGGTAAGACGACTAAGACCTGAAACGGCAACACCGGTTGTAACCCCTACAGAAAAGCATAGCAAATTTTCTGGAGACAGTGGTTCTACGCCTGCACGCATATCTGTAAGCATGTAATGCATATTTAGTGCACTTCCGCCCATGTATTGCCTATAAAACGCCTCCGGCTGCTCATCAGCCGCGAGTGTCCGTGTAGTCAAATTAACTTTTAGAATTTTCCCTGTGTATCCATACGCCATAACTCACTCCTCATTAAAAGCGCAAACAAGATGCTTTCTCTCTAAAAAGTTACACCAAGCAGATAGCGAGGCAGGAATAGAGACAAGTCTGACCAATAGGTGGTCAAAATCAACGTTGGTAACCATGCAAAGAGAATCATATAGAAAGTCGGTGAGAGCATCTGTGTAACCTTACAGCAGGCAACACGAGCACCAAGGTACAGCATAGGTGCTGTAGGAGGAGTTACAAGTCCCATACCAAGGTTAACACCAAGAATTGCTGCAAACTGTACAGGATGAATACCAAGGTGAGTAACAACCGGCAGTAAAACTGGTGTACAGAGCAATGTTCCGCTTGTGTCATCCATAAGCATACCAATGATGATCATAAAAACGTTGACCATAAGCAGCATCACAAGATTATTATCAGAAACGGATTGCAGGAAGGTAAGAATCGCTCCCGGTAAATCTTCCATAACGTAAATGCGGCTTAGAATCATAACAACAAACAACATGCACATTACAACGCCGGAGGTAACTGAGGTACGCACCAGCACTTGAGTAAAGTTATCCTTCTTCAACCCTTTATAGACCCAAAAGCCCACAGGAATGGAGTAGAGCACTGCAATACCGGAAGCTTCCGTCGTGTCATGACACCGGCATAGATACCACCAAGCACGATAACAGGCATGAGGAGTGCAGGAGCAGCACCGCCAGTACGGGATCCCATTTCTTTAAGCTTATCTGCCAAGGAGCTTGGTTCGGCCAGAATCATGCCTTCCTGATTGCGCAATAACACAGCATTAACAATGCAAAGTAGAACTGTGAGCATAATACCAGGGCCAACAGTAGCAAGGAAACAGCTGAGTACAGACTGATAGGAAATCCATGCATAGATAATTTGAATACAGCTTGGTGGAATAAGTAATCCCAATGGACAAGCATTAACGAGCAATGCCGCAGCAAGCCCTTCCGGATAATTTGCCTTTTTCATCTCCGGAAGCATCACAGCGCCAATGCAGGAAAGAGTGGCAGCAGCAGCGCCGGAGATGGAGCCAAAAATTGCGCTGGCACACACAGCAACGGTACCAAGTCCGCTTTTTCTATCCCCGATCAAAATTTTGATTAGATCAACAAGCGGTTTTGCAATTTTCCCTTTTTCCATAAGCCCGCCCGCCATAATAAACAGCGGTACAGCGAGTAGGGCTACGGTGTTCATTTTACTGTATCCAACAGGAATCAGAGAGGTGATATTGTAATCACCAGTAAACACCATCCACATGATTGTGGCCGTAAAGCAGAAAGGCACAGGAATGCCGATAAGCAATGTACCGATTAGAATTCCGATTGATATTAGGACGTCCATTCTGTGCACTCCTCTGCGTCTGAAATGGGGTATTCTTTACGGCTGATGCGTTGCCACGCTTTAACAGCGTGAACCGCAGCATATAGCGTCATAAGTGCAAAGCCGAGGAAGATCGCACTTTGCGGAACCAGAATAGGAATGCCCCAACCCATGGTGTGCCCCATAAACTTGAACTGCCAGTACACCAATGACCAGCTCCAATAAGCAATATTTGCAGCGAGAAAAAGTTCCAGTGACCGAGCGAAAAGGTTAATGTACGCAGCAAGTTTAGGGCGAGTGTCTACTAGTGCCACTTGTATAATGTCAGCTTTAATTTGACTGTCTTCATAGCTGCCGTATGCAGCACCAATGAAATACATCCAAAAAGCAACAATCATTACAAGTTCGTCATAAGCGAACAGATCAATTTGCAAAACGTAACGCATAAACACGACACAACTGATAATGAAGACAACAAGCAAGCTTGTTACTATAAGAATAGCCCGTTCAATTTTTAATAATCCATCATATATGTATTTTAGAATGTTATAGATCATCAATAAAACTCCTGCCTGTAACAGTAACTGGTGGCTAAAAAACGGCAGATTGGCTGCTGCATCGAGTATGGCAACGTCCAGAAGCTTCTGGACAACGAGTACAGTGCATTATCAGGCCGGTATTTCTGTAAGTACTGCCCCTCTCTTCACCAAGAGAGGGGCATAACATTTAGATTTCACCAAGGTCTTTACGTACAGCAGTAAAGAGCTCTTCACCGTACAGTTTGTAGAGTTGAGGCCAGATTTTTTCGTGGAAGAAATCAGACATAACCTGTGCCTGCTCAGGAGTCGGACGCATTACAGTCAATCCAGCTTCTTCCATTTTATTCAGGTAGTAATTGTCCTGCTGTTCAGCAATTGCGTAGCTTTCAGCAGCAGCTTTTTTGAAGATATCGCGTACGATAGGGCCGTCGGCACCAAGCTTCTGGTATGCATCCTTACCCATAATAAAAGCGTTACATTCTACAAAGTTATTGTAGGCAATGTAGTATTTCTGCACATCTTTGAAGGTAAGGTAGTTAACGTCAGGAGTACCGCCAATCCAGCCATCACAAACACCTGTCTGCATTGCACTGTAGATGTCTGCCCAGTTGATAGTTGTTGTACGGAAGTTCATTTCTTTACCGGAAATCTGGAACACTTTCATTGGTGGCACACGAATAAGGATGCCTTTGTCACTGGTAGGAATAAACGGATCTTTCGGTTCAACTTTACTACCCACGCCAATAAGACCGATTACGTTAAATCCGAAAAATTCGATGTTTTTATCAGCAAGAATACGTTTGAAAATGTTGCTGAAATTGGAGTCATACGAAAAGACCTTTGGGATGTCTTCGTAGCTCTTTACAATGTATGGAATGCAGTGTGCTTCAAGGCGAATGTCGTATTCGCTTGGAAGGTTAACCTGTCCCATATCAACAGATCCACGCATGATGTCCTGAAAGAGTAATGTGTAATCCCCAAGCTGATCAGCAGGGAAAACTTTGATCTTAACGCGTCCGTCTGTCTGCTTTTGAACATCCTTTGCAGCCTGATAAAGCAACTGGGTAGAAGGGTGTTCTTCCGGATAGTGACCGGCAAAATTAAGTGTAACTGCAAAAGATGATGTCGCCATAAAGGAGAGCATAACCAGTGCTGCTGTTGCCAAAGTTAGAAAACGCCTCATGATTTCCTCCACATGTAATGATTGAAATGGAATGACCAATAAAAAAGCAAGTATCTAAACTGGTAACTGACTACAAAGATGTAGCTAGCAATTGGAACCTGAAGACGAGACGAACGTTTTGGATAAACGCTGTGCGGTAGGGGTTTGAGCAAGGCCACCAAGCCCGGTGCAACGTAACTGCAAAGGGATGTAGTTTACGACTTCACGCATGGCTGCAATGGTTTCATCCAGCGGAATAACATTGGTAAAACCTGCTGTTGCCATCCCTGAGCACGCCAAGGCATTAACAGCGGCCATGATGTTTCGCCCCATACATGGAAATTCAACGCGATCGCATATGGTGTCGCACACAAGCCCAAGCACGTTTTGGAGCGCAAGGGCAGCAGCATCTACAGCCTGCTGTGCTGTGCCACCTGAAAGTTGTACAAGTGCAGCTGCAGCCATGGCACTGCCGGAACCACATTCAACCTGACATCCACCTTCTTCTCCGGCAAAGGTGGCTTTATCTGCAATAAATACTCCTATGATCCCCGCAGCCAATAAAGCTTTAGCAACCTCTTCAGACGAAGCTTCAAGCTCATGAGCAGCAGCCCAGACAGCACCGCCAAGCACACCACAGGCTCCGGCTGTGGGGGCTGCAACAATAACTTCCATTGCGCTTTTGCAATCCATAAGCGCAGCCACATAGGAGATTATTCGTTGCATCGCACCCCCAATCAACGGATTTCCAGCAAGGGAGAGAGCAAGCGGTGCTTGTGACTGCAAGATTCTGTCAGCATAGCTTGTTCCGCTTACACCAATAGAAATGCCTTTCTCCATGATGTCTGCAAGGTGCCTCATCATTTCAAGTAATTGCTCTTGAGATTGACCGCTACGGGCGCATTCGTATTTGCTTGCCAGTTCATAGAGTGGCAATCCTGATGCGTCTTCTTGCTCAAGCATCTCTCTTGCGGTTCGAAACGGTAACTCGTTGGTATTGGCTAATACTGGCATGACCGGAGAAATGAATAGACTGCGATGTGAAGCGGTTACATTTGAAAGATCAGCCTGTTGCTGCACGGTGAAAGGGTGGAGACTTTCAAGCACGTGCAACATGCCGGAGCGGCTTTTAGAGAAAGTAGCCTTTTGGAGTGATGGGATTTTTTCTTGTAATGCTTTGTAGGCAATACCCTTAGGACAATCGCAAAAAAGTAGCGTGACATAGGTATCACCACGAAGACTCACTGATACGCCTTCTATAGATTGAATCTCAATTGCGCCACCGCCAAGGGAAACTGCTTCAAGCGTGATTGCTACGGGTTCCTCGTGGATCGCCCCCTCGTTATCCTGTGGTTTTTCTTCGACAGTAATGAGGTATGTGTTCGGGGATGTCGTAGGAATATCGTCAACAAGAAAGCGAACTGGAATACCAAGTTCTGCCGCGCGAGCTTGAGCATCTGGAAGCAGTGCACTATCTGGAGTGTAACCAAGCAGGCCGCCCACAAATCCCATAGCCGAGCCTTGGCCGTCATAGCTGTACGCAAGTGCTTCCTTGCTATCAAAGGTAACAGAAGCAGACAGGGGCGCACCGTTAACACAATCCCGTGCAATTAGCCCAATGCGAAGAGATGCTGCCACATGCGAACTGGAACAGCCACGCATTACAGGACCTATTACTTCGTTAAAAATACTTACAGGTGTAGCGGATTCAGACATGAAAGGGCTCCTTGCAGCATTATCGTATTACCGGCGGTTACATCAGTCAGCAAACCAGTGCCTACAAATCAAGATCAGAAAGTTCTCCAAGTGGAATCGGAAAAATAGGTGCTTGGATTTTGAGCGGCGTAATAAGATCATGATCTACGCCACGCTCCTCCGCTATCAGCTCCAAAATTGCGTGTTCACACATTCGCCCCTGACATTGCCCCATACCACTGCGGGACTGAGCTTTCACTCCATCCGGCGTCAGGCTTCCGTTACGAATATATTTGCGCAGAGTGCCAGCCGTAAGCTCCTCGCATCGACAAACAATTGTGTCATCTGATGGAGATAATGCGGAAGGAGACGGGCAAAAATATTGATCAAGCAAGGGCTGAGCAATCCGAACGCGTGTTAGCAGTCTGCTTGCATGTTCTGCCTGTTCATCACGTTCTTTTCGCGAGATAAATGCAGCTTTGTGACATACATCCAGTGCAGCAAGAGTACCCAAGGCTGCTGCAGCCTCTGCCCCCAAAACACCAGCACTATCACCGACGATACGAACTCCGGCCTGCGAACTTTCTCCCCATTGGGTCGTGCGTGGTGTCCAGCACCTGAGGAGCGGATTCCAGTCATGAATACATCCGGCAAGTCGTGATAGTCTGGTGTCTGGGATAACACCTTCATGAAGAAGTACAGTTGCTGCAGAAAGCTGCTTGCTTTGTCCCTTAGAAGTAAAGGAGACGCTTAACCCTTCAGAGTCTTGCGATATGGCGATATTACTCACACCGGAGAAGTGCGGGATACGAGTACGGAGGATGTTCCCCATCATGCCTGCCCCCTTAGCAAAATAAAGAGGGCGGGAGAGGGCTAGAGGAAAACGAAGACTTGCCTGCAGCAAGTTGTGAGAACCTGAAGTGCAGAGCATTCCGCGAACTTCCACACCAAGCTTTGTAAGGTGCAAAGCAGATTGCAGTAGAAGTGGGCCATTGCCGCACAAAACGACAGGACCATCCGGAATAACGCCAGAGTTTTTCAACAATAAATCGGCAGCACCTGCTCCCATCACACCGGGGAGAGTCCACCCCTCAACCGGTGCAGGACGTTCAAGTGCTCCAGTTGCAATAATGATCGTATCTGCATGGAGTGCAGATGAAACACCATTACGGCTTACATACACAATCCCCGAGTCGATTCCCCATACGGTTGTGTCAGAACACACACTCGCAGGACATGCCCTGAACTCTTGAGCAAGGCGTATGCCTTTGGAAAAATCTTTGCCAAGAAACGCCTGCAATTCAGAAGAAACGTTTTCAACATTGCGGTAAATTTGTCCGCCGATATTTGGAGAGCGGTCAACAACAAGCACAGATGCGTTGTTACTACTCGCTGCAATAGCAGCACTCATGCCTGCCGGGCCTGCGCCAATAATTATGATGTCCCAATGTTCTTGCATAACTATTCCTGACATGACGTAATTTTCGGCGCACCGAGCTGCCGCTTGATGTTCATCCCATCTTCAACCGTAATGAGGCATCCCTGCATATTCGGAGTACCGTCAATCTCAACAAGACATTCAAAACAGACGCCCATATGACAAAATGGAGCACGCTCTTCTTCGCTAATAGGTGTTGTGCGTATGTGCGAACTGCCAGCCAGCATAACAGCGGCAGCAACAGTTATTCCTGACGGTACGAGCACAGACGCTCCTTCAAATAAAATGGAGACTGTCTCGTTCGGTTGAAAAGCAAGTGTAGGCATTAATCCACTCCGATGACCAAAGGCACAGTTCAAGCTTCTAAAAAGTGATCTTTCCTGAACGCATTAGCAGACGTGAAAACCATCTTTTAGTGGATCTTCAGGGTCAATCATAAGCTCAAGTTTACCGATGACATGAGCCGAACCGGTTACTTCAGGAACGCCGCCTTTGCAGTCTCCCACAGTTACAGGCTCAATAATGCGCGCTGTGAACTGAGTTCCGATGAAACTTTCGTGAATAAAGTTCTGGTTCAACGCAAGATCGCCAGTGGAGAAGAGGGATGCAACGCGGGCGGAAGTGCCGGTACCGCATGGGGAGCGGTCAACGGAATCAGGAAGAAAGAGAACGCAGTTTCTAAAATCAGCTTTCGGATCATCCGGCTTACTAAAAAATTGAACGTGGGTGATGATGTTGATGAATGGCTGTTCAGGGTGCACAAAATCAACCGCATTCCGTACTGCGTCACCGACTTTACCCGCTGCAAAAATAATGGAGTCAAGATTGCCGGAACGAAGATCAAGACTAAAGTCATCTGCATCAACTATAATGTAGGTATTGCCGCCAAAAGCTACGTCATAAGCCACGTTACCAAAGCCTTCGACCTCCACATTGCCGGAACAGTAATGAAAGGAGGGAACGTTGCGGAAAGTAACGCTGTCCACATGGCCATCAGTAATTTGCGCTTTTGTGCGGATAAGACCAGCGGGAGTATCAATATTTACTTCTGTAACGCCTTCAGTCATTGGTACAATGCCGGATTCCAACATAGCTGTAACACTGCCGATGGTGCTGTGACCGCACATTGGCATGTGACCTGCGGCATCAATAAAAAGTACCCCCATGTGTGCATCCGGATGGCAAGGTTCAACAAACATCGTGCCGGACATATTGCGATGACCGCGTGGCTCCCACATAACGGCTGTGCGGATCCAGTCCAGATTTTGCTCAGCGTAGGCCATTTTTTCTGCCATGGTCTCACCTTCGATCTCTGGAAGTCCGCCCACAATATTACGAGTAGGATTGCCTGCTGTGTGGGTATCTATTGTTTTAAAGATATGGCTGGATCTCATGCGAGTTCTCCTTACTTATCTGAAGCTGAAAAGCGATTAAGTGTAAGCGGGGCGATATCAAAAACTGGAGTTTTCCCTTCCAGAATATCTGCCATTAGCTGACCTGTGATGAGCGATAAACCGATGCCGTTGCCCTCGTGGCCAGAAGCAACGTACATACCTGAAATGCGGGTATCTGAAATAATAGGTTTTCCATCCGGTGTGGCAGGGCGTACGCCAGCATAAGAACGTATGACTCTTGCCTGACGATAAGCAGGAAAGAAATGAGTCGCACGTTGAGCAATAGTTCGCATTACAGCGGCATCCGGCTTGCTGTTCATTCCAACAAATCTGCGGCTGCTGCCTATAAGTACGGTGTCCGATTCTGTAGGCTCTGTTACAAAGGCAACACCATATGCTTCCATTTCCGGAGTCGCAGAAAGGCGCTTCCGGCCACCTTTTGCTGCTACGTATCCAAACTCTGCATAGTTCTTACCGACTAAGGACTGAACACGCTCTGTCACGAGAATTTGTCCCTGTCTCGGGCGGATAGGAATGTCGAGCCCCACCATATTTCCAAGCTCTGGAGTCCATGCGCCGCAGGCTAGAACAACATTTGGGGTTGTAATAGTGCCCTGTGAAGTACGAACCGCTGTTACTTTTTCATTCTGAAGTGAAATTCCAGTAACAGATGTTTGCGGATAAATTTTTGCTCCGTATTCCTGAGCTCGATACATAAGTCCGAAAGTGAGTCGCATCGGGTTAAGCTTAGAATCTCCTGTAAAGTTAATACAGGCGAGTACGCGGTCTGCAATGTTCGGCTCGTGAAGGCGTAGTTCCGTCTGATCCCATAATGTGACGGGTGCCCCTTCTTTAAGCTTCCCTTCATAATTACTAATGGCGGCTTCCATGTCGCGCTCATCATCTATGAGTAGCCCGAGCCCTTCTGGCTCAAAATGAATGTCATACGGTAGATCGGGGGCAATTTGGGGAAAAAGCTCAAGCCCTGCGTAGCACAGCTTACTAAAATATCCCGGAGGGCTATCGTAAGTGGCGACGTGTCCATCACAGCGCTTACTTGTTTCGCAAGGGAATTCGCCGCGTTCTACAATGGCGACATCCTTTCCCTGCTTCGCAAGATGGTAAGCGATGGCGCTACCAATGGCTCCACCGCCAATGACTACGACTTCTGCACTTGTATGTTTTTGCATTCCGGCAACATGTGACATGTTCATGTATCCACCATATTAGTTTGCTAACAATTATCAGCCAGCGTCTCTGGGATTCATTTGGGAGGCGGGTTCGCCGAAGCGAACCCATTTCGGAACGTATATCGTAGTGCTATGTTGTTAGCGCAATGGTTTTGCGTCGAGAATGGCTTTAATTTCGGCCTTCTCCGCGTCATTAAGAGGTAGTCGTGGTACCCGACAGAAAGCGCCGCACTGACCTTGTAAGTCCATTGCATATTTGGCGACCTGCCAAAGTTTTCCGGAACCTTCGAGGTAACGAAGTAATGGAAGAACATCCCGATAAATATTCCATGCTGCTTCAACATCTTTTTCTTTGTTCACAAGGTCGAACAACTGCGCTGAAAGGGCAGGGGCAACGTTAGCGAGAACTGAAACCCAACCTTGTGCGCCCACAAGAAAGGATTCAAACGCCATGTCTTCCCACCCGCAGAAAGGAATAATGCCATCTTCTAATTTATCTTTAAGCAACGTGAGGCGTTTAATATCACCCGTAGATTCTTTGATGTATTCCATGTGCGGAAGCTGTGAAATACGTTCAACCGTTTCAAACTCGAGATCTACGCCAGAGCTCCAAGGATTGTTGTAGACCATGACAGGTAAAGAGACATTCTCAGATATCAGCTTAAAGTATTCGTATGCTTCTTCTTGATTAAGGTGCAGTCCCGGAGGCACCAGACACATAACGCCGTCAGCTCCGACGGTATGCGCGTGTTTACATAATTCAAGTACGGTCTCTACGTTTTGTGAAACAGTACCAACACATACAGGCACACGTCCTGCTGCGGTTTTAACTGCAAATTCCGCAAAATCTTTACGCTCTTGCAGCGTCAAAGCTGCAAACTCGCCCGTAGCACCAACAGGAAGTAACCCGTGAATTCCGGATTCAATATACCAGTTGATATTGCTGCGCGCGCCTTCGTAGTTAATTGCGCCATCTTCAGTAAACGGCGTGGTCATAACAACAAATACGCCATGTAGTTCAGCCATTATGCGCTCCTTAGAGGTTGGTTCAAAAAGAGATTCTCTCTTGGCAGCATTAGTACTGGTGGAGTGCATACCCATTTGGAGAAGCTCTGTTAGCGTTGTGATTTTGCCATTGCAGTAGATATGCCAACACAAAAGACAGCGACGGAGAATAGGCAGCAAACCGTTGCAGCTGCAAGTTTTTATAAAAAATTGTGTGGTTAAACAGTTAGTTAGAAGTGTCAAAAAAGAGGTAAGAAGTAAGACAAGCAAGTAGATATGTAGCGAAACAATACAGTTAAAACAATTGCTTGTCCTAGTTGTACTGCTTTGCTACAGGTGACTATGTTTAAATTTCTAACAATTGAACGTAGGGCACAATATCTCAAGGCTCTTCAATAAAAAATATTCAATATTTACGTATTATTAAAACTTTTTGAACTATGATTGAACAACATTGACGGCATTTGTAGCGAAACGAAACAACAAGGTAGGGCTCTGACATGAACAGAGAAAAAGGACGACGAGAAGTACAGCAAAAAAATTCGTACAGCCTGGGCTAATTTTATTGAAGAAAGCCCGTTTGATCATGACGCGGTACAACCTCACATCCTACATTCATGGGAAATTAGTCGAGAGAACCATATTGATCCGAATGTGCCTCCGGTAACTCGTGTTCTTCCAATACATGAACTGAATGATCTGCTAACTGAGCATGAATTTTTCCTAAACGCAGCCGATCCTGTATTGCAAATGGTAGAAATCTCTATCCGCGGGACTGGTTTTATCGCGAGCCTTGCTGCTGCACCGGGGCTTTTACTTAAAGTATTAGGTGATGCCCCCGTTCTGTCTCATGCCGAAACCCGCTACAACGTCCCGGGTGCACTACGCATGGTGGAAGAAGTTGGTGGAAGCGCACTCACCATGTCTATGATTGAGAATAAACCTGTTCAGATAAGCGGCTGTGAACATTTCAATAAATACTTCCATGGATGGACGTGCTCATCCGCACCAATCCATGACGAAATGGAAGAAGTAGTCGGCTCTTTAACTGTTTCAGGTCACATGCCCAATAAACAGAAGCATACATTGGCACTTGTAACTGCTGCCGCGGCGACGATCTCTACACGCCTTCGTGAATCGCGCCTTATGATCAGTCAGCAGCGCCTTGGCTCCATGCTCACCTCCATTTATAATTCCTTATCTGACGGGCTGCTCGCAATTGATAATGAAATGTATATTACGCACGCTAACATCCATATGCTGGACATATTAGGGCTACGCGAAGGGATGCTTGTGGGAGAACATATTGAGAAGATCATTCATCCAGATGACAAAGGGCGTATGAAGGCATTGCTTACTAGCGGGTTATCAGAATCCCTGGAAGTTCGTCTGGTAGGAGCAAAAGGCGTACAGCAACACATGTGCCGTATTTTACCCACAAAACTCCAAAGCGGTGAAACCGTTGGGATGACTTTGACGATTACCGCCCGCAGCCAAATGATCAACATTGCACAGCAGGTAGGGGGTAACTATGCCAAATATAATTTCAGCGATATTAAGGGTGAACATCCTGCCATGCAGCATCAAATATCCCTTGCAAAACGTGCAGCAGGGACAAATTCTCGCATTTTACTCACAGGTGAAAGTGGGACAGGCAAGGAACTTTTTGCGCAGGCAATCCACAACAGCAGTTTAAAACGCAATGGTCCCTTTGTTGCTATTTCTTGTGCAGCTATCCCGCGTGATTTGATTGAATCAGAATTGTTCGGCTATGTCGGCGGTGCGTTCACTGGGGCACGACAAAAAGGCATGGTAGGAAAATTTGAACTCGCAAATGCAGGGACTCTTTTTCTAGATGAAATTAACAGCTTGCCACTGGATATGCAGGCTAAATTACTTCGTGCCCTACAGCAGCGGGAGATCATTCGTATAGGAGACACAAAACCAACGCCAATCAATGCACGCATTATTGCCGCAACAAACATAGATTTATACGAGGCTGTGCAACAGGGCGAGTTTAGAGAAGATTTATACTACCGATTAAATGTGGTGGAATTAACAGTTCCCCCGTTACGGGAGAGAAAGGAAGATATCCCGATGCTGGCAAATCATATTTTGAAACGCCAAAGCCGTGAGGTAGGTTTTCCTGTTCCAGAACTTTCTGCGGAAACGATCAGTGTGCTTTCTGAATATCGTTGGCCGGGAAACGTTCGAGAACTGGATAACGTATGCGAACGTGCATTGCTCGTTGCTTCCGGCAAAACAATTGTGCCTAAGCACCTACCTGAAAGCATTTTGCCACGCGCTGAAGAAAACGTAGGGCTGAGTACCATGTCCGTACAGGACATGTATTCGCAACTTATTAAACGATCTATGATTGTGAACAATGGTAACTTAAGCAAGGTTGCTAAAGAGCTTGGTGTTGCAAGAACAACGCTGTATCGCAATATGAAAAAATTTGGACTGATGGAAGAATAGGATCAAGCAGTTGAATCCTTCAAGTCATACATGAGGTTGTACAATTAAAACTTCCACTGCATGTTAACTGCTACATATTGAATATGATTTGTGTTGTATTCACCTTTTAACGGGCCAGTTAGTGGGCCGCCTTCGCGGTCTATTTTAGCTTTACCGGCATCAAGATACTCATAAGCGACACCCAAGGTTACATCCTCATCTACTTCATATTGAATGCCTGTCGCTACACGAATTTGTCGATCCAACGGCAGTATGGGCGATCGGTTACTCTCCGAACAGGGAGAAGTGTCATAGGCTGCGCCAATTGACCATATCCATTGTTCTGCAATACGGCCTCGAAAACCTAACGCAAAATGCCATGTGTCAGTGTAATTCAGGTCGATAGTTGCATCAGAAACATTGGTATCTTCAATTGAAGTTTCTAGCACACCAAACTCTTTCCAGTTCTGCCAACTTACGCTCCCCATGACTGCCCAGCGTGGCGTGAAGTCATAATGCAGACTAAAAGAAATGGCCTGTGGAACTGTAAAAGTTATATCAAGATTCTTACCAAGCAACCCGCTATTTACTAGTTGTTGTTCGAGAATTGAGCCAAGTCCGGAAAATGATATGGCATCGTCAAACTTTAATCGAACAGGAGTTCGATATGTTAAGCCAGTGCGTACGTTAGGGGTTATTTTATAGAAAAGACCAACATTACCACCAACGCCAGTGGTTGTAGCATCAGCTTTTAATTCGCCATCAGCGGCAGAACTCTCTAACGGAAGATTATTTACAGCAGTCTTCATTAAAAGCTTCGCAACAAGAACATTAAGCCCTAATCCCACAGCAAAAGAATCTGTAACGTCAGCCCCCATGCTTACAGTTGCACCAGCAGTTAGAAGGGAGGCTTCTTTTACATAATACCTTCCACTCCAGTCATCATCATAGTTGAGCCCTAGCCCAAAATATGACCCCATACCTATTCCCAGCCACACGGAGTCATTCAATTTATCCGCATAGCTAAAGCTTGCTGCAGGCATTACCCCACCAGCGTTACCGCCGTCACCGCCACCAAATCCACTTTCCTGAGTGGAAAATTGAGTATCAATAAACAAAGCCTGAAGTCCGGCTATTAACTGCGGACGGTCAAGGTTTGTCATAGCAGCAGGGTTAGTGATCGCTACAGAAGCATCCAGTGCCGTTGCATCACGACCAGCAGCAGCAACGCCTAAGTCCGGTGTGCCTATTTCATAAAGCCATACTCCACCAGCTTCGGCAGAGCCTGGAGCACTGAATAACAAAATTAGAATCCACACGAATGCAAGATGCCACACGCAGCACCTTTGCAGTAAAATCCGAATGTTATTCTCTTCTTGCATAGCTCCGCCTTCAAAATATTTTTTTAAGATAATATCCTAATATGATAAAATATTTTTACTCCTTAACACATTACAGAACGATTATATTTACCTTTTCCTCTCTCCTTCACAGCCCGACAGCAGAAACAAAAGCCCCAAAGAAAAAACACACAGGCATAATGCCAACTATACCAATTATAATGTTCTTAACTTGCTAAAACTATGGTAAATGTTTCACTGGAGTGATGTAAGACCTGTTTTGACTGAGCAAAAGGAGCTGGAATGGATATGGAAAGCAAGATGTTACGCCACAAAAAAATGCTTTGTAGAATAGCATTTGCCTGCATATTTCTGGTAGGAATTCCTCATCTTCTTTTGGCCGATGATAGCCAATTTGCTGGATCTAAAAGCTGCAAAGACTGTCACGCACGCTTTTATGATCTCTGGGCAACGTCACGTCATGGCACTGCGCTTCAACCATTCACAGAATCTTTCGCTAAAAACCAGCTTTCCCCGCAATCAAAAGCTATTTCAATAGGTGATGCCACCTTTCTCTATACAAACACTAACGGCGCGGGGGCGATAGAAGAGAAGACGTCTCAAGGCTCTGTAACATATCCCATAAGCTACGCACTCGGCGGAAAATATGTGTACTACTTTTTAACTAGAATGGAACGGGGCAGACTGCAAACACTCCCTATTGCCTATGACGTAAGGACAAAAGAATGGTTTGACATGTCTGCCAGTGGGGTTCGGCATTTGGCCGACATCCCTGTATCATGGCAAGACCAAGCTTATACTTTTAATACTTCCTGCTATGGGTGCCATGTAAGTCAAACTTCCATTAATTACACCGAAGCAACAGACTCCTATGACACGGAATGGAAAGAAGCGGGTATCAACTGTGAAACATGCCATGGTCCCTCAGCAGAACACGTCAGAGTCTGTATTGAAGCAGCAGCCAAAGGGACTGTACCCAAAGATTTGAAAATTCTCGGAGGGAAGGGGAAGTTTACAGTACAGCAAAACACGGACTCTTGTGCACCATGCCATGCACAAATGACTCCAATCTCCAAAAACTTTGTTCCCGGCGAATCTTTTTACGACCACTATGACTTAACCACGCTCGAAGATAGCGACTGGTATCCGGATGGACGAGATCTTGGAGAAAACTATACGCAAACCACATGGAGCTTAAGCCCATGTGTCACATCCGGAGAACTAGGATGCATGCATTGCCACACATCAAGCGGACGCTTCAAACAAGCTGAAAATCCGAACAAAGCATGTTCTCCCTGCCATGAAGAGAAAATACAAAATGTGGCAGAGCACACTATGCATAAACCGGACAGCGCTGGGAGTAAGTGCATTTCCTGTCACATGGTTAAGACTGAATTTGCTCGAATGTACAGAAGTGACCATTCCATGCTGCCGCCAACACCGGCAGCAACTATTGAATTCGGTTCCCCCAATGCATGTAACGTTTGCCACACAGACAAAGATGCAAAATGGGCAGATTCGTATGTCCGAAAATGGCGGAGTCGTGACTATCAGGCCCCTGTGTTGCACCGCGCTTCGTTGATCGAAGCTGCGCGTGAAAACAAATGGGACAGACTTCCCGAAATGCTTACATACATCAACGATCCGTCTTCTAACGAAATTTTTGTTACGTCCTTAATCCGCTTACTTCGCAATTGCCCGCATCAAGAAAAATGGGAAACTATCGCCAAGGCCGCCTCACATACTTCTCCACTGGTACGTGGTGCAGCTTGTACCACTTTAGATGATTGGCACAGCCATGATGCAATATCTGTATTAGCTGCTTCCACAGGTGACAAAGTCCGACTGGTTAGAATCCGTGCGGCAGCTTCACTCGCTGGAAAACCGTATGCTGTTGCGGAAGGAGTTCTAAAAGAACAAATTTCTAAAGCTACGGGTGAATATTTAGCAGCTCTTCATGCACGTCCCGATGTATGGACCACGCATTACAATCTCGGGAACTATTATCGAAAAACAAAGCAGTACCAAAAAGCCATTCAGGCATATACCAAGTCAAATGAGCTAGCTCCTGCTGCCATAGCGCCTATGGTCAACTGCGCATTACTTCATGGAAATCTAGGCAATTTAGATGAAGCAAGTACACTACTTGCAAATGCTTATACGCTTGCTCCTGAAAACCTAACAATTCTCTATAATCTAGGCTTGCTGGAAGCGGAAAAAGGGCAATACGATTTAGCCGAAAAGCATCTAAAAGTTGTCTTGCAACAAAATCCGGAGTTTGGGAAAGCTGCATCGAATCTTGCAGCAATTATCAGTTATCGATCACCTTCAGATGCAATAGAGTTCGCTCAAAAAGCATACGACATTGATCCCAATCCAGCCACAACCTTCAGCCTCGCATATTACATGAAGGAAGCAGGGGAAACACAGTCCGCATACAATTTATTGTTATCCTCAATCGAAAAGTGGCCTACATATTCTGATTCGTATTTGCTTCTTTACGAGCTTGCCGAAGGCACAGAACAAAAACAGAAAGTAAAGATGCAAATCCGGAAACTTCTTTCCACTGAAGAACTTTCGCCAGAAGATAAAGAAAGACTGACAGACGTTCTTAATGATTAACAATGTGCAAAAATAAAAAGCCTCCTTTAAAAAAAGGGGGCTTTTCTCATATGAAGCACATGAAATATCATTAGGAAACTGTTTGTAGAAGAATAGAATAAGACGATCTGTCACTAATTTCGTTTCCAGAAAACACTGTAAAATAACGAGCCGCTCTATGAAATATTTCATATTTTGTTGCGCATTCATTTTTCCCTTACTCTTTGCCATCAACGTAGTTGCAAACAACACGTCTGAATATCCAATGGATGCAGTCCAGAAAAATATGAACCGCATCCAAGGCTACATGCAAAATCACCCACCGCATTTACCGACAGACAATAGTACCATGCAGCGTCCACAGGCTCCATACACACCACCAATCCAGCCACAAACTAACACAAACACATCGCTGCAGGATAAAGCCAACCTCATTGAATTATTAAACAAGGTACAATTAACAGAAAAAGAAAAACAAGAACTGATCACTATCATTCTCAGTAAATAACGGCATAAGGAGTTCGTATGTTTGAACACATCGTTAGTAAAAATCTTACTAAAATAGCAGTGTTATGTATTTTTGCAGTATCATTGGTTGTAAGTAGTTCAATCTCTTATGCCGCAGAAAAACCTAATATTCTGGTTATGTGGGGTGACGACATAGGGATATACAATATAAGTTTCTGGAACCGTGGTGGTATGGGGTACAGAACCCCGCACATTGACAGAATTGCCCATGAAGGGATCGCGTTCACAGATTATTACGGAGAACAATCCTGCACAGCCGGACGCTCCTCCTTCATTACCGGACAGAACGGATTACGAACCGGTAACACAAAAGTCGGATTACCAGGAGCACCGGACGGTCTGAAAGCAGACGATATGACCATTGCTGAAGCCCTAAAAAATATGGGATATGTGACCGGACAATTTGGCAAAAATCACTTAGGTGATAGAGATGAACAGTTACCAACGAATCATGGTTTTGATGAATTTTATGGCATCCTATATCATCTTAACGCGATGCAAGAACCTCAGAACCCTGATTACCCTCGGTCACCAGAATTTTTGAAAAATTATGGTCCACGCGGCGTTCTACACTCTTTCTCCAATGGTAAAATCACAGATACAGGCCCGCTAACCATAGAGCGCATGAAAACGATTGATGATGACACAGTCACTCAGGCAATTAGGTTCATGGACGAAGCGGTAGCTGCTAACAAACCATTCTTCGTATGGTGGAACGCCACCCGTATGCATCTCTACACCTACATTAAAGATTCACTTATCGGCATTTCAGGTCAGGGGTTCTACAATGACGGCATGATGGAACATGACATGCACGTTGGTAAGCTACTTGATTACCTTGATGAGAAAGGGATCGCAGATAATACCATAGTCTATTACGGAACCGACAACGGCCCTCACGGCAACGCATGGCCAGATGCAGCAAGTACATACTACCGATCAGAAAAAGAAACTAACTGGGAAGGCGCTTACCGAGTGCCAGCATTTGTACGTTGGCCACAAGGTAACTGGAAGGGTGGCAAAGTCTTAAATGGTATTGTTTCTGCACTAGATTGGATGCCAACACTGCTTGCTGCTGCTGGTGATCCAGATATTAAAGAAAAGCTTCTCAAAGGCTACAGGGCGAACGGTAAGAAATTTAAAATCCATTTAGATGGATTTAACCAAGCAGATTACTTTGCAGGTAAAACAGACGAGTCTCCACGCAAAAGCTTCATCTACTTCAATGCGGATGCACAAATTGTGGCCATCCGTTATGACCAATCCGATTACAACACCAGCTCCGGCAGCATGGCTGAAGTTGGCAAATCAAGCATCGGTAAAGAGTCTAAAGAAGTACACACAACCGCTTGGAAAGTGATTTACGGTGAACAAAGAAAACACACATTAGCGCTCTGGGCCGAACCTTTTATATGGTTACGAGTTCCTAAAATATTTAACCTGCGTCGTGACCCCTTTGAACGGGCAGACTATAACTCAAACACATATTGGAATTGGTACATCAACCACTTATTCGTATTCTACAAAGCCAACGCTCTTATCTTTGAAGAACTAAAAACATACGAAGAATACCCACCAAGTCAACGCCCAGACAGTTTCTCAATCGGCAACGCCAGTGAAGAAGTCTATGAAGATTATGGCGTTGGCCCCGGTGGTTCAAGAGGTACCGGTATTAAGAAAAAATAAATCAATAGCATGAACGACCATCAAAGTATGGAAATTTTCTGGAAGCGCTTGTAATATCCATTGTTCAGCTCAAAGAAAGACCGCAAGATAAATAGACGATCAGAACTCTGTAGTACAGACACTATACTGGGCTTATTACGAATGGTTATGTGCTTCTTGAAAGTATTCCCAATACCGCAATAATTCGTGCAGTAAAAAGCTTAGCGAAAGCATTAAAGGTCATAATAGGGCGTGTAAAATTCACGCCCGACCTTTTGCCTTCAGATGTTCCAGACTGTGAAATCCTCAATACCGAAAAACACTCCATGATCTTCACTCAGGGCTCCATATAAAGAAGTAGAGTGTGAATCCAAGGAAACCCAAGGTGCGATTCAGCGAAAGTTCTTAACAGCGCTTGAACTACTTAACATGAAACTGTCATAGAACAGTGGTTACGTGGTATAAGCCAAGATCTAAAAGAGTTGATCCACAATAAAATTATCACAGAGTATGCAAAAAGAGAGAACGTTCATGCGCAATACCTCATTCTTCCATACTGCTATGCTGTGGATTATTTGCGCCTTGTGCCTACTTGCCTTTCTTCTCGTTGCCTCAAAGGCCTTACCTACAACAAAAGCTCCTTCCCTTGAGCTATCCATAGCTCAGCATAACGCGCAGAGCATCAACAAAAAACAATGATGATACTCTGCCCGAATAGCCAGACTGATCTTCTTATTAAAAACCCAGCAATCCAAACTCTGTTGCAATGCAGTTTTCAACACTCTGCAGCAAAAAAGTGCTCTCACAAAATATTGTGAGAGCACTTAACATAAAGAGGCCTAATTCTGGACAGTTACCCGATATATCAGCAGGGGGTCACGCTTAATATATCGAGCTAAATATTCTTTTTCGACAAGTACATTCTTTGGAAAAGCTGTTGGGTAAGCTGCTATAACAATATGCTCTCCGGGTGAGAGCGTAGTAAGATCTTTTGCAACAATTCGTGTTGCAGGCTTACCAAGAACCCACTGAGTCTGGAGCTTCAACGACGTAAGAGTATGCACAGTTTTTTCAGCTTTTCCGACAAAGCTACGCACATCTTGAATAGGAAGTATTCCCCTCTTGGGTAATAGGGTTTTGATATGCGGCGGGGTAGTAATAAGAACAAAAGCCACCAAACCAAAAACACATCCCAAAAGTAGGTTAGGCTTACGACACATATAGGTTACACATAGTGTCGCTGCCAGCAAAACGTAACAGGCCACGATAAGTAATTCTGAAGGATCATGAGCTAAAGCTGGCGAGGTGATTTCTCCAGAACTCCAGATAATTCCTATCGCCGCAAGTGTAATTATCACGCCTAATACAAGATAAAGTTGAAATATTCTTCTGCTGCCGGAAAAAGAAAAACCACGCTTTAAACAGTAATCCAAATACCCGCCAACAAGCATGGACAAAGGAATAATGACTGGTAATAAGTAACGCACTTTCTTTTCGGGAATAATAGAAAGGAGTACAACAATTCCGAGTGTCCAAAGCAAAAGTTTTTTATATGGAATGGAATCTTGCAAACGCGAAAAAGCAAACATCGGAATACAAACGAGTACCGCAGGAATAGCCCAGAGTCCCAACATCGCCGGAACTTGAGGTAAGTAATACCACCAAACTCGAACATGTCTTCCTGCCCAGGCTGCTGTTTCCTGAGAAAACATCGCCGCCATAGCCTCTGGATGCATTAGCATAATAACGAGGTACCAGCTTACAGAGATTATTACTCCGCATCCAGTTACAAGAAGAAGCTTCTTCCACTGTCTGCCCATTTTTTTTGCATCGTTAACAACTAGTTCTGAAAATAAAAATGGCAGTAACAACGCATAAAAAGCCACAGGCCCTTTACTCAAAAATGACAGCCCAAACAGCACCCCTGCCAATAAGCATAGCCATGGTCGAAATTCTTTGGATTTCAGCAATACGTCTAGTGCCCATATCATTGCAGTCATATAGGCAACAGCATGTATGTCCCATGTGCCTCGTCGCACCATAAATATATGTAGATAACTGGTTGCCAGAACTGCGGTGCTTATTATTGAGATACGTGAAGAACCTGTCACGGATTTGGTAAGACCAAAAAAAGCCATTGCTAAAAACAGTCCGGCAAAGGCAGACGGAATTCTGTTTACAAACAAGTTTGTATCAGTGCCAGCCAAAACCATTACAGCTGAAGTCATCCATGTTGGAAGTGGTGGTTTTGCGATACGTAACTCGCCAAAAAGTCTTGGTACAAGCCAATTCCCTGTCTCCACAATTTCACTTGCTGTTATAAAATTTCTTCCTTCCATTATGTCGGGATCAAGCTGATTCAAATATGTTGTAGTGGTAATTATCACCAACAAACCAAGTAGAAATAAGGGAACATACCTGTAGCGTAGTTTTGCTTCAAAATATGTACAAACTCTTTGCATACTCATTTATTTTATCCAACAAGAATAAAGTGTTACCATCGAGTTGAAAACAGAGAAAGCTAACGTTGTGCGCATAACTTTTCTCTTTAACTCCATGTAGCTGGAACATTGTTTCGATATTCAAGAAGGATACTCTTCGGCACATTTCAAAGAGCTTACTGGTGGATTACAAAGTTGTTATTCAAAGTTAGAAAAATCAAAAAAGCCAGCAGAGGGTCTGCTGGCTTTTTTGATTTATGACATCATTTCTTATCGGTACGAGGCTAATTTTGCCCGAATCATAAGTACTAAAATTAAAGGGAAGCACTCACGGCCTTTCCGTCCAAAAAAATCTTTATGTCCCTCGCTATCTTTACTTCACCGGAACCGTAATAGGTTAACGTAATCCACTGTCCGACATTAAGATCTTTAAAGGCTGCGTCACGGTTCCATTTAAGCAGGCCATGACTTTTTATTTTTATTTCGGAAGTAGGCAGAACCTGAAACGTCATCTGCTGTCCCTGAACATTTTTAATAGTGACAACTGCACGTTTAGCATCAACAGAAACTATTTTACCTTTAAGTGCAGGCCAATGGTCATTATCGCTGGCGAACACCGTCAGCACAGCACCAACGCTGAGACAAATAAAGATAACAACTGTTACAAATTTGGGAGCCATTTTCATCGCGATTCTCCATAGCATTTTTGATAAAACGACACAGTTGCTTAACATCAAGCTCTTGCAACAGGTCATATGCAATGGAAACAAACTACAAAAAAGTACTCCTCAAATCTCAAACAGAAACATTACAGTGTTGTTATGGTAGGAAACAACAGGGTAAACGTGGTTCCTTTCCCTACTTCAGTCTCAACAGAAACGCTGCCCCCATGCACAGTCATAATCATTTGTACAAAGGCAAGCCCAAGCCCTGTATTCGAACGGTCAGCACGAGCTGAATCGGCACGATAGAAACGGGTAAAAATATGTGGAAGGTGCTGGGGCTCTATTCCCGTTCCAGAATCAGACACCGTAATTTTTACAAAACCATCAAGTTGCTCTGATACAAGCTGAATAAGCCCACCCGCTGAAGTAAATCGCAGGGCATTACTTACAAGGTTGAGTAGGGCACGGCGTAATAGATCTTTATTGGCAGTCACAAAGCCCTGACCACGCCATCTGATTTCAATTTGCTTTTCTTCTGCTAGAGCTTCCAACAGCGTTTGCTGAAATTGAAACTCTTCAGCAATGGAGCATTTTTCAATATGCAAAGACTGTTGCATATGTTCAGTCCTAGCCAGAAAAAGCATGTTTTCAACAAGCTTAGAAAGATGTGTTGCCTCAAGCTCAATTGTTTCCAATGTTTGCTTGTATTCTGCAGCATCTCTATCCCTATTAAGGGTCACACTGGCAGCTGAAAGCATATTGCTTACCGGCGTGCGCATTTCATGTGCAATATCAGCAGAAAATTGGCTTAGAACTGTAAACGCCTTTTCCAGACGTTCAAGCATAGCATCAAAAGATTGAGCGAGCCCTGCAAGCTCTTTAGGCCACGGCTGATCACCTATGCGCTCCGAAAGATGCTCAGAAGAAATCCCCTGCATGGCAGTTGTTACATGCCGTAGCGGACGCAAACCGTATCCACTGACAAACCAGCTTATGGCAACAGAAAGTAATATTCCGGCAAGCAGAAGTACCATCAAATTCCATCGATAAGCGCTAAGAAGGCTGCTTGTTGGACTCAAATCATATGAAGCATCAACTCGCCAGACATGTCCCGGTTCAGTTTCCACCTGAAACGATGTAATTCGGTATTCAATATTAGATTTGGGATCAATCCAGACACCATACTTTGGAGGATCAGATAGAGAGAATACATCCGGGGGGATATTAATATTCGGGGTGGTGAGATAAAGTTCTTTATTTGTAGAAAAGACGCGAACACCCAATCGACCATGAGCATTTACGGCATATTCCCAAATAAGCTGCCAACTTTCAGAATTGGTTGTAATAGAAAGAGTTTTAACAGCTTTACGGATAAATGAGGTGGCTTCGATAAACTCCATCTTGTCTTCATTTCTTACCTGATCTTTGAGACCGGAATAAAGCAAAAAAGATGTCGCACAAACAATCATCGTTGTTATGATTGCAAACGATATGGCAAGGCGAGCCTGTAACGAGCAGGTACGAAGTACGCTAAACTTATCCTTCTGCTTTGAGAACATACCCGACTCCCCGCTGTGTATGAATAAGTTTCTGCGTTGCATCAGCATCTATTTTAATTCGCAACCTGCTTACAGCCACATCAACCACATTGGTGTCACAATCAAAGCTAATTCCCCAAAGTTGTTCAGCAAGCACGGTACGTGTGAGAACCTCACCTTTGCGTCGCATAAAAAGTTGCAGCAGGGCAAATTCCTTAGGAGTAAGCTCGATAATTTTTCCGGCTCGCGATGCCTGATGCGTCAAAAGATTTAATGTTAAATCGCCGACAATCAAGTCCGTTTCAGCAGTAATAATAGGTGAACAACGTCGTAATAATGCCCTAATTCGAGCCAATAGTTCAGCAAATGCGAATGGTTTAACTAGATAGTCATCCGCACCAAGCTCAAGCCCACGAACACGATCTTCTACACCATCTCGAGCAGTAAGAAATAAAACGGCTGATTTTCTATTTGCCTTTTTAGCAGTTTCAAGAATGGTAAGCCCATCAATACCAGGCAACATAATATCAAGAATCGCCAACGAATATTCTTCAGTCAAAAAGTAGTGCAACCCGTCTGGACCGTTATGGGCAACATCCACAACAAAACCTTCTTCCCGAAGGCCTTTGGCAATATATGTGGCGGCAGTTTCCTGATCTTCAACCAAGAGAATTTTAGTAGCGTTGGTGGACATACAATATTTTCCTATTCTTAACCTTCAAAAGCATCTCAGCCTCACAACCCGTATCTATTCAAAAAAGAGTTTACTCTTAAGAACGCGTCCGGCTTTGATTGTAAACTAAAAGCACGAGTGTCGCCTATACACGAATAATATCGGTATAGCGTACAGAATTTGATTACAATGTTGTCAGAATTCATAAAACGTATGTTTTAGGCATGATGAAAAGGAATAGCGGGGCGGCACACACAGAAGTCAGAGAAAATATCTGACCAGTTATAGTAAGCTGTCTATTGTACGCTGCATGACAGAACTATCTTGCACCTCATCTTTCAAGAGGGTTTGAACCAGCTCACCAGCAGAAAACACGTAAAGTTTATCTGCTAGACGCTGTGCCTGCGCCAGACTGTGAGAAACAACAATCGTTGTATAATCAGCCGAAAGAGATTCAAGTAGATCCTCAATGGTCCGGGTTGCATGAAAATCCAAAGAAGCGCTAGGCTCGTCCAATAATAAAATTTCAGGCTGCAAAACCATCGCTCTTGCGATGCATAATCTCTGCTGCTGACCACCGGAAAGATGAGAGGCAGGAGATTTAAGTCTATCTTTAACCTCTCCCCACAGTGCAGCTTGTTTTAGAGCATGTTCCATACGGGCTTCAGCTTCACTACCTTGAATCTGCAAGGCAAGCTTTAGCGGGATAATAAGGTTATTCTGTATGGAAGTCGGCAGTACGTTTGGTGTTTGAAATACCATTCCAACTCGACGACGAAGCTCTTCACACGAAATTGTGCCGGAATAAATATCGTGCTCTGTATCACTCAAAGTCACAGTAATTTTTCCCGTTGTATGACTTCCCTCCAGACATTCATTTAACCTATTAAAACTGCGTAGTAATGTTGTCTTTCCGGAACCAGAACGTCCGATAAGGACAGAAAGTTTGTTCTTAGGAAATGAGGCCGTAAGGTTTTTAACAATCGGCAGTCCATTAAAAGCAATCGAGACATTCTCTGTTTGAATAGCTTGATGTGTAATTTTTGTTAGAGCCATTTTCGTTCCATTGTTCGGCGTAAGTAATGAGCAGCCAGAAAGAGACAAGTCGTCTGTAACAACAAAATTAAGGCTGTCCCAAAACCTTGCGCCAGCTCTGCCTGACTCTGAAATTGAGCAGCAAGATAGTATACTTTAAATGGCAGAGCCTCATATTTATCAAAAATATTCCGAGGTACCCCAGCGTTTGCCACTACACCGGTTAAAAGGATGACCGCAGTATCCTCTGAGGCTCGACCGATAGATAAAATTACACCGCTCATTATCCCGCGCAAAGCCAATGGAATGCGGATGTAAAATGTACTTTGTACAGGACTAAAGCCAAGAGATGGTCCGATCAGTTTGAGATCTTCAGGCAAACTGGAAAGTGCGATTACGGTAGAGTTTATACAATAGGGCAGTATAAGCACCGCAATACATAACGCAGAAAGCCAAAGCCCTGTGACAGCCTGTGGAAAAATGGTCTTCCGCGCAAGCAAGATAAGTGAAAAACCAAAAAGTCCCATAATAATCGATGGAATACCTGCGAGCAAATCTGTCAAAAACGTAACAGGTCTTTTCAACTTCTCTGGCGCGAATTCAGTAAGATAGATCCCCGTCATAATCCCAACGGGAATCGAGAGGCTACAAGACAGCAATACGAGGTACAGTGTCCCAACACACGCTGGCCATATCCCATCAAAAACAGGTACTCCACTAAACAAGACATCATAGGGAGAGGCGTCTCCAAAAATAAGAGCTACGGATAATGAAGGTACCCCCTTAACACAAAGAAACCCCAATAGCAGAACAACAGCTCCTACAACAATAATCGGAGCCGCATACGTAACTATAGAAAGCAGATGTTCTTTAATTCTACTCATGAGAAGCCTCCTGACCTGCAATCCATCGAAGCCCTACGTTCACTGCAATAGTAGAAGAAAACAAGACTAGCCCGCATGCAAACAGCGAAAGATACGCATCACTTTGGCTATCCGTCGCAACAACTAGGGCAATATGTGCAGTAAGAGTACGAATAGAGTCTAAAACAGACTCCGGCTGACTCACGGCGTTTCCTGCAAGCATCAAAGGAATAAGTGTATCACCCACAGCACGTCCAAAACCAAGGACAGCAGCTGTAAGCATCCCTTTTCGAGCATTCGGAAAAACAATGTAGATAAACTTTTGTGCTTCAGACATACCTAGCGCCTTCGCTGTTAAGCGTATTTTCGGCTCAATCTGCGAGAACTGGCTGTGTAAAATAAGCACAATAGTAGGTAGAATAAGTAAGCTCAAAATAAGTCCGGCTGCGAGGAGGGAAAAACCTGTGCCGTATCTGAAAAAAAGAACGCAAAAAGGGCACCAATAAAAACACAGCAACAAAGCCGTAGATGACCGTCGGAATGCTCGTCATAAATTGTACGAGGATCAGCATTCCTTTACGTAGAAAAGACTTATCTGAGCCGTGAATATAGCAACAAACACCCAAGCTTAGTGGATAACTTAGAACTAAAGAAAACACGGAAAGCAATACACTGCCCATAATCATAGGGAGTATACCGAAATTTCCTTCGAAGGGTTGCCATGACCACGTAAAGACATGCTGCAATTGGGTCAGGGAAAAAAGGGGGAGGGAGAAATAAAGAAGGAAAGAGAAAATAGCAACCACTGCTATACAGGAAACAGTGGTTGCTACAAAAAGAGTGCTAGTTATAAAACGGCTGATTCTGACGCTATGCAAGGCACGTCCTAGTGTAGTGGTAAATATCCACTGGAAACGATAATATCCGTGCAATCATCTGAAAGAATATAGTCAATGAATGATTTTACAATGCCGGAAGGGGTACCGTTCGTATTCATGTAAAGTTTACGAACAATTTTGTATGTACCATTTTTAGCTGTTTCCTGTGATACACTAACGCCATCCAGAGCAGGGGCTTTAACGGTACTGTCTAATGTGCCAATACCAATAAAGCCTATACCATGAGGATCTTGAGCGATAGCTACTTTCATGGCGCCATTAGATGCTACAACATTCGCAGAATCAACAATTTTTCCCTTTTTGAGTAATTTTTTCCAATAAACGCTTCTGGTTCCACTAGCTTCATCGCGAGTGTAAATATGAATAGCAGCATCTTCGCCGCCTAATTCTTTCCAGTTCGTAATTTTACCAGAAAAAATATTCTGAATCTGCGTTGTAGTCAGGGCAGTTACAGAGTTGTGAGCAGAAAGAACTGTGGCAACACCGTCAATTGCAAATGGAAAAGAAGTCAGGTTGTATTTTGCTTTTTCTTTCTTACTAGCAGCTCTACCAGCGTTACCTATATTAACAAGACCTTCACCCACCTTTTGAATCCCAACGCCGGAACCACCACCTGCAATAGTGATGCGAATGTCAGCGTTTTTCATCATTATGCGCTTTGCTGCGGCCTTCATAACAGGAATATGGGCGGTGCCCCCTGCAATGGCTATTGTGCCAGACTGATTCGCAAAAACATCCAAACCGGATGCATGAGAAGGCATGCTGATGCATAAGGAAAATATGAATAGAAGTGCAAAAACTTTATAGGTAAATTTCATCCGATAGTCCTTCTAGTTAGGGATCATAAGAGCAATCAGATGTACTTGTACGTAATTATGCGGAATAAAATCAAATCGAAAAAAACTATCACTATCACACTATCCTATAGACAGGCTCGATCCATAGCTGACTATAACTATTGCCTAATTTTCAGATGTGACTGTCATCATCATGAGCTAAATTAGCTAACGACTCTTTGCTCAAAACTAAGAAGCTTTTTCGGCCATAATACTCTGAGGACAAGAAATCGGCTTTTGCGACAGTTTCGCCACAAAACCACACCCTGCATCCTTGTAATAAAGGCGGGTAGGGTAAGTCGTACCATGTTCATCCTGCCAATTTTTCAAATATACAGTAGTTTCATTTTCTGCATTGATACGGCGGCGAAGCTGAATCTTGTCAGACCGTTGAGGAACAACCGTATAGCTATATAAAATGTTCTGCTCAGGACAACGAAGTTGCGCGATATTCTTTTTACCTTCTGAAGTACACACAGTCGAAACCGGTTCTGGAAGATATAGAGCTTTTGCCATACGGATAAGCATTGGCTCTAATTGTGGATGTTTTTTAAGCATTGGAGAAACAGTGAACATTTCATAGCCGTCACGAGTTAGTCTAGCTTCAAAAATAGAAGTACCCATTTGCGTTAGTAGTGCGATAGAAACTGCACTTCCATCTTCTTCCATAGAAACTATGCCCTGAACAGGGATAGTAATGAAATAAAGACACAATGAACCACTTACTTGAAATTGAGCTTCATTTTCCGGCCAGTTCTGTCCGAGTAATTCAGGCTTCATATTAGGCATTGCAGGCAATGGCGGTGGCAATGTCTGAGCGCATCCTGCTAATAAGATCACGAGTGTGCACAAAAAGAATTTCATGAGCTAAGTCTCCTTTGAGAGTGAGGCTAGGAAAGCAAAAAGCGCGCAAATAATACTAGCAGACCCCATCATCGCATTTAATTCCATCCCAGATGAAACATCTTTTGGATGCCATGCATTAAACGAGATAAGCCTTCCCAAATAGAGGATTATGGCTTTTTAAATGTAGTCGGTTCCAGTTTCAGATTAATTTCTGCCTTCTGAAATGCTAAAGTAACTAAACTGTCATTCGCCTCAGTAACCACGATAGTTTTAACACCAATTAGTGATGCAGGAAGCTCAATAGAAATGCACTTAATAAACCTTGCCAGGTCGCCATCTTTAGGGCGCAACATAATAGTTGGCTTATCGGATTCGGTAACCTTAATGTGAAAATCTTTAGACAAAGCTTCTTCATCAATATTTACCCAACGCAACATCTGGTTAGCCATCATGCGAAGAGAAGGGGAAAGTTCAGTACGCATAACAGAACAATTTTTTCCAGTACTGCTCCATTGTAATCCACCATCAGTATTTAAAATAAAACCTGATGAAGTAGGCTGACTATACTCCCAGCGTAAATTCTGTGGCTTTTCGACAATAAGATCACCCGATACCATCAAGGGTTCATCGAAGAGTGCCAGATTGGTACATTGGGTAAAGGCTGTTTTGATAACTGAAACATTTGCATTGGCAAGCTTGATACGTTCAAAAAGAGAGGTCTCTTTGCAAAACGAAGTAGAGGGCGCTGTCAAAAGAATCAGCACCAATAAACTCATAAAAAATGTTCGCATCACATTGTTTCCGGAATAAAAAGTTTGAGTGTCTCATCCATGAGCAGCATGTTCCGTGTGAAAACGAGCCACAAGCTATAAAAAGAATCGGTAAAACGAATGCTTACCTTTAATTTTGGTGTGAAGATCATGGCTACTGCAGATAAATCATCTTGCAGGGTTATTGACCGTCTCTGTTAAAAGCCAAAAGAACCAGCAGGCGAAAGGAAATTTCGCGTTTTTTGTCTTTAACATCGTAAAAATAAAGTAGCGGAGCTGCTAAAAATCTCTTGCGGCGCTCTTTGTCAATGATATTGTAGAAAAACTAAACCATTAGCACAATTTATCTATGAAAAAGTAGCAATAATGTAAAGAGATCAGGCTGCATTTTCTCACATAAAAGAGAACGATACCTATGCATTCAGGGAAGCGAGAGGATATTTGTGAAGTAACTTATATTTAATTTCATTAACTAAATAAAAACACACATCATAAAATTCCATACAAAAATTCATGTAGAAAAGCATATTAGTTTAAAAAAGCCCCTTACATACAATGTATGGGGCTTTTTTTATAGTATTCGCAATGCTAATTTTTAAGATATCCGTCAATCACTGCATCAGACGCAGCCTGTAGAGCCTCAGCTCCACCTTTTACTCGTGCCATAATCTGTGCACCAATGAGCATTGAAAAGAAGGCATAGGCTGCATTATAGTCAGAACCATCAAAATGCATTGATCCTTCTATCCGTCCTTGTTCGAAGATTGCTGCATACGTTGCAACAGTACTTTCTGCGGTCTTTTCTAGAATCAACCGAGAGCTTTCATCAAGTGATGTCAGGTCTGAACTGAGAACGCCCATTAGGCAAACTTTTCCAGCAACAGTACCTTGCTTGAAAACATCCGCAATCTTGCGAAGTTTTTCCGGTGCAGACAAGGCACTGGACACAATGCTTTGATACTCACAGCCGTATGTTTGTTCACAACGGAGAAGAAGGGCATTTACCAAATCCTTTTTTTGCGGAAAATGGTAATGAATGCTGGCTTTCTTAATACCAACAACATCGCTGATATGCTTATAACTTACAGCATTAAGCCCGTTTCGCCGAATAAAGTCTTCAGCTACATCTAGAATAGTATTTTTTGTATCTTGCATTGCGTAACTATTGATTTAAATATTAATAAATTATGCTTCAAAAGCTACATAAGGGCGCAGCACACATGGGTAGCTACCCTTAGGTTTTGGAGAGAAACAGCCATTACAAGAAATACATTTCGGAGAACCTTCATCACCGGAAAGCCAACGATTTGGCAATTCTGGCTCTGCAAGCAGAGGCCTTGCCATTCCGACAAGCTGAATGCCCGTTGTGTTCAACACATTCTCAATAACCTGCGGCGTACGAATACCACCACTCACCAAAACAGTCACGCTAACTTCCTCGGCAATTCTAGCCGCATATTGTGCGTGGTATGCTTCTTTTTCCGGCCCAGAGATCTTTCCACGGCAGGGAATCTTTTTACCCGAAGCAAAAGTTCCACCTGAGATATCGAGAATATCAATTCCCAAAGTATCAAATAGTTTCGCTACGTACATACTGTCTTCAAAGGTTAAACCGTCTTCAATAAAATCTTCAGCATTAATTTTAAGAAATACAGGAAAATCGCCAACACGACGTCGAATCTCTGCATACACTTCAACAAGAATGCGTGATCGATTTTCGATGCTTCCACCATATTCGTCAGTACGACGATTTGTATGCGGAGTTAAAAATTGGCTCAGCAGATAGCCATGTGCTGCGTGAATTTCCACACCGTCAAAACCTGCTGCTTCAACGCGCTGCGCAGCATTACCGTACGCAATAACAAGATCATTGATCTCTGCCTTAGTCATGGGAACTGGTGTAACGCCAAAAGCAGGGTCAGGTATCTCTGAAGGCCCCCAAATAGTACGCTCATCTACTCGATAATTTGTTTGAGAGCCACCGTATGCAATCTGCATAGCAATACGACAGTCATGTTCATGAACCATATCGGTGAGCGCTTTGTACTGCTCAATAAATTTGTCATCAGATATTCCCATCATCCCGGGATTCGGTTGTTCATCCGGCATTACAAACGCATAACCGGTAATAATCATCCCGACACCACCTTGAGCCAGCTCTCCATAAAGAGTGGACAACTTTTCTGTCATCCGCCCATCATATTCTGCAAGATTTTCCCATGTGGCACCACGAACCAGTCTATTCTTTAATGACATCTTACCAATCTGGGTACGCTCAAAAATTTTTTTCATAATATCCTATCCTGATTTGTTTCTACCAAAAAGTAGATTTCTTGTTTGTCCAAAATACTTTTTCAACGCTGAAAACAGCGATTAAATTCTACCTACCAGAAGGTAGGCAGCAAGGTCAAAGAAAAGAGCAACGACTAAGACAGGGGAAATAATTTCATCAAATTAGGCAAATAAGAGATAAGACTTGAATTTTTCGATGTATCAAAATCGTGTTCCAGAATATCAAAACCTGACGAACTCAAAGGAAAAAGGTAACTTGCTTTCTTTAAAATAAAAGAAAAAGCAAATATAGAAATAGACAGGAGTGAAAATGCCAAACTTCGTTTTTATTGGTGCAAGCATCGATGGATACATTGCTGACAGAAATAATAAATTGGATTTCCTTGAGTGCATCCCAAATCCTGAAAACGTAGATTTTGGATTTCAAGATTTTATGCAGAGCGTTGATTGTGTCATAATGGGAAGAAATACATTTGAGACAATACTCGGATTTGGTGGGGAATGGCATTACTCAAAGCCAGTATTTGTTCTTAGCTCGTCCTTAACTTCTGTCCCTGACAAACTCAAAGATAACGTAGAAATCATGCAGGGTGAAATTAATGACATCATCACTGCCTTGAATAAAAGAGGATTTAGTAGGCTCTATATTGATGGCGCTAACGTCATTCAGAGCTTTCTTAAAAAAGATATGATCGATGAAGTCATTATTTCCACAGTTCCAATGTTGCTTGGGGGAGGGACGAAACTGTTTGGAATGCTCCCGGCACATCTTTCTTTTGAACATATGGAAACTCAAGTACTTCTCAATGCACTTGTTCAAACGCGTTATAAGCGAAAAAAAGAATAACCACTTTGAACATAATAAGAAAACTTCGATATAAAAAAGGGAGCAGTGTTGCTCCCTTTTTCATATCATAATCAGAAAAAATATTACGAAGAATGACGGCTAGCTTCCTGCTTCCATTCTGAAACTATTACTTTAATTTCATCTAAATTATCAGCTCCAGTATCAAAATGCTCAGCAAATACATGCAACGTGGTCGCGCCACGCGGGCTGAACAGCCCCTTCACACGACACCAAAGCGGGTCAAGCGCTTCAACAAAATCTTCAAGCATCGTGTTCGCTATGGTCTCCATAAAAGACTGGTGGTTACGATATGCGAAGAAATACAACTTGATACTTTTAGACTCCACAATACGTTCTTTAGGAATATACTCCACGATGATCAAGCCAAAGTCCGGCTGGCCGGTCATAGGACAAAGTGAGGTATACTCGGGAAATTCTACGCTCACAATGTATGGTCGATTAGGGTAATTATTCGGAAATGTTTCAAGAATTCCAGAATGTGGTCCATCGAGCTGATATGTAGTTTCTCCACCCTTGCCTAATGCTTGAAGGTGGTCTGTTTTATCCTGACTTTTGGTAATAGACATGCTGTCTTCTCCTTATCATTAATTAAGCACGTTAGTTTGACTTCGGAAAACACAAATGGCAAGGGGGGCACTGGCAATTTATTCGCCCGGGGCTGTTTTCCCGATCGCGAAGGGCTGTTATGCCCATCTTTAGGACTGTTGATCCCAAGGAGTTTACGTATGGATTCTTTTGACCGCAAAGCGCTTGCTTTGCTGTTAAGCCTGTTTGTTGGCGGACTTGTTGTTGCGGCGCTTATTTCCAGTAAAATTATTATGGTTGCAGGATTTGCTGTGCCAGCAGGGGTGCTAGCATACTCTCTGACTTTTATTGTTTCTGACGTGATAAGTGAAGTCTGGGGCAAAGAATGCGCCAACGATATTGTTCAATGTGGTTTTATTACATTAGTTATGACATCCGCGCTTGCATGGATTGCTGTTGCATGGCCGGCTGCTCCTTTCTGGGGCGGACAAGACAGTTTTTCTGCTGTTATCGGAAATACTCCCCGCATTGTTGCAGCTTCATTGGTTGCTTATATCGTAAGCCAAAAGCACGACATTTGGCTTTTTCATCTTCTTAAAGAAAAGACAAACAGCAAGCACCTATGGTTACGGAATAACGTGTCCACTATTGTCTCCCAACTCATTGATTCAACAATATTTGTGACTATCGCATTTTGGGGAATTTTACCTGTTGGCGAAGTAATACTCGGCCAATGGCTGGTTAAATTAGCAATTGCTGCTCTTGATACTCCAATAGTGTACATACTGTGCCATGCATTGCGGAAACAAACTCAAGCCGCAGAGGTCGTATAAGACCGTAACAAAGCAAACTCATTTATGATCAATAAAAGGCAGCACTCAGTGCTGCCTTTTTTCTTGCCCAATCACTTAGAACTCATCGGTCTAAAACCAAACTTTATGCTACAATTCATCCCAAAGACTCAAATTTAGAGCTATAAAAGGTAAAACTATGCTAAAGATTAAATGGTTATTAGTTCTATTCTGTTGTGCAATCTTAGTTTCCAATGCAACAATTGCTCAGGCCTGCACTGGAGTAAAAACTCAAGCTACAGACGGAGCCGTTGCTTTTGCCCGTACGTTAGAATTTGGTACCCCTCTCAAGTCCGACATCCTATTTGTACCGCGTGGGCAAGACTGGGTAAGCCCTGCACCAGACGGAAATGATGGCATGACATGGCAAAACAAATATGCATTTCTTGGCCCCAACGCTTTTGGCGAAAAAATGTTTGTTGATGGCATAAATGAGAAGGAGCTTTATCTCGGGGGATTTTGGTTTCCCGGAATTGCAAGCTTCCCAAAAGCGACAGATAATGATGCCGCCAATATTATTGCACCTCAAGCATTTGGTGCATTCATTTTAGGAACATGTGCTACTCTGGATGAAGTAAGAAAAGCAATTTCTAAAATTCAGCTTGTAGGTGTCACTTTTAAAAAAATGGGAATGATCTTACCTATGCATTGGATCATAATGGATAAAACAGGAAAATCCATTGTCGTAGAACCAATTAATGGTAAAATTGTAGTTGCAGACAACCCCGTAAACGTATTTACAAATTCTCCACCATTCGCATGGCACCTGCAGAATCTATCAAACTACGCAAATCTAACTTCGAGAAACAGCGCCCCTACAACCATTCGTGATTATAATGTGGCACCAATTGGACAAGGATCTGGAATGGTCGGGCTCCCCGGCGATTTCACACCACCGTCCCGATTCGTACGTATGGCCTTGCTTAGCAACTCTGTAGAGTCGATTGCAACAGCGGATGAAGCTGTCAATCAGGCTTTTCTGCTTATTAACAACATCTCTATTGTAAAAGGAGTGGCTGTAGATATTAAGCCAGACGATTCAGTTTCTGCAGACTACACACAATGGACGGCTGTATACGATCTGAAACGTCATCGTTGCTATTTTAGAACATACGACAACCAAGATATTCGCATGGTACAACTTGATAAGTTACCACTTGAAAGCGACCAAATACTCACCATTCCTATGTGGAACTCCAAACCAGAATACAAAGACATAACGAAGCAAGCAAAGTAACGACTCTTACAGACTAAAAGTCTTCCCTATAAAAAAGCGAGTAGTGCCGAAGCACTACTCGCTTTTATCATCTTCATTCGTTTCGTTTCTTTTAGTCTTATTCCCAGTCAGTTTTTGTTTCATCCAAGGACGGAAAAACAAAAAATACGCAAGAGCTGCAAAGCCGACTACAAATGTATCTAAATATTGCATCACAAATTCGGGATGAAACAGATATATGCCGCCAGCAATACATGCAGCAGTGAACATGAGATATAGGTTAACAACCTTCATAAAAACTTCTCCTGAATAAAAAATACGAAATCTTTTTATGGGATACAGAAGAAGTCTGCGTAGCGCAAGGAATCTAAACGGCCTCGTCCCTCATATAGTGAATTGCGGCTTCAGGGAAACCAATATGAACCGTCATGGAGGGGTGGAGTGTGTTGGCGAAAACAGCATTTGAATCAAGTGTTGTCGTTAATATTTGATCCTTGCACTCAACAATACCGCGCCATGCTAAGCCATATTTATCAAGATGCTTTAATGTACCGGTAAAACGAACCCAATCCGGATCAAACGTATCCTGCTCACGAACCGAAACATGCTCCGGCCTAATCGCTACAAGTCCCTGTGTCATAGATTCGTGCCGAACAGACGGAATCCGCAATGCTCCATCAAAAAGTAGACAGGAGTTCTCAGTAAACGAAGCAGGAAGCACATTAGAAATGCCCACGAAATCTGCTACAAAAGACGAAACAGGGTGGTGGAAAATATCGTGCACAGCTCCTTGCTGACAAAGTTTACCTTTATGAATAACTGCCGCTTGCTCCGCCAATGTAAGTGCATCCACAAAGTCATGTGTGACCATAACTATAGTAATACCTGTCTGAGTATGAATGTTTTTCAATACCGCACGAAAATCGGCTTTAAATTGCGGATCTAGAGACGACAAAGGTTCATCAAGCAGCAACACATCAGGCTTGCATGCGAGTGCACGTGCGATAGAAACACGCTGTTTCTCTCCACCAGACAACCGCATAGGCTTCCGATCAACCGCATGAGATAAATTCAGCGTTTCCAACAAATCTCGTGCTATTCGTTCCCCTTCAGCCTTTTTTATCTGCTGATATCGCTGGCCGTACATAACATTCTGCAACACAGTAAGGTGTGGGAATAGTGAGTGATCCTGATACACGAGGCTCACTTTTCTATCTTCCGGCGGCGCACTGCTGATATCCACATCATTAATCGCAATAGAACCAGTGTACGGCGGAGCAATACCCGCAATGCTTTCCATTACTAGAGTTTTACCAGAACCAGTAGGTCCCATAATCGCAAAAAACTCTCCTCGGCGAATATGCAACGAGACATCCGATACGGAAAAATTCGGCAGCTCTATGGAAAGATTATCTATTACAATCATATTTGATCTCTATCCGGTAATGGTATTGCCCGCATACCAATAAAAAAGAGCAAGCTGACGAGAATAAGAATGACAGCTACAGGCTGTGACCATGCCAAACCGTAGGCTGTAAACCGTTCATACATCAGGACTGGTGCAATCATAGGGTGGTACGCGACGATAATCACAGCACCAAATTCGCTTAATGCACGAGCCATACACATGATGATGCCCACCAGCATATGACGCCACGAAAGAGGTAAAGTTATCCGTAAAAAGGTTTGCGCCTTACTTGCGCCAAGAGAACGTGAAACTTTTTCTAGACGAACGGGAATAGATTCAACGCCTGTCTTAACTGCTGAAATATAAAAGGGCAGTCCTACAAAAAACAACACACTAACGATCCCCGTACGCGTCCCCATTATCTCAACTCCGAGAGATTCTAAAATACTGCCAAAGTATGTGTTGGGATTAGTAATAGTAAGAATAGATATGCCTATTACCGGGTGGGGAATCATAATCGGCAGATCAATAAGACTTTCAACAATACGTTTTCCGGGAAATTTTGAACGCGCAAGTAAGTAGGCCAGTGGCGTTCCGAACACAAGCGCAAGCAACCCCGCCGTAGCAGCGGTAGACATAGAGAGCCACACAGAAGCTATGACATCGGGGTCACGCAGCGTTTCCAACAATCTTTCCATCGTTGGAGCTGTAATGGTTTTTCCCAACGGGAGGGCAATGTAAAGAATGATTAAAAGAGAAGAGAAAGCAAACCAAAAATTATGAAGAAAGCCGAAGAAGGCTCGCAAAAGCGAGCTCCTTCTCCGACCAGTGCGATCAAAGCTCATACTTAGTCACGAACTTCAACAAATTTTCTAAGTGAAAGCGGAACATCATTCATACCTTCAGCAGTGGTACGTGCAGGAATGAATGGTGGCTGGCCCTTATCTTTAAGAACTTGCATGCCGCCTTCTGGAGAAAGCATAAACGCGAGGAAAAGTTCAGCAGCTTCTTTGTTTTTAGCACCATCTAACATGGTGATACCGTAAGTGATGGACTTACCTTTGCGGTTAATAAAGGTTCCCGGTTTTTTACCAGTAACTTTGACAACAGCATTTTTGTAAAACGAAGTAAGTTTGTAATCACCAAGGTTCATGTGCGGGTCAAGAGTAATAAATTTAAGACCGTGCTGCACTGCAACAGAGCGATATTCCCAAGCATAATCCATGTGTCCGGACTGGAGTAATGAAATAAGTTCAACGGACTTAGGGCGAACGTTTTTAGCAGGGCGGTTAGCAACCAATTTGTCGTTTAATCCTTTGACCCCATAGAATTTTTCAGCAAGCTGCAGCACCATACATGCTCTGTAGCCACAAGGATCAAGGTTAGGGTCAGAATGTCCCCATACTACATCTTTGTTCTGTAAAACTTTGTACCAGTTCTTGCTGGAAATTGTATCAGCAAATTTTGATTTATCAGTGTAGCAGAGCACCATCTGGTTAGATGCAAAACGCACGTTCCAGGATGCATATTTCGGGATAAGGTTTTTGTTAATCACAACGTAGTCGGCAGATGCCATAATATCTGCTTTTTGACCTACTTCGGAAATAAGACGAGCAAGTTTAGTAGAGCCACCAGCTTGACGCTGAACATCAACCTCTGGGTATTTTGCTTCAAAAGCTTTTTCCATTGCGGCAAAAGGAACAGAAAGACTACCCGCATGGAAAATCACTAATTTTCCGGAAGGCTGAGCAAACGAAATATTTGGAGTGCAGATCAAACCAAAAACTAGCAAAAACAAAGCACAGACACGGAATAACCATTTATTACACATAACGACCCCTACAAACAAATTATACGTTAAATAATATGTGGGTAAAATCAGCGCATAGAGTTTGTATGTCAATGGAAAAATGAAGGTATTTTGATATTCAACCAGCTTGTTTTACTACTGAAAAAGTATAGTTCTCATTCTAACTATTTGACACAAAAGCATTTTGGCAAACCAAATCAAACTGTCATTGTTAGTAAGTGCTCCTCCATAATTATCCAAAACTAGAAATCGTAAACAAGAGCAAACACCAATTTGATTCAGAATAAATATCATCAAAAGATTAACACTGAATAGAAATTACAAAATTATTCAAAACTCACATAATAAAAATGTATTTTCACAACTCATCAGTAAAAATTCTAAAATGATAGAGTCGACAGCAACGATCATTCTAGAATCAATCTCCCAAAAAACTAACTACATTTCTTTCTGTGATAGGGGGGGTATCATTGTCGCGTTTCACCAGCAAAAGATATGATGCCTTTTGAAGTGTCTTTTTTTGTACGTATGTAAGAAAGAATTTCATGAGGGAACACTAATGAGCACCAACAACATATTTAAACTATTCTTAGTTACCTTTTTCATCGGTTTTTCTACCTTTGCTGCTGCTGAAATCCCAAATATGGATACAAGCAAATGGGCCGTTGATCCCCAAAAATATGAAATGTCGCCCAAAGAATATATTCAGGCAGAATCAAGAGCTTTTTTAGCAAACTTTATTGAACGTGCAGAGCTGAATAAATTTCATCACTTTAAGACTCTCGCAACCGCGGAAGATAAATGGGTTGTATCTCCAAACCTCGACACGATCTATTCTATCGCAACGGTAAATGTACAAGATGGCTTCACTCTCAAGCTACCTGAAGTTGAAGATAGGTTCCTTTCTGTACAAATTATTACTGAGAATCACATGACTCCATTTTATTTCTATGGTGGTGGAAGTCACACATTCAAAGCTTCAGATTTTGATTCAGATTTTGTAGCAGTTGGAGTTCGGATGGGTACCAACGGAACAAAAGAAGATGTCCAGTATGTTGTCGATAAATTGCAGCCCAAATACTTCATTGAAGGAGCAAAAAACGAAGATACTCTGATTCGCCCCGACACAAAAAAAATGTTGGTAGTACGAGAGGCGTTACTTTCTGCATACAACAAATTGCCCGACACATTCAATGCGATGCAAAAAAGCACAGATCTAGTTCATGACTGGGAAAAATTTACATACGTAACCGCAGGCGGGTGGGGACTTTCAGCAGACGAAAATGCAATGTATAAACCATATTCCGATCCCAAACTTAAGGGTAAAACTTGCTACACAGCAACGTTTCAGCCCATACAAGCGAAAGCTTTTTTCTCAATCACGGTCTACGGTCCTGACAAATATCTAATGTCAGATGACAACAACGTAATTGGCTCAAATCATAATATATCTATGAATAATGATGGAACATTTACGGTGGTCTTTGGTGATACAATTTGCAAAAACTTGGCACCAAATTTTTTGTACACACCAAAAGATGGTTGGAATTACCTGATCCGAGCATACAAACCCGATGTTGAAGCTTTTAAAAAATATAAACTCCCCGTTTTGGAAAAAAACTCCGATCAGGTAAGTCTATAACTAATCAACACAGGCAACAGACTAACAAAAGTATAAACAGCCAAAAGCTAGCATGCCAACTCGCAGAAAGAAACTAAGCGACAGGATAATAGTGTTTACTCATCCAAAGTATAACATTACTATTCTTTGCATATAAAGGAAGTTACGCATGCTTACATTGACTGTTCTTATTGAAAATATATCGCGAAGGGATGACCTTATTCCAGCAAAGGGGCTGTCCATTCTTCTGGAAGATGGTGCAGAAAGGGTGCTTTTAGATACCGGAACTGACGGTGCATTTCTAAAAAATGCTGAGACGCTAGGTATCTCACTGAAAGACATTGAACACGTCGCACTTTCACACGGTCATTATGACCATGCTGGTGGTGTTCCGGCACTTTGCGAATTGATTGCAGATCGAGAACAGCCGCCGACCCTCACATGTCATCCAGACTGCTTTATTGAACGCCATGTCGGGAAAGTCGCCGGAGGATGCCCAGTTCTAGTAAAAAAACTTGATGCTGGACTAGATGAAGCTGCCGTACGAGCAAGCTTTGTAATGCATGATTCAAGAGAACCACAGAAAATTGGCTCGAAATTTCTGTTCCTCGGAGAAATTCCAAGAAACCCCAAGTTCAAGGGTGGCGGTTCATTCGGCATAGCCAAGCATAACGGACACTTTACCAATGACTCTCTCTACGACGATACGGGAATTGTTTGGGAAGGAAAAGACGGGCTGGTCATAATAACAGGATGCAGTCATTCGGGTATTTGCAACATCATCGAAAGGGCGCAAGAGCTTACTGGAGAAAAAAGAATCGCTGCAATTGTTGGCGGCTTGCACCTTCGAACAGCGCCAATACCTCAGTTATACCAAATCCGAAAATTCTTCCAACATACCGGAGTACGACGTTCCTATGCTTGCCACTGTACAGGAAAATGGGGATCTTTCTGGTTACCGAAAAATACACCAATTACAACCGGTGATGCTCTCAAATTTCAATAAAAAATGCTCTTCAGTGATACTGAAGAGCATTTTTTATTAAATTCCCCACTTATGCAGGTCTTTCAAGCTCCCATGAGCTGTAAAATCGAGACAAAGCGGCGTGACAGAAACAACCTTATCTACAGAAATAGCGTAAATATCTGTATCTGTCGGCTCATCTTGCATATGTCCTTTGGTTATCACCGAATCTCTTAAACGACTCTCCATACAGGCATTTGGAAGGAGAGAGCGATAATAAGAGTTTTGTGAAAGACGGGTTACTCGCCATGAACTGTCAATAGATGCACAACTTGGCACATCAATTTTCAACAAATCGATACCGCGAGGAAAACCTTCTGAGATGGCTCGTTTAGTAAAATGCTGTAAGAAATATGTTGCGGCAGCCCAGTTTTGTTCGGTGTACGTAAGGTGCGTATTAATCGGTGTTTCCAACGAAACGGCAATAGAAGGAATACCTCGATATGCCGCTTCCATTGCAGCGCCTACCGTACCGGAACTAGTGATACTTGAGCCAAGATTCTCGCCGTAATTAATTCCGGAAATAATAAAATCGGGCTTATATCCAGTCAAAACTTTTAAGCCATGGTCAACAGTACGTGCAGGGGATGCCTCACATGAAAAGGCTTTATATGGAACCCCGCAAACGGTTAGCGTTGTTTCGATTAAACAAGCATCCGGATCACCGCGATAAGCTCGCCCCATTGCAGTCTGCTGTGATGCCGGAGCAACCACAGTGACTTCTGCAAAAGATGAAACAGCTTCAATAGCAGCCAAAATCCCGGGGGAATGCACCCCATCGTCATTTGTAATTAAAATTCTAGGCAAACGTGACTGCATAATTGAACACCCCTTTGTAACCAACGATTGTTTATGCTATAATAGATATACGGCTACCTTTGTAAGGTAGGAACGCCCCCTACGACAGAGTATCTTTCGTTTGCAACGGTATTTGATGTAAATTTATTGGGATCATTGACTGGAACAACTTCAAATAGTTCGATGTGAGTAAGAGGAACAAATGTGCTACGACCATCTATGCCCATGATTTGCAATGTCGCTTTATCCGGCACATTCCATTTTGTGCATCGAAAATTAGCAGAACCGCCTGCAAGGTAGAACACCGTTAAGGAATACTCAACAGGCTCTGCATAGCGCGCCAGATTGGCTTCATTAAATGCAGTGACACTGGCTTGAGTTGTTTCAATCCAATGTAATATTGCAGCTTTTTTATTTTCGAGTGTATTGTGTTCCTGACATAACCCGACATGCTGGGTCAAGGGAGTGGTGGGGAGGCCATATGTAAAACCTCCAACAGAATCTTTTTTACAAATAAAACATGGAATCATATCCGCTCCTGAAAATAAAATAGTGGCTCCGACCAGAGTCGGAGCCAACTGATATTATATCACAAAGCTGCTACAGACTCTTTAAGTAGTCTATGCCGTTTTTAACTAAAACGGTGCCGAGTTCTGCTTCTTTACCAGCAGTCCAGCCTGGATGGTTGGTAGGGTGGTTATATGCTTCCGGATGTGGCATCATGCCCAAAATACGTCCGGAAGGGTCTGTTAAACCCGCAATGCCCAAAGGAGAACCGTTCGGGTTCATTGGGTATTCCTGCGTAACTTCACCGGAGTCCGGATCAATGTATTGCAGAGCAATCAGGTTATTTTCTTGTAGAGCAGTAAGTGTTGCTTCATCTTTAGCGATAATTTTTCCTTCGCCATGGCGCACAGGAATGTACAACGTTTCAATACCCTTTGTAAAAACACATGGGCTTTTTGCATTAGCTGCAAGATGTACCCATCTATCTTCATATCGGGCAGAATCGTTATGTGATAAGGAAACCTGGCGCTCAAAGTACAATTCGTCAATCGCAGGCAATAATCCAAGTTTTACAAGCAGCTGGAAGCCGTTGCAAATACCGAATATGATGCCGCCATTGGTAAAAAAGGTTTTCAGTTGATCGAGAAGCGGTTCGCCTTGCTCTGTTTTTGCATGCCGCCAGCGGTTAGCGGCAGCTTGAGCAGCACCCAGATCATCACCATCAAGAAAACCACCCGGCAGAATCAAAAAATTGAAATCTGTTAAACTGGTGTCACCGGAAATAAGGTCAGAAAAATGCTTAATTTCAACACGATCCGCTCCAGAAATCTTTGCAGCGTGCGCGCATTCAACCTCGCAGTTCGTCCCATAGCCGGTAATAACCAGAGTATTAACCTGGGTCATTGCTCAAGTTTCTCCTAAAAAAAGATTAACACGGGGCTTTACAAAAAGTCGCTTTACATATCCAAATAGTTCGGGTAGTGACTCACGGTTTTTGAAAGCAAAAAAATAGTCACCGTTTTAATAATTCGGGACTGATAGTTATAGTTGCGTCGGCGATAACAGTCAACGGCTGACGTAACTTCAAAAAAAGTGTATACGGACGAGATACGTTCGAAACAAATATACGTGACTTTGGTCATTGAACTAATTTTTTAATAACTACGTCGTAGGCGAGAAAGAATGAAAACTAAGTTTATCTTCGTTACTGGTGGGGTTTTGTCTTCTTTAGGGAAGGGCCTTTCAGCTGCATCCATTGGTGTCCTCCTTAAAGCTAGAGGTTTAAATGTAACCATTCAGAAACTCGACCCTTATATCAACGTTGACCCGGGTACTATGAACCCGTTTCAGCATGGTGAGGTGTATGTAACGGATGACGGTGCTGAAACTGACCTCGACCTCGGTCATTACGAACGTTACCTCAACGTTCCTCTTTCTCAGAAGAACAACTACACCTCCGGTTCCATTTACCACAAAGTTATCACCAAAGAACGTCGCGGTGACTACCTTGGCGGTACCGTACAGGTTATCCCGCACATTACTGACGAAATTAAAAAATGTGTTCTCAGCCTTGCGAGTGACGATCTCGATGTTGCAATCATCGAAATCGGTGGTACAGTTGGTGATATTGAAGGTCTTCCATTCCTTGAAGCGATTCGCCAGCTGCGCACAGACCTCGGCCGCGAACACTGCATGTACATCCACCTTACTCTGGTTCCTTACCTCAAAGCTGCAGGCGAACACAAAACTAAGCCAACCCAGCACAGCGTAAAAGAACTTCGTTCTATTGGTATTCAGCCAGATATGATCATCTGTCGTTGTGAAAAACCAATTCAGGAACACCTCAAACACAAGATCGCTCTTTTCTGCAACGTAGACCGTGACGCAGTATTTTCCTGCGCAGACGTTGATAACATCTACGAAGTACCTCTCGCATTTTATGACGAAGGCCTCGACCAGAAAATTGCTATTATGCTTCGCCTTCCAGCGAAAAACGCGGATCTTGTCCCTTGGCAAAACCTGATCCATAACTTTAACAACCCTAAGGGTAGCGTAACAATCGGCATCGTCGGTAAATACGTTGACCTTAAAGAAGCATACAAAAGTCTTCATGAAGCACTGGTACACGGCGGCCTTGCTAACCGTGTTACAGTTGAGTTCGAGTACGTTAACTCTGAAGAAGTTAATACTAAGAACGTAGCTACCAAGCTTAAAGGTCTCGACGGCATTCTCGTACCGGGTGGCTTTGGTCATCGTGGTATTGAAGGAAAAATGCTTGCTATCAACTATGCACGTGAGAAAAAAATACCGTTCTTCGGTATTTGCCTCGGTATGCAGCTTGCTGTAATCGAATATGCTCGCAACGTTGTTGGCATTAAAGAAGCAACATCTGTTGAATTTGATGAAAACGCAAAAGAACCTCTCATCTACCTTATGACTGAGTGGTACGATTTCCGTAAAGAAGCAATTGAAAAACGTGACGAAGGTACAGACAAAGGCGGCACACTGCGTCTTGGTGCATACCCTTGTAAAATTCGTCCAAAAACCAACGCTCAGGTTGCGTACGGCGAAGAGTTAATCTCTGAACGTCACCGTCACCGTTACGAATTCAACAACGCATACTACAAACGTTTAGAAGAAGCAGGAATGAGCTTCTCTGGTGTTTCTCCAGACGAAACTCTCGTTGAAATTGTTGAAGTGAAAGACCATCCTTGGTTCCTCGCTTGTCAATTCCACCCAGAATTCAAGTCCACACCAATGAACCCGCATCCGCTTTTCCGCGAGTTCGTTAAGGCTTCTAAAACGAATAAAAAATAGCGCCTGCATCACTGCAACGAACAGAAAAAACAAGATTTCAACTTAAAGAAATTTTGACTTTTTGCTGCTGCACTGCGATGTACAGGGTTATTAGCGATTAAAATCGGGGCATGCGTCAGTATGTCCCGATTTTCTCTTTCAATCCCCAATTTATTCGAGTAATTTTACGCTTTACATTCCCAAATAGGATTACCGCAATGAAACATATCGAAAACGGTTCTGCTTTATACGCAGAACTGACAACAAAACCTTTTGTTTTTGCTGGCCCTTGCGCCCTTGAAAGTTTTGAACTTGCTTTGGAAACAGCACATGCTGTAAAAGAAGCAGCAGAGGCAGCCGGACTGAAAGCTGTGTTCAAGAGCTCATATGATAAAGCGAACCGAACCTCTCTTTCCAGCTTCAGAGGCCCGGGACTCGCTAAAGGCCTCGAATGGTTGGCACGTATTAAAGAAGAAACCGGTCTGCCTGTCGTAACAGACATTCACGAACCGGAACAAGCTGCACCTGTTGCCGAAGTCGCAGATGTAATGCAAATTCCGGCATTCTTATGCCGCCAGACAAGCCTGCTTATTGCCGCAGCCAAAACTGGCCGCGTTATAAATGTTAAAAAAGGGCAGTTTGTTGCTCCGTGGGATATGAAGCCAGCACTGGACAAATTATTCTCAACGGGCAACAAAAATATCATGCTCACAGAACGTGGCGCATCTTTTGGGTATAACAACCTTGTTGTAGATTTCCGCTCATTCCCTATCATGCAGTCTTACGGCGTGCCTGTAGTATTCGATGCAACACACTCAGTTCAGCTTCCGGGCGGACAGGGTGGCACTTCCGGCGGTGACCGCTCTTTTGTACCTCGCCTATCCCGAGCTGCTGTTGCCGCAGGCGTTAACGGCGTATTTATTGAAACACACCCTGATCCTGACAATGCACTTTGCGATGGCCCTAACAGCTGGCCTGTTGCTAAATTACCTCATCTTCTGCGTGATCTTTCTGCACTCTGGAGCATGAATTATGAATGCTAAGAGCCTAGCCAAGGATATTAAACTCATTGTCCTTGATTGTGATGGCGTGCTCACCGATGGTGGGCTATACTACGACCATGAAGGCAACGTGACCAAACGGTTCAACGTGCTTGATGGACTTGGTATTAAAGCCGCTCAAGCTTCCGATCTTGTAATCGGAGTAATCACAGGGCTAGATGCCAAATCTGTTGCGACTCGTATGAACGATCTCGGAATTACTGATTATTATGCCGGTCATTTAAAAAAAATGGTATGCATTGAAGAAATCAGAGAAAAATACAATCTTGAGTGGCAACAAATTGCTTATGTTGGCGATGACTGGATTGACTTAGCGCCAATGCGTAAAGTAGGGCTCCCAATTGCTGTGGCAAACGCAATGCCAGAAGTAAAAGAGGTCGCCGTGTTAGAAACCAAAACCGCTGGCGGGCACGGTGCTGTTCGCGAAGCGCTCAATTTTATTATGAACGCTCAAGGAAAACTTGAGGGTATTGTTAACTCTATAGGTGGTTAAATGAGAAAGTGGTTGATTTGGGGGGCATTGTTAGCTTTACTTGGCGGCGGCTTATTCTATCTGCAAAGCTCTGTAGAAGAGGAAATTGCAGATAAGGTAAGTGAAGCCATTGGTAATGATGCTAAAACAAATGTTGATCTTTCTTTAAAAGGTATTGAGCTGAAGCAGGGTGAAGCAGGCAAAGAACTGTGGACGCTGAAAGCGACTAACGGCTGGTATCAGAAAGACAAGAGCATTATTGATCTTGCTGAGCCGGACATCATGTACTTTGTTCAACCGGACCGTGACCAAGTGCACATTGTGGCACCAAACGGCACCATTAACCAAAAAAAAGGTGTCGCCCGCTTATGGGGTGATGTGAAAGTAACCAACCAGAAAGGCACAATTACAAGTAGTGAGCTTACTTTTGAAGATAAAAAGAAACTGCTCATTATGACAGGTAATGTTGTCTTCACTGGTGAAGGTTTTGACGGTTCTTCCGACGATGCAAGTTGGAATTTAAATGAAAATACGATCACAGCAACCGGTAATGTAGTTGTAAAATTCCGTGCTAAACAGCTGACCGACGCGACTGGTGGAGAAAAATAATGAAAGCTCTGTTCCGAATTCTGGTGTTATCTATTTGCCTCTTTACAATCACAAACACCGCCGCCATGGCAGCACCCGCTGGAGATGACGTTAAAGTCACCTCTGAAAAAATGACGTACAGCGCAGACGGACAAACCGTCGTGTTTACCGGAAATGTTATTGTTAAACACCCAGAAGCTGATATGTGGGCAAATAAAGTTACCGTCTATCTGCAAAGTGATAAGAACGCAGAAAAATCCGATGCAACTGGTGACGTCAATCCGGGTAAAATCGAAAAAATTGTCTCTGAAGGTAATGTTCGCATCAAAATGGAGCAGAACAGACGAGGCACCTGTGATGTCGCAACTTATACTCTCAAGGATGAACTGCTTGTTATGACTGGTTCACCAAAATTAAGTGAAGGTAAAAACACTATCGCCGGCAACGTCATCAAGTTCTGGGTAAAAGAAAACCGCAGTGAAGTACTCGGTTCTTCCAACCAGCCTGTTGAAGCAATTTTTTCAGCACCAGGTAAGGCAAAAGAATAAATGTCTATTATCCAAGCTGAAGGACTTTGCAAAATTTACGGCAAGCGTGAGGTTGTCCGCAATATCAATCTGCAAATGCAGCAGGGTGAAATTGTGGGACTTCTTGGCCCTAACGGCGCTGGTAAAACAACAACATTCTACATGCTCATTGGTATTGTTAAACCAAATGCCGGTGTGGTTCGTGTAGATGATATGGAAGTCACAGACTGGCCATTGCACGAACGTGCACGAATCGGCCTGAGCTATCTTCCTCAGGAAAGTTCTGTTTTCAAAAAACTCACAGTCTCTCAGAACTTGCAATTAATTTTGGAACAAACAGCACTTTCCCGTGATGACCAGAAAAAACGTGAAGAAGAACTGATGGAAGAATTCGGTATCACACATATTCGTGATACCCATGCCATGCATATTTCCGGTGGTGAACGCCGCCGTCTTGAAATTGCCCGCGCATTAATCAGAGACCCTAAGTTTATTCTTCTCGATGAGCCATTTGCAGGCATTGACCCACTCGCTGTAGATGACATTCAGGACATCATCCGTAAACTGCGTGACAAAGGAATGGGCGTACTCATTTCCGACCACAACGTTAGGGAAACATTAAAAATTTGCGATAGAGCTAACCTTGTTTATGAAGGGCAAATAATTCTTTCCGGTACGCCGCAAGAGATAGTTGAGAACCCAAAGGCGCGTAGCGTCTACCTTGGAGAAGATTTTAGTCTCTAGTATCTTGATAAAAAATATAATTTGCACCCTCGCAATAAAGAAAAGCCCGTCCAACGGGCTTTTTTCTTGGTTGCATATAACTTTCCTATGTGGCAAAAAAGAGGTCAGTTATCTGATTTGGAATGTTTTTTGATAGGCAGTACTCGTACATTATATTTCAGCTTTTTAGCTAGTCGAACCACATAGGACATTCTTATATATGGCTCTTGAACTTCGCCAACAATTAAAGCTTGCCCAGCAGCTTGTAATGACCCCGCAATTGCAGCAGGCAATTAAACTGCTGCAGCTTTCTCGCGTGGAACTTGCTGAAACCGTTCAGCAGGAGTTGCTGGAGAATCCTTTTTTGGAAGAGTCCTTGGAAGAAACCGCTAATCCAGACAAAACTTCTGCTAAAGAGCAGCGTAAAGATGAACAGGAAGCTTACGACAAAGAGCTCTCTACTAACGCTGACTGGGAAGACTATCTGGGGGATTTCTCAAGTACCACCAAACAGGTTTCAATGCGAGAAACTGAAGCACTAGAGGAAATGAGCTCATTTGAAGCTCGTCTTGCTCCTGCTCCAACGTTAGACGGTCATCTGTACTGGCAATTAATGCTTTCTCCATTCTCTGAAGAGCAAATTCGCGTTGGAGAAATCATCATTGGCAGCATCAGCTCTAATGGGTACTTACATGTATCTACAGAAGAGCTGGCACAGATTGCTCAAAGCGATACTGAAACAGTCGAACAACTTATTGAGCATATTCAACAATTTGACCCTATTGGAGTTGCTGCTCGCACTCCGCAGGAATGCCTGCTCGTTCAGGTAAAAGCTCTCAATTACGACCGTGACCCAATTCTTGTAGATATTATTACTAATCATCTTGAAGACCTAGAGAAGCGTCGTTACAAACCACTTGCTCGAAAATACAAAATTTCCCTTGAAGATCTCAGAGAGTACCTAGATGTAATCCAGAGCCTTGACCCTATGCCGGGGGCACGGTTCGGTGGAGGAGAAGCACAGTATGTTTCTCCGGATGTTTACATCTATGAGTACGAAAAAGAATTCGTTATCGTCCTCAATGAAGATGGTTTACCACAATTACAACTCAGTGAATTAACAGAACAACTCCCGAAAACTACTAATGCTGAAGAAAAAGATTATTATCAGGACAAGATGCGCTCTGCCTCCTGGCTGATAAAAAGTCTGTACCAACGGCAACGAACTTTATATAAAGTAGTTGAGAGTATTGTTAAATATCAAAGAGAATTCTTCCTTAACGGTGTTACATCGTTAAAGCCGCTGATTCTTAAAGATATTGCAGATGATATTGGCATGCACGAATCAACGGTAAGCCGTATCACCACAAGTAAGTACATTTCGACCCCGCACGGTATTTTTGAACTGAAGTTCTTCTTCAACAGTGCAATTGGCCTTGATGATGGTAGTCAGGTCGGATCGGAGAGCGTAAAAGCACTCATTAAAAAGCTTATTAGTGAAGAAAATACAAAAAAACCGCTCAGCGATGAAAAAATCGGTGAGATTTTGAAAGAAAAACTGCAGGTTAACATTGCACGAAGAACTGTAGCTAAATACCGTACCGCAATGAATATCCCTTCATCATCCAAGAGAAAGGTGGTATTCTAGAAGCGAAACCAGCTGACTCACAGGGTTTCAAAAGTATCCAATTAGGAGGCACCATGAACATCGCATTCACATTCAAAAACTTTGAGCCTTCCAATCACCTAAAAGCTTATGCCAAACGACGCTTCAACAAGCTTGGCAGATTCTTACCGAACCCTGAACACTTGGAAATGCAAGTCTCACTTTCTGTTGACAATTTCCGCCACAAAGCCGAAATTTCACTTGTATCGGATAACTTAACTTTATCCGCTACCGAACAGTCTGAAGACATGTATGCAACCGTTGATCTTGTTCGCGATAAACTTAAAGCACAGATCATACGTCGTACGGAAAAACTGCAAACGAAACGCAAGGGTGCAGAGAAGTTTGTTCTAGAAGGTGACATGCCTCTAGAAGAAGCAGTAGAGGCAGAACGAACCATCATTGGTATGGATAATTTTATCCCGAAACCGATGGATCTTGACGAAGCCGCTATGCAGCTTGATGCACTTGATTATGACTTCCTTGTTTTTCTAAATGCTGAAACTGAACGGGTAAATGTGATCTACCGCCGAAAAGATAACAATTTCGGACTGATTGACCCCGTTTTCTAGGAAAAGTAATGAAACTGGGTGAATACCTAGAAAAAGAACTTGTATTGCCAGAGCTAACCGCCAGCACCAAACAAGAGGCGCTGGCGGAGCTCTTGGCTCCTGTCGTTGAAAAAAACCCATCCCTTGATGCTGAAGAAGTTTTTAACGTGCTTATGGAACGAGAAGCTCTCGGAACCACAGGTATTGGTAATGGCATTGCCATTCCTCACGGAAAACTTCCAGCACTCGATAAAATAGTAGTAGTAGCCGGTCGAAGCTTCGATGGGCTGGACTTTGATGCACTTGATCAAAAACCTTGTAAGATTTTCTTCATGGTGCTTGCTCCGGAAAACGTAGCAGGTACACACCTGCGCATCCTTGCCCAAATTTCGCGACTCCTGAAAGATGAGGATTTCAAACAATTATTTATGGAATCTGATAGTCAGGAAACTTTGTGGAACCTTTTATCTGCTGCGTAACATGAGTAATTTATGATTTCTTCATCTCAACGTACTATTCCTGTAATCATTATTGCTGGACTCTCCGGAGCTGGTAAAAGTAGCGCGCTAAAAGTCTTTGAAGACATGGCATACTACACTATTGACGGACTTCCGATGTCTATGACATCGCAATTCATGGAAGTTCTTACAGGCTGTGGACTTGAGAGCTATAAAGGGATTGTACTTGGAGTAGATGGCCGGCAGTGCTCATTCAAAAATGAATGGGCAACGACTATTAATACATTAGTTGCAGCCGGATATTCGCCTACTGTCATATTTCTTGAATCACGTGCAGATATTATCCTGCGCCGATACAAAGAAACAAGACGACCGCATCCTTTTGAAGGAAACGGTATCGGCCTTGAACAGGCCATGACAAATGAGCGTGCTCTTATGGCACCTGCACGTTCAGAAGCAGATTTTATTTTTGATACATCAGAGTATTCCATTCATGACTTGCGCCGTGTGTTGCAACGCAGATGGCAGTCAGAAGAAAACAATGCAAAAGGTCTTAAAGTTCATATCATGAGCTTTGGGTTCAAGCACAGTACTCCTTCTGAAGCAGACATGATTTTTGATTTACGCTTTTTACCAAACCCATACCATAATCTTGAACTACGCAAATACAGTGGACAAGATGACCCAGTTGTTGCCTACGTTTTAGAGAACAGTATGGGGCAGACGTATTTAAAAAAGCTTGAAGACTTATTGCACTTTACGCTTCTGCAAATGGAAAAAGAAGGGCGGTATCGCATCACCATAGCCTTTGGCTGTACTGGTGGACGGCATCGTTCTGTTGCGGTAACTGAGGCCATTTTCGAATTTTTGAAAAAATCTGACTTTGCTGTTTCCAAAGAGCATCGTCATATTAACTTGGCGTAAGCCTAAGCTAACCACTTATATATAATCTCATGTCTACCACATTTCCTGAAGAAACAAATATTGGTGTAGTTATTGTCACCCATACCAACTACGGTGCGGCACTGTTAAGTGCGGCAGAAGTTATCATGGGCAAACAACCTTCCTGCGAAACTGTAAGCGTTGATAGCGAAAAAGATGTTTCGGAAACAGTCACAGTCATTAAAAACATGGTTGAGAATGTAGACGAAGGTCGCGGTGTACTCATTTTGACCGACATGTTTGGTGGGACTCCGACAAACTTGAGTCTATCTTTACTCGGAACCAGACATTTAGAAGTTCTTACAGGCGTAAACCTTCCAATGCTGTTAAAAGTATTTGGGTGTCGTACAATGGCGCTTGACCGTCTTGCTATTGAAGCAAAAGATGCTGGTGGAAAGGGCATTGTTATGGCTGGTGAAATCCTGCGTAGTAAGGTTAACGAGTAAATTATGGCTTGGATTCGTATCGACAACCGCTTGATTCATGGACAAGTTATTGAAACTTGGATTCCATACACTAATGCCAAACATTTACTCGTCGTAAATGATGATTTTGCGGATGATGTGCTACGTCAACAAATCGCTACACTCGCAATTCCTAGCCGAATTTCTGCTGATTTTATTCACATTGCAGAAATTATGACCTACGCCCAGAGCAATAATCTTCAGGATACGCTCATTATCGTTGCAGATTGCGATGATGCTAAACGCATCCATGACGCTGGCTTCTCTTTTGAATCAATTAATATCGGGAACCTGCATTATGCACCGGGGAAAAAACAACTCTGTGACCACATTGCTATTTCCGACCATGATGAAGAATGCCTTAAATTTTTTGCTAATCATGAAATTATTCTCGATTTCCGCTGCGTACCAAACCAACCATTACAGATCAAGGGGCTATAGTAATGGATGCTGTTTTTCCTGTTATTCAATTTTCCTCAATTCCCTGGCTTAGTGGCTACGCTTTTTTTTTGCCATCCTAGCGCTGCTACGAACTAATGTTAATTTAGGTTTTGTTGAACGCCCCTTGGCCATCGGCTTTTTTTGGGCGATCATAACAGGGGAGTGGGAACTAGCCCTCCCAGCCGCCATTTTCTTTGAGCTCTTCTGGCTCGACCTTTTTCCGGTTGGAACATACATACCGCCCAACGGAACCGCCTCGCTGGTTGCAACTTTGGCCGCAGCCAGCTTTTTTTCATTAGAATTCCCATCACAGCTCGTCATCCCAATGGTTCTGTCCATGCCTGCGGCTTTAATTTGCCCATACCTTGAACAAACATTACGACAACGCCACAATATTCATCACAATGAATTGCTGGCACTCAAACACCCAGAAAGTGTTGTTGACGAGCAACTTTTTTTACATAAAATTATTAGCAAAGCATTGCTCCAAACCTTGGGTTTGAACTTTGTTTTCTTCTTTACCTACCTGCTTGTGCTAATTAGCACTATCTCTATTGCATATGATGTATACGGCTCTATTATTGAATGTTCTGGTGTTACTTGGAGCTACTTATGGTTCTTTGCAGCACTTGGAGGTGTTCTTTCACTTAGAGTCCGCCATGCTTATTATTCCTTCTTTTTTTTCCTCTTTGCCGTGGTGCTTATTACCAATCTGTAGAATTCTGCTGATAAAAAAAATGTGCTAAGTAGCACAGTACTACTTGGCAGCGGATTTCGTTTGTGCTATCTGTCACAAACTCAGTTTGGAAATAAGCGTGAACAACGCGTTACAACAATTTCTGGAGGAAATTACCATGGCAGTACTCGTATTAGGTCATATGAACCCGGACACCGACTCTATCATTTCTGCAATCGCTGTTGCGGATGCACTTAATAAACGTGGCATCGAAGCGAAAGCAGTAGCACAGGGCGAAGTTACCCCTGAATCTGCTTTTGTTCTTGAAAAATTTGGTCTCGCTGCTCCAGAAGTTGTGACTTCTGTTGCTGGTCAGAAAGTTTGGCTCGTAGATACATCTGATAAAACTCAGCTCCCTGCAGACATCGACGATGCTGAAATCTGTGGCGTAATCGATCACCACAAATTGGGTGATATCACCACTTCAAACCCTCTTGAAATGTGGGTATGGCCTGTAGGTTGTAGCTGTACTGCAATCAAAGGTTTCTACGATCACTACGGTCTTGAAATCCCTGCAGGTATTGCAGGCGGCATGCTTTGCGCTATCCTTTCCGATACCGTAATGTTCAAGTCTGTAACTTGCACCGACGCTGACAAAGTGGCTGTAGAAGCTCTTGCTAAAATGGCTAACGTTTCCGACACTACTGCTCTTGGCATGGACATGTTCAAAGTTAAGTCAGCAGTAGACGGCGCAACCATGGAAGAACTCGTATTCCGTGATTACAAAGACTTTAACATGAACGGCAAAAAAGTTGGCATCGGCCAGCTTGAAGTTGTTGACCTTTCTCTTCTTGACGCAGTTAAAGCTGGCCTGAAAGAAGAAATTGCTAAAGTTAAAGCAGACGGTCGTCACTCTGTATTCCTTCTCCTCACCGACATCATGAAAGAAGGCTCCGAAATGCTCATCTGCTCTGATGACGCTTCCGTTGTTGAAAAAGCTTTCGGTGTAGCTGGTAACGAATCCGTATGGCTTGACGGCGTAATGAGCCGTAAAAAACAGGTTGTTCCTAACTTTGAAAAAGCTTTCAAATAATAGGTAAACCGCTCTGATTTCAAAACCCCGAAGAGTTTCTCTTCGGGGTTTTTTATTTATCCAAACAAGTTAAACAAACATCTAGCTAAGAGTGCTTAACGCCATACATCGCAGTTCACGTAGCTTGCGGCCAGATTCTTCGCCTAGATTCTGCTGATCAGGCGGCAGTGATACCGAAAGTAAAATTTCAAGATCAGCTTGCGCCTGCAATAAATAATTATTGCCAGAATCAGCCTCTACCATCATAAAAAAAGCTTCGAAGATTTGCTGCTTATGAAGAGAATAAATAAGATCAACTTTTGTTCCAGCTCGAAGAGTGGGGTACTGTGCACCTTTCATGTGCTGCCGTGCCGCGACAGCTCCGGCTCGAATAAGATGGGTTGAGAGCTTAAGACGCCTTCCTAAACATTCTGCAAGACTTTCCCCACGCTTTTCATGTCCTATATGACGTGGAAGAACTTTCTCACTGGTCTCTTGTTTTCCCAAATCATGACAAAGCGCCATATAACGGGCTGTTACATCACTTCGACAACGATTAACAGTGTTCACGGTATGTGCAAGACAGTCCTCAGAGTGGTACTGTATAGGACCAGCAGGTATTAACGACATTTTACTGAGCTCGGTAAACCAAGGATTCAAGCAGGCTGCGCCATTTAGCACCTCTAAAAATCTTCCTGGGACAGGTGATTGCAGAGCCTTTATAAGCTCCGCCCCGACTCGTTCTGGAGTAAGGTTATCAAGTAATCCTTCTGCCGCCACATGCCGCATCATATCGACAGTCTCTGAGTGAACCGAGAAATCTGGTAATTCAGCAGCGAATCTGGCTACCCGAAAAACTCGAAGCGGATCTTGCAAAAAAGTATTTTCTGAGGCATGTCGAAGAATTTTATTTTGGAGATCGTGCAAAGTTTGCGGTAGAGTATAGAGGCGAGCTTCTTCATCAAGAGCAAATGCATTTATTGTAAGATCTCTGAATGTAAGATCTTCCTCAATAGTTGCTCCTCTAATAGGGGCGTACTCAATACCGTGAAGAATACATATTCCAAAATCATTTCCAGCCTTGCGTGCTGTTGGATTGCAGCTTATAAATTGATTAACGGTTCCTGAGAATACAAAGTCATATTCTTTTGGAGAGATACCAAGCAACATATCTCGCACTGCGCCGCCTACTAAATAAAATTTCATATCTTTGTCATACTGCATGCTGAGATAGTTTCCAAGAAAAACCTACCTGAGCCATAAAGCTTACGGACGGCATATGCATACCTGTTTTGTTTTACATGACCAGATCGCCAACATTGTTTCTGAGACTACACCTGAACAGATTACGAACGCTCATGCGGGATGGAAATCATTAGAAGAGTTGTCATGGAAGCAAACTACTCACGGTAATCTTGCTATGTATAGTTCCGATCTCCCATACTTCCCAGCAGACATTTATCTGTGCGGAATGTGTAGCTCAACACTGGACGTTGCACGTGTTTTTAATGAAAAACATTTGCTTAAAGAATGGGATTCCATCTTAGGCATACGACAGCAGAGTGGGCGTGGACAATTAAGAAGAGCATGGAACTCGCCAGAAGGGAATATTTACGCTGCAATGCGACTTCCTTCGACAGATTTTTTTGCAAACGAGCTTGGTTCACTAGCAATCGGATTTCTGTTGGCAAGCGCTTTGCAAAAACTTGGTCACAATGCACAGATTAAGTGGCCAAATGATATTTTGGTAGATGATAAAAAAGTTGGGGGAATTCTGCTGGAAGAACGAGCCGGCACTTTGATGGCTGGCATTGGTCTAAACGTGCATTCACACCCTCCAACAGAACATTTGCGGAATGAATGGGCAGTTCCTGCTAGCTGTTTGTGCAAAAAAGAACAAACTTTGCCCATATTACAGGTGTGGCAGACACTTGTAGACTACATGCATTTTTGCTACAACGCACAGGTTGTTCAGTATACTACCGCAAAATTAATTTCGAGTGTTGAAAAACAACTTACTTGGCTGGGGCGAGAAGTATGGATCCACGGAAGTGATCTAACCAATCGGTCGGGCAGGATAATGGGTATTTCTCAAGATGGTGGTCTTCGCCTTCGTCAGTCGGACGGAGAGAGGATCATTCATTCCGGTAGTGTTTCCCTCCACCCGTGATTAGATCACCCGATGGGTTATTTATTTGCAAAAAAGTCACCGACGCTGCATAACGAGGATTGAATGGCGATTAAGACGTTTAAAGAGATTTTGGATGAAGTGAAAGGCAAACCAATTCTGGTTGCCAACAGGGGCATTCCTGCCCGTCGCATTTGCCGCTCAATTCGTGAGCGTTTTGATGCTGTAGCTGTTATGACGGCTACGGACATTGATAAAACGTCTCCTGCCGCATCAGCCGCTCAAGAACTTCTTTTACTTGGTTCTGACCCTCGAGCGTACCTTGATATTGACAGAATTATTAGTCTGGCAAAAAAACGCGGCGCAGTTGCTATTCACCCGGGTTGGGGCTTTGCCTCTGAAGATCACAGATTCCCTACAAGATGTGCCGAAGAAGGGCTCATCTTTATTGGCTCCACAGCGGAATCCATGAACCTGCTTGGTAACAAAGTACAAGTTCGTGCTCTTGCACAAAAACTTAATGTACCTGTTGTTCCAGGCTCTGAAGGGTCTGTGGATATTCCTAGCGCACGTAAATTCTGCGACGAGATCGGCTTTCCGATCATGCTTAAAGCAGAAGGCGGCGGCGGTGGACGTGGTATTTTCTTAATTCAAACTCAGGATGAGCTGGAAAGTGCTTTTGTTAAAGCGTCCACTATGGCGCAGGCATCTTTCGGTAACCCTCGTTTGTACATTGAGAAATTCTTAGCCAACGCGCGACACATTGAAATCCAGGTAATCAGTGACAAACACGGAAACGTGTTCGCATTTGACGAACGTGATTGCAGTATTCAGCGTAACCATCAGAAGCTGGTTGAAATTACTCCATCTCCTTCTGAGCTTATTACTCCAGAGTTACGTGCACGCCTCAAAGGCTATTCACGCAGCCTTGTCAAAGCTGTTGGATACGATTCTCTTGCTACAGTTGAATTCCTTGTGACTCCTGACGGTGAGCCATACCTTATTGAGGTTAACACCCGCCTGCAGGTTGAACATGGTATTACCGAAGTCCGCTACGGTATCGACCTTGTAGAAGAACAGATTGCTGTTGCTTTCGGTGCAGAACTTCGTCTTAACGAAGACGACTTCCCGCCGTCACAGATGGCAATGCAGTTACGTATCAACTGCGAAGACCCTCAGGATGATTTCGCACCTAACTGTGGTGTTGTATCTCGATACATTTCTCCTGGTGGCCCTGGTATCCGTATTGATTCCAACTTGTCTGCCGGTTACGATTTCCCATCTAACTACGACTCAGCAGGTGCACTGCTTATTTCTTATGGTCGTGGTTGGAAAAAAGTTCTGGGAACAATGGAACGTGCTCTTAACGAATACTCCATTGGTGGCGTTAAAACTACCATCCCGTTCTTTAAACAGGTTATCCGTCACCCTAAGTTCAGACAGGGCGATTTTACTACCAACTTTATTGGTAATACACCTGAACTGCTTTGCTACACAGACCTTGCTCCTGAAGCAGAGCGTATCTCCAAATTGGTTGCAGAAATTTCTGCAAAGGGTTCCAACCCACATATCCAGCTTGGTGAATACCGTTCCAAAGACACACCACGTGTCGGCGAATTCAAACCCGTATTGCCTAGTATTGAGCTTCCAGTTTTAAAGGCAGCGCCTGTGTACCCTCAGGGTGACCGTAAGGCTCTGTTGGATTTCGTTCGTGACTCAGATTACGTACATTTCTGTGACACCACTCCGCGTGACCTCACGCAATCCAACAGCGGCAACCGATTCCGTCTTGCAGAAGACAAAATTATCGGCCCGTACCTTGATAACTGCGGATTCTTCTCTATTGAAAACGGTGGCGGTGCACATTTCCATGTAGCAATGCTTGCAAACATGACCTACCCGTTCACAGAAGCCAAAGAGTGGAATCAGTTTGCTCCTAAGACTCTAAAACAAATACTTATCCGTTCAACTAACGTTCTTGGCTACAAACCGCAGCCAAAGAACCTTATGAGAGCAACTGGTGAGATGATTTGTGACCACTACGATGTTATCAGATGTTTCGACTTCTTGAACCATGTAGAAAACATGCGTCCATTTGCAGAAGTAGCTCTTAACCGTAGTGAAGTAGTCTTTGAACCAGCCATCTCACTTTCATGGGCAAAAGGCTTTGATGTTAAACACTACCTGCAGGTAACTGAAGCAATCCTTTCTATGGTTGCAGATGTAGCAGGCGTTAGCACTAGAAAAGCCTCTGAGCTGATCATTCTCGGACTTAAAGACATGGCGGGCGTTTGCCCACCACGCTTTATGACCGAGCTTGTGACCGCAATCCGCAAACAGTGGCCTTCCCTTGTTACCCATTACCACAGACACTACACTGACGGCCTTTTTGTTCCGACAGTTGGTGCTGCTGCAAAAGCCGGTGCACACATTGTTGACACCGGTATTGGTGCCGCAGTTCGTTGGTATGGACAGGGCGAAGTACTCTCCACAGCGGCGTACATGGAAGATGAACTTGGACTCAAAACTAATCTTAATAAAGATATGATCCGCGAATGCAACTTTGCACTCAAACAGATCATGCCATATTACGACAAATACACCGCACCATTCTTCCAGGGAATTGACCATGATGTTGTACAACATGCGATGCCTGGCGGTGCGACTTCTTCCTCACAGGAAGGCGCATTGAAGCAAGGTTACATTCACCTTCTTCCATACATGCTCAAATTCCTCGCTAGCACACGCAAAGTTGTACGTTACCATGACGTGACACCTGGTTCCCAGATCACATGGAATACTGCATTCCTTGCTGTAACCAACGCGTACAAACGTGGTGGCGAAGAAGAAGTTCGCTACTTGTTGGAAGTGCTTGAATACGTTACCAAGTTCTCAGAGCATGAATTAAGCGAAGAGATGAAGGAAGCACGTCTTGCTATCTATCAAGATAGTAACGATGCGTTCCGTAATCTGCTTCGCGGCAAGTTTGGTAAACTTCCGCTTGGCTTCCCAGCAGACTGGGTATACGAGAGTGCATTCGGTATAGAGTGGAAGCAAGCTATTGCAACCCGTACAGAAGTATCTCCATTGTCAACATTGGAAGATATGAATCTTGCTGCAGAAGAAATTGATTTCATTAATCAGGTTCGTCGTAAGCCGACAGAAGAGGAATTCATTATGTTCCTCAACCATCCGGCAGACGCACTCAAGACTGTTCATTTCAAACGCGACTTCGGCAACCCGAACAATATACCGCTCGATGTTTGGTTTGAAGGCCTTGAAACCGGTAGAGAACTGCACTTTGTAGACGATAATGCAAAGCCGCACTCCATGACCATTTTGCACATTTCAGAACCTGCTAAAAATGGTAAATGTGTTGTGCGTTATGTTCTCGACTCTGATATAATGAGTTATGATGTTCAGGTGGCAACACCACATGAAGAGGAAAATGCAGGAAGCGAAAAAGCTGACTCTAGCAATCCACTTCACATAGCTGCACCTTCAAATGGTGACCTGTGGGTAATGTATGTTAACCCGGGTGATGTAGTTAAAAAGGGTGAAGAGCTCTTCAACGTTTCAATTATGAAACAGGAAAAAGCAGTACTTAGTCCCGCTGACGCTATGGTCAAGCGTGTTCTGGTAACTGCTGACTACAAAGAAACCAAAATGATGGTTCCGGTAAAAGAGGGTGATCTGCTTATTGAGCTTGGTCCAATCCCGCGCCGTTGCAGCAATGAGGCTTGCCAGAAGCCGCTCTCCATGGAAGGTATGGCATTCTGCCACTTCTGTGGTGAAAAACTGGAAGCGTAGATGGGTCTCATGCTTCGGCATGAGTAAGGATTAGAGAATATGGAGAGTCCTGAAAGGGACTCTCCATTAAATAACCACCGTGTAGGTATTGCCTATAAAAAAAGTTGTTTATCAAAATCTAATTCTAACGATGGGCGTAGAGTTTTACTCTATAAGTTATAGTTTCCGGTTTTTAAAGTGATAAGTCCTTCCAGGAGGAAAGACTGATGGCCAAGAAAAAGGCTGACGATTCCAAGAGTGTTAAAGCACAAGCGACTAAGATTGAAGAACTTCAGAAAAAAATGGTTCTTACTGGTGAAGACATTGTAGCCATTGGCGAGGTAGCTGAGCTTCTTGTTGGTGGTAAAAACTACAACACCGCTATTATTAGTCAGGTTGACGGTATTCGGGCTCCGCAATTTCGTGCAATCTCTTCCATAGCCTTCCACCAGCTCATGGATGAAACAAAAGTGAACGCTTCACTTGTTCGCTCCATGGTTGACAAAGAGTACAACCGAATTGACTGGAATGATCCTGAGATCAACAAAGATCCTGAGTTTTTGCAGAAATTTGTACGAAATACCGCTAAAGAAATTCGTGCAGAGGCAGAAGCAGAAGGTACTCAGAATACGCTTAAGACCAGAACATTTGTAAACAACGTTGTTGAAGGTTTTGCAACTTCTCCGGAAGGTATTGACCAGCTTCGTAAACGTTCAGTATTGGTTCAGGCAGGCATCCTCTCTGTAGTGTTGCCTGACAGTGTAACCGGTTGCGTACGTGAAGCATACAACGCTATTTGTAAAGAAGCAGGTCTTGAAGACGTTCCTGTCGCAGTTCGTTCATCCGCAGCTGGCGAAGATTCTTGTAAAAAAGCATTCGCTGGCCTTCAGGATACGTACTTGAACATCGTTGGCGAAAACAGATGTATTGAAGCATACCATTGGGATTGCGCATCTGCATATAACCTTCGCTCAATGACCTACCGTCGTGAAGCTATTCTGGATGCAATGGCGCGTGCAGAAGCTACTGGCGATGATTCTATTGCTATTAAAGCAAAAGAAGAATGGGCCATTGAGAACACCTCTCTCTCTGTTGTAATTATGCGCATGATTAATCCTGTTATTTCCGGTACTGCATTCTCTGCAGATACTGCAACAGGTTGTCGCGGCACAGACAGAAGAGATCTTGTTTCCATTGATGCTAGTTACGGTCTCGGCGAGGCAGTAGTTGGCGGCATGGTAACTCCAGACAAATTCTACGTGTTCCAGCGCGACGATAAACAAGAAGTTGTTATTCGTCAGATGGGTTGCAAAGATAAAAAAATTGTCTACAAAGAAAAGGGCGGCACCAAAATGGTGGACGTTCCTGATCTTGAAGCATTCCGCTGGTCACTTTCACTTGCACAAGCAGAAGAAGTAGCACGTGGCGTTCGTGGCATTTCCATTGCCTACGGCGGCATGATCATGGATACAGAATTCTGTATCGATGATGCTGACAGACTCTGGTTTGTACAGGCTCGTCCTGAAACCCGCTGGAACGAGGAGTTCGATCTTCATCCAGATACCATTTTCATGCGCCGCCTTGAGGTGGATGAAAAAGCAGCTGCGAATGCAGAAGTTATCCTCGAAGGTAACGGCGCATCCCGCGGTGCAGGGCAAGGACGTGTAAAATATCTCCGTTCAGCGCTCGAACTGAACAAAATTATCAAAGGCGACATTCTCGCAGCAGAACGTACCGACCCAGACATGGTTCCGGGAATGCGCATTGCTTCTTCCATTCTTGCAGATGTTGGCGGTGACACCAGTCACGCAGCTATTACTTCTCGCGAGCTTGGTATTCCAGCAATCATCGGTATCCAGCGCCTTGAAGTTCTTCGCAACCTTGATGGTGAAGAGATTACAGTTGATGGTACTCGCGGCAAGGTATATCGCGGTCTTCTTCCTCTTAAAGAGGTTGGCGGCGAAATGAATCTTGCAAAGCTCCCTGAAACTAAAACCAAAGTTGGTCTTATCCTTGCCGACGTTGGACAGTCACTCTTCCTTTCACGACTCAGAAATGTAACCGATTTTGAAGTTGGTCTGCTCCGTGCAGAATTCATGCTTGGTAACATTTCCATCCATCCAAAAGCACTCGAAGCTTACGACTCCGGCGAACTTGAAAGAGTAGTGGCTAAAAAAGTTCACGATCTTGAAAGCCAGCTGACAAAGCTACTTCGAGAACAGCTTGCCTTGGGTATTGTTGGTGTTGACTTCAATCTTCGTGAATACGTAGGCCACTTGACAGGTCTTTCCGAAGAAATTGAAAAGCTTACTGAAAACGAACAACCACGCGGCACTGACGAAGTACTTGCTGTACACCGTCGCATGCGTGAACTTGATCATAAGCTTGATGCATACATGGAAACTGCTACCCGTCGATTTGACGTTCTCAAGACTTCTGAAAATCTTGAAGATCACGTCTCCGCTGTTATGGGCTTCTCTGATGAGTTGATGAAACTCACCGGTACTGACCCAGAAAGCACTCGTCGCAAGGCAGAGATTGATGCATCCGTAAAAGCGTTTACTGCAAAAGCTGCAACTGATCCTGTTGTTATGGACGTAATCCATAAAGTTACACAGGTACGTGTTGAAGTAGCTCTGACTTCCGGCTTGGAAAAAGAAATCCGTGATATGCGTAGCATTCCAGAAAATATCCGCACGATTATTAAGTCTCGCGGATACCGTTCTGGCAAAGAACATTACGTGCAGACCCTTGCACAGGGACTCGCACTGTTCGCTATGGCATTCTACGGAAAAGACATTATATACAGAACCACTGACTTTAAATCTAACGAGTATCGCAACCTTCTTGGTGGCTCCTTGTTCGAACATTTCGAAGACAACCCGATGCTTGGCTATCGTGGTGTTTCCCGAAATATTCATGATTGGGAAATCGAAGCATTCAAACTGTCTCGTGGTGTATACGGTGGAACTAATCTTCAGATTATGCTTCCGTTTGTTCGTACTCTTGAAGAAGGTAGAGCAATGCGCCGCTACCTCGAGCAGGTGCACAAGCTTAAGCGTGGTGAAGATGGCCTCAAAATCATCCTCATGTCTGAAATTCCAAGTAACGCTATTCTCGCAAAACAGTTCATTCAGGAATTTGATGGATTCTCCATCGGATCCAACGATATGACTCAGATGGTTTTGGCAACAGACCGAGATAACGCAAGTCTTTCCCACATCTACGATGAAGAAGATCCTGCTGTTGTTTGGGCAATTCTGTGCACCATCTTCACTGGTCAAAAATACGGTAAAAAAGTTGGTTTCTGCGGTCAGGGTGTTTCTAACAGCACCGTGCTTCGTGGCCTTGTTGCAATTGCTGGAATCGTATCCGCATCAGTAGTACCTGATACATACTTCCAGACAAAAATTGACATGGCAGAAATAGAGCAGGAAAACATTAAAACCGAACAACTTGGTCAGTGGCTTGGCGACAAGTACCTTGTAAAAATTCGTGCTCTGTTAAATGAAAATGGATACGGACACATTCTCAAGAAGTACAAAAACGCTCAAGACATTCTCGATTGGTACGAAGGCGAAATTGCTCGTTTACATGAACAGCTTCGTGAATCCATCGAAACACCAAAAGAAAAATTCTACCGTCAGGAACTGGAGCAATTCCGTGCTAAGTTCCACAAACCTGTAATTTATGCAGGTTGGGACTGGAAAGAAACCGTTCTTGATGCTCTTCACCAGGCTGGCTTCGCTAACTTTGAAGAGCAGGCTATTGCTCTTGAAGCACAGCGCAAGAAGAAATGGTAGAGCGAAAATTGATTAAGTAAAGTGTGAAGGGGACGTATGCAGTAGCATACGTCCCCTTTTTCTTTTCAAAATAAATACCTAACTCAAGTCGTACAATGGATAGAGGACAGAAAAACCTCTTAATCTTTTATTAAAAAAGCACCTAGCACGCCAAATAATAAGCTTTACAGTATCAATTTTTGTTAATTATTCCATTTTCGAGCGCCACAACAACTTCTAAACACAGCAAAAATAAAAAAAAAATGTGCATTATCCGTCAAAAAAAAACTTGCAAGATGCATAATCACGCGCACACCACGCCTAACAGCACTTCATATCTACGCAACGTGTAATCCTGATTATCTTTTATAACTCGTTAGAACTTATTTTTATAACACTTTTTTGAACACCCGTTTTTTATTTTGGATGCTTTCAATAGAAGAAATATAATACTGTATATTCTTCCAATTCAAACACAATAATTCCTATTCGAGCCTGTCAGTGTTTTACATTCAGAACGAGAAGCGACGCGGTTAATTATATAGGATCAACTTAACTGCCCCCAACTGCTTTCGCTTCAATTAATAAAAAAAGTAAGTCAAAAAAAAGTGAGTCCGTTATATACGAACTCACTTGAATATTTCTTGCTTTCCGCTGCAAAGCAACGTAGCAAAATTTGAGCAAAGCCCTAACAGCCGCTACTTTTTCTTCTTTTTCTTTTTAGAAAGAGGAGCTTTTTTTACCTTAGGTTTAGGTTTAGCATTTTCACGTTTCTCAGCTCGAGCAGCGCGCTGTGCTTTTTTCTCTGCTCTAACTTTTTTTACTTCTTCATCGATTCGAGTAAATTCTTCTGGTTCCATTGCATGTTCTGCAAAGGCGTGCCAGATTTTATCAAGTCCTAGCCCTGAAGAAGCAGAAGATATGATTGGTCTAATTCCACCAAGAATTTTTGCCCATTCATTTTGTTTCGCATCACGTTCACGTTGCTTACATTTATCACATTTTGTGAGAATCGGAATAAGCGGCAAATCGATCTGCCTAGCATAGCTAGTCAGTTCAATATCAATCTGCTGTGGCGGAACACGGCTATCGATGAGAACAGCGAGGGCTTTAAGCCCCGGTGTAGAAATTAAATATTGGTTAATAAGCTCCGCCCATTTCTGGCGATCAGCTTTAGATACTTTTGCGTAGCCATACCCTGGAAGGTCAACCAAGTAATATTGCCAAGGCTCAACTTTATAAAAGTTGATAGATTGGGTTTTACCTGGGGTAGAACTAATACGCGCAAGATTTTTACGTCCTGCTAACGCATTGATAAGAGACGACTTGCCAACGTTGGAACGTCCAGCGAGAGCAATTTGCGGTAGATCAACTTCTTGAAGTTGCTCAAGCGTATATATTGTGTCTTCTAAAATAAGATTTGGTTGCATGAGAGGCCTTTGGTAATAGTTAGTAAAGGCAACGCCAAGCTTGACAACAAGCAGCGCTTTGGAAAATATTACCCGTTTGTTTCCACCATTTCTAATGGTATAAAAGCAATGTGTAAAGACAAAGGGAGTACGCATGGCCGGTTACAACATATTGATCCTTAATGGTCCGAATTTAGGAGCATTAGGAAAACGACAGCCGGAAATTTATGGCAAAAACACCATGGATATTTTACCCGAACTTGTGCAGCAAGTACTCGGTGAAAATTACCAAAGCGTTTCTCTTGAATTTTATCAAAATAATTCGGAAGGCAAACTGATTGATCGAATTGAGCAGGCAAAAGAAGAGGGTATCGATGGCATCGTGTTCAATGCCGGTGCATATACTCATACAAGCCTTGCTTTAGCAGATTGCCTTGCTTGGATTGAATTGCCGGTGGTGGAGGTGCATTTAAGTAATGTACTTGCTCGCTCCGAACCAATGCGGCAAAAAAGTTTTATTGGTCGACACGTCATTGGTGTTATTGCAGGTTTCGGCATGATGAGTTACGCACTAGCCGTGCAGTCGCTGTTTCAGCACCTTAAAGATTAGAATTTAATTTTCCGGTCATCTTATCGGAACTACTTGGAGGAATACATGTTCTCAACCACCGATTTCAAACGTGGTCTCAAAATCCTTTTGGACAACACTCCTTTCGAAATTGTTGAATTTCAGCACTTCAAACCGGGCAAGGGCGGCGCAATGATCCGCACCAAGCTTCGCAACCTTCTTACTGGTCGCGTAGTTGATAAAACTTTCCGCTCCGGTGAAAAAGTTGGTCGTCCAGATATTGAACATGCAGCAATGCAGTACCTCTACATGGAAGGCAGCAATCTTGTTCTGATGGATCTCGGTTCATATGAGCAGCATTACATGAGTTCTGAAAATTCCGAAGGAGCAGAAAACTTCCTTAAAGATGGTCAAGAAGTAAAAGTAATGCTCTACAATGGCGATCCACTTATCCTTGAACTTCCTGCTTCACTCGTATTTGAAGTTACTCATACTGAGCCAGGTGCAAAAGGTGACACTGTTTCCAATGTAACTAAACCAGCTACCATCGAAACTGGTCTGGAAGTAAACGTTCCATTGTTTATCAGCATCGGTGACAAGATCAAAATTGACACTCGCACTCGTGAGTACCTTGGTCGCGAAAACTCTTAAGTTCCCTTACCTGCTGTATAAAAAGAACGTACTTCATATGAAGTGCGTTTTTTTTATGCTATTTTACAAATGAAAAAATTTGTTCATATTAACACATTGAAAAATATGCTGTTGATTGCTTCCAGTAATATGACTACAGTACACCAAGGTTATCAGATTCTAGACAAACTAGCAGGTTAGAGCGTCTACTTATATCTGATATGTTTTGATCATTTCTGCTATTAATTGGAAGCACTCCTACTGGAGGATGGTATTAAGAATACGCAACGTATAACTCGCGAACTTTTTTCATTATTCATCACGTTCTGGGGCATCTTGCTCACAATCAGCCTAGTGACATTCAGTCAGGCTGACCCTAGCCTCAACCATATCGTAAGTTCGCCTAAATCTATTCACAACGCTGCAGGACTTTTTGGAGCATATCTTTCAGGACTTCTTGTCGATATGTTTGGTCTAGCCTCGTACCTTTTAGCACTTGGGTTTCTTGCTTCAGGCATCCGCTGTTTTTTTGCTAAAATATGCATAGAATGGTGGCGCTGGCTTGGCTTGGCATTATTCAGCATCAGCATCAGTTCGTTAAGTTCCGCAGTACCACTAACTATTGGAGAAATCCAAGGCGGTGGATTGCTGGGCGACGTACTGTTTGGTGTTAATTGGTATTATTTACGACCAATAGGCAGTACGTTACTTTGGATTTTCATAACATTAAGTTCAGTGCAGCTTATGATGGGTGGCACGTGGGCGGGCATGTTCGCATGGCTCAAAGAACATATTGGCAGTGTGAAAAAACCACTGCTCAAAAAATCCATTACAACCAAGAAAAAAACAAAGATTAAAAAATCAGCCGAAATCAGCAAAGAGAAGAAAGCGCGACGCTCACTCTTTGGTAAAAAAACTGACGAAGCAGACACCACGTTACCAGCACTCGACATTCCCAGTGATACAACTGAACCTGAAATCTGGGACGAAATTGCTTCAATGGATGCTGTTCCCGCTGAATTTAACTCCGTCATTATTGATGAACCAGTAAAAAGCGGCGATGAAGCATCATTAATAGGTGAGAGTAATCCATTCGAAGGTGAGCTTGATTTTCCTGAAGTAAAGAGGGCGAACAGCAAGAAAAGCAAAAAAGTTTTTTTGCCTGTACTCGATTTGTTTAGCAACAGTGACGACGACATTGAAACAACCCCGAGGGAAGTTCTTGAAGCAAAAGGGCGCCTAGTAATGGAATGTCTTGAAGACTTCAATGTACAAGGTGAACTTCAACGAATTACACCAGGACCAATCGTTACAATGTTTGAGGTCAAGCCTGCACCTGGCGTTAAAGTTAGCAAGATTGCAAACTTATCTAACGACATCGCAATGGCATTGAGTGCTGTTGCTGTAAGAATTCAGGCACCAATTCCCGGAAAAGACTCTGTAGGCATCGAAATACCAAACGAAATAAGAGAGTTAGTCTCTCTAAAAGAGCTCTTTGCATCGGATTCATTTGTCCGCTCCAAAGACCCACTCACTCTCGCAATTGGTAAAGATATCTCGGGTATTCCTTTCTCTGCTGACTTAGCTAAAATGCCGCATTTACTAGTGGCGGGTGCTACGGGTCAGGGTAAAAGTGTGTTCATCAACTCAGTATTGATGAGTTTACTATTCAAAACGACTCCGGACTCGTTACAGTTATTGCTTATAGATCCAAAACGCATTGAGCTTGCAGTTTATGCAGACCTACCTCATTTGGTACATCCTGTTGTTACCGATATGTCTCAAGCAAAAAATGCTTTGGATTGGGCAGTATATGAAATGGATAGACGTTACGAAGCAATGTCCCGTATGGGAGTACGTAACGTAGTAAGTTACAATACTAAATTAAAACAGATGGGTGATGAGAAGCCGGAAAACCTTGCTGATCTTCAACCAATTCCATATCTGGTCATCATCATTGATGAATTAGCAGACCTCATGCTTACAGCGGCAAAAGAAGTGGAAATCAGCATTGTTCGACTTGCTCAGCTTGCTCGAGCTGCAGGTATCCACCTCATTCTTGCAACTCAGCGACCAAGTGTTGATGTTGTAACAGGTTTGATCAAAGCAAACTTCCCATGCCGAATCTCTTTTCAAGTTACCGGCAAGCACGACTCACGAACTATTCTCGATACCGTTGGAGCAGAGCATTTACTTGGAAAAGGTGATATGTTGTTCAAACCAGGTGGAGGAAGAATCACCCGAATGCACGGAGCATTCGTAAGTGATGACGATGTGGTTTCTGTTGTATCCCACTGGAAAAAACAACTTCCACCTTCGTACAAAGTTGACTTTGTAGAATGGGCAACGGAAGGAACCGGTAATGTATCCGGTTCAATGAATGGTGGTGCTAACGGAAACAATGGCACACCGGATGATCCATTATACGGAGAGTGTGTAGCTTTTGTTATTGAAAATGGCAAAGCATCCATCTCTCTTATCCAGCGAAGGTTCCGAATTGGTTTTAACAAAGCAGCCCGCTTTGTTGAACAAATGGAACAGGATGGTGTTGTTGGACCGGCGGACGGTAGCAAGCCGCGTACAGTGCTTGCAAAAAAAGAGCAACCAACCGGATAGATATAGGACACAATATGAATCGCATTATCACAGCTAGCTTGCTAATGTTTTGTCTTTTTTTCGTAAACGCAGAAACTGCGAATGCAGGGCTTGAATCTCTTACAAAGTCATACGGAAAAGCTCAAACAGTTACAGCTGACTTTGTGCAAACCCTCATCCATAAAGATAGTGGTGGCAAAGACGTTCGAACTGGAAATTTTGTTATCAAACGGCCTCAGCTAGTTCGTTGGGTAACAAACAAGCCTTTCAACGAATTGCTCATAGTAAATAGAGATGCTGTCTGGAATTATCTTGAAGATGAAGAAGTTGTATACAAGTATCCACGCGAACTTGCGGATGAAAGCCAAAATGCATTACGCTTTTTGCTTGGAGACGCAAACGTAGATAACGACTTTTACGTTGAAGATGGGGAGACAAAAGGAAACTACCTTCTTTTCCCAAAGGAACCCACAGCGAATCTTACCGAAGCCAAAATTTGGATAAATGAAGAATCTGGGATAATATCACGACTCCGCATTGTTGACTTCTACGGAAACATCAATGACATCACATTCAAGAATGTTCAATTCGACAAGCCAGTGGATGATCTAGTTTTCAACTTCACCCCACCAGTAGGTGTGGATGTAGAAGATAATACTAAAAAATAAAAAAAAGCGAGTGGAAATTCCACTCGCTTTTTTATTTCTTATGTAGCCAAAACTAGCTGCTTAGGCCGGTAGCCTTATAAAGTTCAGCAAGTTCTTCCGGGGTCAACTCACGGCTTTCACCTTTATCGAGTTCACCAATCTGAATTGGTCCAATCTTCACACGATGTAAGTTAAGAATAGTCAACTCAACATCACGGAACATGCGACGAATCTGACGGTTAATACCTTGAGTCAATACCATTTCAACTCGAGTGTTACCTTCATCATGTGCAAGAATTTTACATTCAATCGGAGCAAGTTTTTCGCCTTCTTCCAAAGTCATGCCTCTACGGAATTTTTCCAAAACTTCTTCTGGAACATCACCGCGAACACGTACACGATAAACTTTAGTCTGGTGCCACTTAGGATGAGTGAGTCTATGAGTCAGCTCACCATCGTTGGTCAACAAAAGAAGACCGGTTGAGAAAAAGTCGAGTCGTCCTACCGGAAAAATACGCTTCTCTTTAAACTCTTCTGGAAGAATATCCAAAACAGTAGGGCGGCCTTCCGGATCATTCGCAGTACAAACAGTCTGAACTGGTTTATGAAGAAGAACATACAACGGTTCAGCTTTTTCAGTATTAAACACAACGCGTTCAGCATTTACTTCCAGCACGTCAGAAGTTGGGATAATTTTTAATCCCGGCTCTTCTACTTTTACGCCGTTAACAAATACTACACCTTGAGCAATCAGATCGTCAGCTGCACGACGGGAACAAATACCGGCAAATGCCAAAGCTTTATTGATGCGCAAAGGCTCATTTAAGTTTGGTACACTTGGCTTCGCAGGTACAAATGGCTTTTTCTCTGGACGTGGAGGACGATTCTCTGCTGGTTTGCCCTTAGCTTCAGGACGATTGTTACGAGGAGCGCCTTCTGCACTTGCATCGTAACGCATAGGGCGCTTGCCAAATGCTTCGTTGCCATCACGTTTGCCTTCCTGTGGACGGCTAGGGCGATCACTGCGCCCGCGGCTTTCAAAGCCACGTTTGCCAGAATCACGTCTATCGTTTCTTTCTGAAAAAGGACGACCTGAATCACGGCGATCAGAAGATTCAAAACGGCCACGGTTATCGCGACCACCACGAGAATCTTCACGGCGATTATCACGCTGACGATCTCCGCCATGGAAATCACGATCAGGACGACGGGAATCAGAACGATCGGAGCGATCAAAACCATTACGGCTACCTTCGCTACGTTCTGCTGGACGTCCTCTGAAACCATCACGCTGTGGACGACGGTCTGAGCCAGACTGTTCACCACGTTCGCCACGGTTCCAAGATTCATTGCGGTCACGACTTTCACCGCGATCACGAGATTCGAAACGACCACGGTTGTCACGGCCACCACGAGAATCTTCACGACGATTATCACGCTGGCGGTCTCCGCCACGGAAATCGTGATCAGAACGACGGGAATCAGGACGATCGGAACGAGGAGCAGCATTACGGCTATTCTCATCGCGTTCTACCGGACGTCCTCTGAAACCATCACGCTGTGGACGACGGTCTGATCCAGACTGTTCACCACGAGAATCTTCACGGCGATTATCACGCTGGCGGTCTCCGCCACGGAAATCGCGATCGGAACGACGGGAGTCAGGACGATCAGAACGAGGAGCAGCATTACGGCTATTCTCATCACGTTCTACTGGACGCCCTTTAAAACCATCACGTTGTGGGCGACGGTCTGAGCCGGTCTGTTCTTCACGATCTTTACGGCTCCATGAGCCATTACGAGTGCGACTTTCGCCACGATCATTGCGATCATTACGGCCACGGTTATCACCACGCCCACGAGAATCGGAACGTCCCTGACTGTTGCGACCACCTTGACGGTAGTTATCTTTACCAGAGGGTGAACGACTAGGTAGGTCATTAAAAGTATTGCGTTTACCTTCACCGTCACCATCGTCCATAGGACGACCTTGGTATACACCTTTGTCGAAGTAGGAACGTTCGCTACGTTTTTTTGGGGTGTGCTCGTCGTCACGACGATCTACATTTTTGCCTGATTGGTTACGTTCGGAACGATCACCAAAGCCAGTCCGACTATCACGTCGGTCTTCAGTCTCTTGAGACGAAATTTCTTTATTTTGTTCTGACATATATTATGGTCGTATAACTTTTGCAGCTACCTGCATGCTGGTTACGATATCCAGCATATTTGTAGTTTCGCCCACAGCTTTTTTTTCTAGCATGGAAAAATGTTCAAGACATGTTCCACAAACCAAAAGATCAACTCCAGTGGCTTCAAGGGCTTTTAATTCATCCAAAACATGGCTATCCTCTGTTGCGAGGGTAACAGCACCATTGACCATTACAATACGCCACAAAGACTTGCCAAGTTCTGGCAACGTCGCTAAGAAGTTCTTCATCAACTTAGCACCAAGTACGTCATCACCTCTGCCAATAGTGGCCGAAGAAATGAAAACGCATATACTACTGTCTACCGAAGCCAAATCGTCGTCAGTAAGAATTTCACACATATCAGTGTCTGAGGCAGTGGCTAATATTCGCCAACCGCCTTCTATTTGGTCGGATTTTGCAGAATATCCCTTTACAGAAAGGAACCGTACTACGTTATCTTTTGCTGCATCATTATCTACTAATATAGTAAAAACAGATGGAGCTTCTTGTTCGATCAAATTTTTGCACTGGATGACAGGCTGAGGACAGGACAGGGAAAGACAATTTAATTCAGTTTTACTCATTGCGAGCCTCCTCATACTAGTAGATACGCAGACTCGCAAGTCGTCAAATCGAAAAAAGCAATATAGTTTTAAAAAAACCATCGAATATTTAAATACGAGCCTTTCGTGGAGAAACCCAACTCATGGCAAAACGTAAAAAACTGCCTAAAAACAGCGGTAAACTTCTAAAACGTACATTACGATACTTTGCGCCTTACAAGGTATCCATTGCAATTTCTCTTATTGCTATGGCTGTTGTTGCCGCAACAACAGGGGCATCCGCGTACCTAATTAAACCAGCACTGGATGACATTTTCATCAATAAAAACAGTGACTATTTGATGATCATTCCCTTTGCTTACTTCATTCTTGTTCTTGCAAAAGGATCAGGGCGATACGCACAAAACTACTTTATGACCTACTGTGGTCTTAAGGTGCTTGAACAGCTGCGTAACGAACTGTTCGATAAAATTATCTGCCTTCCCCTCAAGTTCTACGAAGAACAGCAGGTGGGCATGCTCATGTCACGTGTCGTCAACGATGTAGCCGAAATCCGTGGTAGTCTTCCGGCGGTAGTTAAAGGAACACGTCAATTCCTTACAATGATTGCCTTGCTCTTTGTTGTTTTTTATCAGGATGCGTACCTTGCAACTTGGGCAGTGCTTGTCTTACCACTTGCTTTATTCCCGTTTATCCATTTCGGAAGAAAACTGCGCAAGCTTGGCAAGAAGAACCAGATCCTCATCTCTGCAATGACAATTTTCCTTCAAGAAAAGTTCAGTGGCATTCGAGTTGTTAAAGCATTTGCCAATGAAGAGGGTGAAAAGGCTGGTTTTCGAATTGAAAACAGTCGTATTGCCAAGCTAGCCCTTAAGCAAACCGTTGTTGGACAAATGTCCTCACCAATCATGGAGCTTATCGGAGCCCTCGGTATTGGTTTAGTTATCTGGTACGGTGGTTCACAGGTAATCGCTGGTCAGCAGACTGCTGGTACATTCTTCTCATTCGTTGCAGCACTCGTTATGTTGTATGACCCGGTCAAAGAACTCACCTCTGCAAACAACTCACTTCAAAAAGCACTTGCTGGCGCAGAACGTGTATTTGAAATTCTCGATTCTCCAGATATCAATGTAGAACAGGATGGTTCACAAATACTTGAAGGAGTACATGAAGTTTCCTTCGATAATGTGACATTTAGCTATGATGAGACCGGTCAGCCCGCACTTAAAGATATTCATATTCATATTAAAGAAGGCGAAAAAGTTGCAATTGTCGGCCCGAGTGGCGCTGGTAAAACAACTTTTGTAAACCTCGTTCCTCGTTTTTACGAGCAGCAAGAGGGGCGTGTTCTTATAAATGGTATAGACTCCCGAAGTCTTACGCTCAAATCGTTACGCAAAAATGTAGCAATCGTATCTCAGGATGCTTTTCTGTTTGATACAACAATTGCTGACAACATTGCATACTCTTCAGAGGAGTGCAGTAAAGAAGCAATTGAAGAAGCAGCTAAGGCAGCATTTGCGCACGAGTTCATCTGTGACTTCCCAGAGGGATACGACACTGTCGTAGGTGAACGTGGCGTACGTCTTTCCGGCGGCCAAAAGCAGCGCCTAACAATTGCCCGCGCTTTATTAAAAGACGCGCCATTACTTATTCTAGACGAAGCAACAAGCGCGCTTGACTCAGAATCAGAAAAAGTAGTTCAGTTGGCGTTGGAAAACTTAATGAAGGATCGCACAAGCCTTGTGATCGCACACCGTCTTTCCACCATCATTTCTGCTGATAGAATTTTAGTTATGAAAAACGGTGAAGTTGTAGACGAGGGCACTCACGAGTCCTTGCTTTCAAACAGCCCATTATACCAGCGACTGTACACCTTACAGTTTGAGAGTCATGAGGAGATTGCTTAATGAAAATTCCATTGCCAATTCCCCTTATTTCTTCAACGCTTTTTCAGTTATACAAAGTCTGGTGTAAGACTTTAAAATATGAAGAAGTAGGGCGTGAAAAAATAGATAAACTCTGGGATGCACAGGCACCAATGATAGCTTGTCTGTGGCACGATGAGCTGTTTCCACTCATGCATGTTCGAAGACAGCTTGAGATAATAGCCGTTGTAAGCCAAAGTACAGATGGAGAAATCCTTGCTCAGGTTCTTGAGAAGCTTGGCCTTCTCACCAGTAGAGGGTCCAGCTCCCGCGGTGGCGTAAAAGCATTACTACGTGTAGCTAAGACCATGAAAACGTCCCGTCACCTTGGCTGTATTACGGTCGATGGACCAAAAGGGCCACGCCATGAAGCTAAAGAAGGTGCAGTATTTATTGCCCACAGAAGCAAGGCGAAGGTTATTCCTGTAAGAATAGCCATGTCTAATTCGTATGTTTTCAAAAAAGCATGGGACAAATTCCAAGTGCCATTACCTTTCTCAAAAGTTAAGATCCTCTTTGGTGAACCTTATGACTTGGCAGAAGGAAGTCTTAACGAAGAATATCTTGAAAAAGAACGTAAGTGCTTAGAAGATAAACTTAAAGCATTACTTTAAGGACAGATAGTGAATCCAATATATTCAGCAATTTACACATTAGGTTCCAAAATGACCGTCAACAGCTCCAAAGTGCTGGGATGTGCATTAGGGACCGTAATGTGGAATAGTCTACCCAAACGAAGAAAACTCGCTATAGACGCTATTCAACAGCATTTAAATGTTGAATATGAAGAGGCCGTTGTCATTGCAAAAAAAAGTTTTATGCATAACTGCCGCTCTTTTCTTGAAATATTCCTAGTTCCCAAAGTAGACAAAAAATTCTTTAGTGAGCTTATAACACAGGACGCAGGGCATCCATTTTCTGTCTGTGTAGCGACCGATGCACCAATAATTGCCATAACTGGGCATATGGGAGCATGGGAAATCATGGCAGGAATTTTAGGCGAATTAGCAGTCGGCCCTCACAGAGCACAGCCGCAAATTGTTGTTCGTACCAATAAGAATGAAAACATGAACGAACTCATTTTTAAACTTAGAGGCGGGCGTGGAGCTAAGATTCTTTCCCATAGAAACGCAGTGTTTGGAGTTTTAAGATCGCTTAAAAAGAAAGGAGTCACTGCCTTTTTAGTTGATCACAACACCAAACGGAAAGAAGCCATTTTTACAGATTTCTTAGGTGAAATAGCCGCCGTAAATTCAGGCCCCGCTTTCCTGGCCCTTAGGGGCAAAGCAGTTATCTTGCCAGCGTTCCTTGTCCGTAACGAGGAGGGGGGCTACAAGTTCATTGTTGAAGAGCCCCTCAGTACCGAAGATCTTGAGGGAACCCGTGAAGAAAAAATCCAACAGATCACCAGATTCTATACAGACGCAGTTGAACGCATAGTACGTCAGTACCCAGAACAATGGTTCTGGATGCACAAGCGCTGGAAAACTCAGCCGAAGGCTGACGATTTTATTCTTCCACGGAATGACCAAAACTAAAAGAGCACCAGACAGCGTCCTGTAGTTGCCAACAAGAATGCCAATCTCAAGCCTAATCATACGCTTTCTGTGCCTAAAATAGGCAATGGCTATAGAATAGAAAAAAAGAAATCTTTGAAGTAACAGTTCAAAGATTTCCTTTTTTTTATTCAATAAGCAGCATAGAGCCACACCCAGACACATCTTTTTTTTAACGGTCGTAGCCGTATCCCTCATTTTCAATAAACAAGCCTTAAAAAGGGTATTCTGGACAAAACAATAAAAAGACATTTATCGGTTGTTTCACAGTTATCCACAAAGAGACAACGTTCTGTAATAATTTAGTCTTTTTTTACTAAAGTTAACATAATATACATTATGAGACATAAAATATGGTGTGAAATCACACCATTCTCTCTCGCTTTTTTGTTTCTTGTAGATCTTATTTTTTCAAACTTCTCTCTGCGCTTTTTTAAGCGCATATTTTTTAGTCTTAACCCGTTTGCTCATCTTGTGATCTTAAATGACTCTCTGTCGCTGTGAGCATGGTCATTTGAACTTTAGACCGTTAACACTACAAATTATCTATCCGCATTCTATTTTGCACTCTTCAAAATGTCTCATTTTCCAAAGAGTACATTGTGATCACAAAACAGAAAAAACTGTTCAAACTTGATTCGAATGACTTAAGCCATTTTCTTCAAATCAATCAGCTACGTTTTCATCCGTGTAATTCTGAAAAATGTTCATAGCTTCATGCAGCGTAAAAATGACGTCAGAAAAAATGTAGCCGCGTTTTCTTTCTGCCAAAAGAAAACGTTCGTTCAATTCCAAAAAAAATGTCCTTAAAACAAACTGCCAGACCCTGTTGAATTATGCTGACCTGACAAGACTAAAAAAACCGGAAGCCCTTTAAGGCTTCCGGTTCATCTTTCTATAGCTAACTAATCAGCTGGCTCTTCTTTACTTTCTTTAGAAATCGCTCGGCCTGACTCTTCAAGACGGGCTAAAAACTTGTCTCTACATTCGTAGCTACAAAAACGATGGATGGTTTCTCCGTCACGGATACGAATGTCCTGATCAAGGGAAACAAAAGCGCCACAAACTGGATCTTTTACCATGTCACCAGTTGCAACTTTCTTTTCCATATCTTTGTGTTTTTTATCTGTTTTCTTCTTGTTGTCATTAGTAACAAGTTTAAAAAGCAGCCAGCCACAAACTAAAAGAACTACCCATTTAATCACGCGAGCTCTCCCTTACGATAAATTATTGCCAGATCTGATCAGCGTCTACCTTGTATTCCAGCTTGCCGAGAACTTCTGTAAGCCCCCTACCATCCGGAAACTGCAACTGCGGTGCGATCTCATGTAGCGGAACAAGCACAAATGCTCTTTCCGTCATTCGCGGATGCGGTACAATAAGGTCTTCCGATTCAATTACTTCATTGCCGAACAACAATACGTCTAAATCAATCACACGCGGGCCGAAGCGCTCTTCGCGCACCCTTCCAAGCGTATTCTCAATTTCCAGCAAATTGTTCAAAAGGTCATGCGCAGTTACATACTCTGAACACGTAACAGAGACAACCTGATTTGCAAACCATGACTGGTCTTTCTTTTCTTGTGGCTCAGTACGAAAAATTGAAGAACTCTTCGACACTGAAACGCCATCAAGCGAATCAATCGCAGTTATCGCGTTTGCAAGATTTGTATCTGTATCGCCCATGTTTGAGCCAAGGCAGATAAATGCAACTACAGGTTCTGAATACGAGATACCGCCTCCTCGAGGCGCTCATTACCTACGGTAAGTGAGATACGGAAGTACCCTTCGCCCGGGGTACCAAAACCGTTACCCGGAGTAAGAACTACACCGGTCTCTTCCAGAACTTTGGTAACAAACGTAGATGATGTATATCCATCAGGAACGTGAGACCAAACATAAAAAGTTGCATCTGGGATATTGCATTTAATGCCTGCTTTATGCAGACCACTTACAACGAGATCACGACGACCTCTGTACATGTCACGAAGACCTGCGACAAATGGTTCGCCATCACGCAGCGCGGAAATACCTGCAAGCTGTACAGCCTGGAAGATACCGGAGTCTACATTTTCTTTAATCTTGCCGAGACCACGAACAAGCTGCTCGTTACCGCAAGCCATACCTACACGCCAACCGGTCATGTTGTATGGTTTGGACAAGGAGTTAAACTCAATCGCAACATCTTTACCACCTTCTACTTGAAGAATAGAAAGAGGCTTGTTGTTATCATCGTAATAAATCTCGGTGTACGCCGCATCCGCAACAATAATAACATTGTATGCTTTTGCAAGATCAATCAGCTTTCTGTAGAACGCTTCATCCGCAGTAGCTGCAGTCGGGTTGTTCGGGTAGTTGATGAAGATAGCTTTAGCTTTTACCCAAGTGGCTTCATCAATAGCATCAAGATCAGGAAGGAAAGAATTATCTTCCAAAAGCGGCACGTACTGAACCTGACCACCTGCAAACTCGGTTGCGATACCGTATACAGGATAGTTAGGAGTACACACGAGGACGAGATCGCCCGGGTTAACGAAAGCAAGCGGGAAATGTGCAATACCTTCTTTAGAGCCAATAAGGCTTACCACTTCATTATCTGGATCAAGGTCAACATCAAAACGAGTTTTGTACCAGTCAGCAACTGCGGTACGATACTCTTTCATGCCAACATATGAAGGATACTGGTGGTTTGCCGCATCATCCAGCGCTGTGCGCATGGTATCAAGAACAAACTGTGGTGTAGGAGTGTCCGGATCGCCAATTCCAAGACTAATAATATCAACACCACGAGCGGCTACTTCAGCCTTAACTTTATCAATCTGTGCGAACAGATACGGTGGCACTGCGGCCAAACGGTCAGCAAGCTTGAACTCTGCCATAGCTTTGCATCTCCTTAGGGTATATATCCCGTTACCGGTCGGGAAAAAAGAGCTCTGCCATAAGCTCTGTTCCTTACATAATCGTATCAAATAGCTTTTACGCTTCTGTATATACCTTGAGAATGATTATCGGTCAATAAACCAGTGCACCAGATTTCTCTCGGCCCACGATTTTTCTACACTTTAATAGCTCTCACTGTATGGTGAACCAATTTTTTCTACTAATTAATATCGCGTAATTCAGCCACAAGTACAGTTAATTCAGATGCAAGGCGGGCTACATCGTTCACTGCAGTTGCTGATTCATTCATTGCTGCAGAATTTTCATTAGCTAAGCCATTTATTTGTGTTGCAGCGGCGGAAATTTGATCACTTGCCGTAGATTGCTCACCAGCTGCTGCGGCAATCTCGCGAACTCTGTCTGCGGTAGCATTTGCCATTGAAACAATCGTATCAAGAACTTCTGCAGAATCAGCAGAAAGTCTTGTGTTTTCATCAATCGCGTCAGAGGCAGATTCTGTAGACCCTATAGATTTTTCTGCACTAATCTGAATAGCATCAACCGCTCTACTAACCTCAGTTGTTGCCTGCATTGTTTTCTCTGCCAGCTTGCGAACTTCATCAGCAACAACAGCAAAGCCTCTACCAGCATCACCGGCACGTGCTGCCTCAATAGCGGCGTTCAGCGCAAGTAAGTTTGTCTGATCTGCGATATCATTAATTACGCTAATAATATCTCCGATTGATTCAGCATGTCCGCCCAACTCGTGCATGTCATTTTTCAACTCAACGGCATGTTCATGCACACGCGTAATAACAGCTCGAGCCTGTTGAACTACTTCAACTCCCTGTGTTGCGCTACCACGGGTTGATTCTGCTAAACCGGATGCGTCATTTGCACTTTGAGCCACATCCATAACGGATGCATTCATCTGCTCCATTGCAGCTGCAACATCTGTTGTACCGTGCTGCTGAGTTACCGAGAGCTTAAGAGACTCATCAACCTGTGAGGAAATTTCGGAACAGGACGCAGTAAGTCTATCTGTGATAACTGCAATTTTTTCAGCAGAAGCCGCAATAAGTTCATGCTGCCCCATTAAATCTTCTTCATGCTTTTTCAGCTGTGTCATATCAAGATACAAACAAAGCCCGCCAACACAAATACCATCTATATTATATAGCGGATATACGTTCGCGAGCACATGACACTGTCCGCCTTTATGCCCATTAATTGTTACTTCGAGGTTTTTAAATACCTTTCCATTGTTAATGGACTTCCCAACCGCGGTTTCGCGTGTTCTGTCATTATAGAAAATCTCTCCAAGAGTACTTCCATGCTGCGCTTCAGGAGCTCCGTCTATTTCCAGCATGTCTAAGCATTCCTGGTTCGTAAACAATGCCTTTTCATCTGCATCGACAAGAATATATGGGACGGGTAACCCTTTAATAACACCAAGAAGAACGCCTTTTTCGCGTTTGAGTTCCTCGATCAACATCTTCACTAATCCAAAGGTTGCATCCTGTGCTGAAAACTGCGGATGAGGAGCATCAAAATTGTCTTTCAAGATTTCTGAAATATATTTTTGTAGTTTTTCATTGTCTGCCTCAACGTATGATCCAGCAACATACATAGTGAAAAAGACAGCGACGACCAGCAAGCCAGAAATAAAGAAATAAAGTGGAATCGTGCCACTTGTATTATACATAACAATACCGGATACGAGTTGAATCAGAAGTCCACTCATTGCGAGACATTGAATCTTTTTAGAATTCCACATACAATTTCTTCCTTACTTAAGGCGAATGCCGATGGCACACTTTATTATTAGAAAATAGTACTGATACAGATCAGTGTTTGCATATAACGCCGCGGCTGAGATACATAATGTTCGCACATCCATTACAATCAAAACGAAAACGACATACTGCAAAAGCATATGACGCAATCTTCGGCGCTAAATGTTGCACTCTTATCGGAGAATAGTGTAAAATCTTTACAACCTAGCTCATACTTTTGACCTTTTACACTAACAGCGGAGAGCCTATGCTGTTTCCTGTTGCCGGCATTGAAGTCCACCCTCTATTCCCCCCAGCTGTTGCTTTTGTTATTTCCTTTTTCACGTCCATGAGTGGGCTTTCAGGAGCTTTTTTGCTGCTTCCCTTCCAAATGTCAGTTCTTGGCTACACCACGCCTTCTGTAAGTGCAACAAACCAACTGTTTAATATTATTGCTATTCCGAGTGGCGTCTTGCGCTACATACGTGAAGGAAGAATGGTTTGGCCACTCACATGGGCTGTCATAGCAGGCACCCTCCCCGGTGTTGTCATCGGCGCTATTATTCGAATCACATACCTTCCCGACACCGCAGACTTTAAATTATTTGTCGGCGGTGTGCTGCTCTATGTCGGTTTTCGTCTCTTTAAAACAATCCGTTTCAAAAAAAGAATAACATTGGAAACAGATGCCATAACGCCTCCAATCGGCACTACAAAAACTCTTGAGTTTTCTTTAAAACGTATCGCTTATTCTTTTGAAGGTGAAACGTACACTGCCCCTACTGCCGGTATTTTTTCTCTTACCTTTGTGGTAGGGATCATAGGTGGAATTTACGGCATCGGTGGCGGCGCAATTATTGCCCCATTTTTTATTACATTCTTTGGGCTGCCAGTTTATACAGTTGCTGGCGCTTGTCTCATGGGAACGTTTGTAACGTCTATTGCCGGTGTCGGAATTTATCAGGCCCTTTCATATATATATCCGGCACAAGTAATTGCTCCCGACTACCTTTTAGGCATATTATTCGGACTAGGCGGAATTGGAGGAATGTATCTTGGCGCGCTGTGCCAAAAATATGTTTCTGCCAATACACTTAAAGTCATTCTCACAGTATTTATTCTGTTCACCGCAGGTAAATACATTTCGGAATATTTCTTTTAATTACAGGCACGCATAATGAACACGCAACCTCACGAAATACTTCCAGTCAGCCATCCTTTTGTTGATAGCTATCTTCAGTTTTTACTTGTCACACGTGGACTTTCTGAAAATACGCTTACTTCATATGAAACTGATTTACGCAGCTTTTTAGTTTTTCTCGAAGACAAAAAATACAAGGTTGAAGATGTTACTGATCAATCCATCTTTTTATACATTATGCACCTTCGTCGAGGCGGATTAAATAGCCGCAGCCTTGCGCGCCACCTGTCTGCACTTCGCGGATTTTTCCGATACTGTTTTGACGAGAACTATCTAAACGCCAACCCTGTACAATATTTAGAAAATCCAAAACTTCCTAAAACTCTTCCCGACGTTTTATCTGTAGAAGAAGTTCAAGCGATACTTGAACAACCAGATATGAAAAAGAAACTAGGATTTCGCGACCGCGCAATTCTTGAATTACTCTACGCTTCTGGTTTACGCGTTACAGAGTGTGTTACTCTGAAGCCTATTGACCTTGATCTCCAAAGTGGATTGATGCGTGTACACGGTAAAGGCTCTAAAGATCGAATAGTTCCGATGCACAATGCAGCCATGCAAATTTTGCAATTGTATATGCGAGATTGGCGACCACACTTTGCCCCAATTGAAAATTTTGTTTTCCTTAACCGATCCGGCAAAGGATTAACCAGGCAAGCTATTTGGAAACTGGTACAGCGTTACGTGTTAAAAGCCGAAGTTCATAAAAATGTATCTCCCCATACGTTTAGACATTCGTTTGCAACACATTTACTGGACGGCGGCGCAGATTTACGTACCGTTCAATTACTGTTGGGACACTCAGATATTTCTGCCACAGAAATATACACACATGTTCAGGCAGACAGACTTAAACAAATCCATAAGCAATACCACCCACGTTCAAGGATGTAAGCGTGAATTCTAATTCGAAGCCCCTTATTCCGGCTCCTGTCCTAATCACAGGTCACGCTAATGCAGACTTTGATTGCCTTGCGGCAATTGTTGCTGCAAGCAAGCTGTACGATGATGCCGTTCTAGTTTTCCCGGGATCACAGGAAGCAAACCTGCGAAACTTCTTTATTGAAAGTGCCACTTATCTCTTCAATTTTAAAGATGCCAAAGAAATCGATTATTCCACGGTCAAAACTCTTGTCGTTGTAGACACTAGACAACGCGAACGCATCAGCCATGTTGCTCCGGCTCTAGAGAATCCGGACTTAGAAATCCATCTGTATGATCACCATCCAGATTCAAATGACGATCTGCCAGCAACGCTCTCAGTGGTCAAACCTTGGGGATCTGCTACTTCAATCATCACGCTGTTGATTAAAGAAAAAGGGCTCTCCATTACGCCAGAAGAAGCAACCATGCTGGGACTGGGTGTTTATGAAGACACCGGATCATTCTCCTTCAATTCCACAACGGAACATGACTTTGAAGCAGGCGGATGGCTGAAAACAATGGGTATGGACATCAACACAATTTCAGAACTCACGACTCGTGAGCTGACCGTTGAACAAATTTCCATCCTCAACAGCCTGCTTGAATCTGCAACGACTCATGACATTAACGGCATCCCGGTTGTGATTGCAGAAACATCAGTTTCTCATTACGTGCGGGACTTTGCTTTGCTCGCTCATAAAATGATCGACATGCAAGAAGTAAAAGTTCTTTTTGCTCTGTGCCGCATGAGTGACCGGGTACAAGTCGTTGCCAGAAGTAAAATTCATTCTGTCAATGTTGGCCAAATTTGTCAGTCTCTAGGTGGTGGTGGTCATAACTTTGCAGCATCAGCCTCTGTAAAAAGCAAGCCACTATCTGAAGTAAAGGATGAACTTTTCGGACTACTCTATTCTTCCATCCATTATGAAAAGACTGTGCGTGAACACATGACTGCGCCCGCCATATTTGAATACGAAACCGTCTCCATGTGCAAAGCAGAATCTATTATGAACCGGTTTGGCCTAAAAGCTATTCCGTTGCTTGAAAGTGCTAATAATCCCGTTGTCAGCGGCTATCTGGAGTACCAAACCGCTGTTCGAGCTTGTTCGCATGGCCTAGGTAATGCCCCTGCCAGCACGTATATGAACAAAAAAGTTCAGACAGTGAACCCTGATGATGATTTGTATCCTGTCATGGAAATTATTGTAGGCAAACGTCAGCGACTTGTTCCGGTTGTAATTGATACACGCCTTATGGGGGTTATTACCCGTACAGACCTTATCAACACGCTGGTTGAAGAACCATCACGAGTACCTGACAAACTTTTTTCAGATAAAAAAGAGCGCAATGTACTCCCGCTCCTGAAAGAACGCTTGCCTGAACACCACTTCGAATTGCTAACTATGGCTGGAGATCTGGGAAACAGGCTTAACGTGGCTGTGTATGTTGTTGGTGGCTTTGTGCGTGACTTACTGCTTGGACGTAAAAACCTAGATCTCGACTTAGTTGTCGAAGGCGACGGCATTGCATTTGCTAAAAAACTTGCCCACAGTCTTGGTGGACGAGTGCGCCAGCATACAAAATTTAAAACAGCTATCATTATATATACGAACGCGGCAGGCGAAGAAGAACGACTTGATGTGGCAACCGCTCGCCTCGAATATTACGAGCAGCCAGCGTCTTTACCTACGGTAGAACTTTCTTCCATCAAGATGGACTTATACCGCAGAGACTTTACCATCAACGCGTTAGCCATCCAGCTAAGCCACGACAAATTCGGTAAGCTCATTGACTTCTTTGGTGCTCAGAAAGATATTCGCGACAAAGTAATTCGCGTTCTTCACTCCCTAAGCTTTGTAGAAGATCCGACACGCATACTCCGTGCGATCAGATTTGAAACCCGTTTTGAATTTATCATCGGCCCACAAACTACGAAGCTTATTAAGAATGCTTTACAATTAAAGCTTATCACTAAACTTAGCGGCTCCCGAGTTTTCCATGAGCTTCAATCTATCTTTAACGAAGTAAGTCCTTATCAGTCTCTCATCAGGCTTCATGAATTTACTGTTCTACAATCCATTCATCCTGCGCTTGAGCTCTCTCCGAAAAAACGAGATGTGCTTAAAGAGATTGAAAAGGTAATGGAGTGGTACAGAATGCTCTATGCCAAACCATCTCCCGAACCTTGGGTTATTTACTTACTTGGACTCACATCTGCATCAAAAGCTGATGCAGTGGAGGAAGTTCTTACACGTTTACACTTTGCCCCCAAACAATACGCAGACTTTTTAACCCTGCGGGACACCGTAAAATCTGTAACGAACTTGATAAACGCTATCCCTCCGGAAGCTTACAGCCGACTTTACGAACTGCTTGTACCAATACCGCTTGAAGGGGTACTATACATGATGGCGCGTACAAAATCTGAAGCAGTGAAAAAACATATTTCACATTTCCTTGCTTATCTGCGCAACACGACTCTCGACATCACAGGTGCAGACTTACAATTACTTGGATTTACACCAGGTCCTTTGTTCGGAGAAGTGTTACGAAAGACTTTATTCGCCATGCTTGATGAAAAAATAAAGACAAGACAGGAACAACTTGACTTTGCATACCGCATGTTAAAAGCTAGGCAATAATAGACAGTTATTGTAAAAATTATGAGTTTACACAGTAAGCATGGCAACATGCACACTCTTTTTGCAACCTAAATCTTGCTCTTCCGGCGCTTCCCGTGTAAATCGGCAAGGGATAATAATGATAGGATTGTACGGCATTCTTGAACATTCAAGAGTAAACCGAATAATTTTCCCCGATTCATTCAGAAAGAACTTAGGACGTATCATGCAACATATGTGGGCGCCTTGGCGCATTGACTATATTCTAGGCCCCAAACCTGACACATGCGTATTTTGCATTCCTGACCACACAGACGAAGATGAAGAACGTCTCATTCTTTACAGAGGCAAAAAAAACTTCATCATCATGAATAAATATCCATATAATGTGGGACACATTATGGTAATGCCGTACGAGCATACGAACTGTATTACCAAGCTTGCTGCTGATGTGGCCCATGAGTTGATGGACTTGCTGCAACTATCCACCACAATTATGAAAGAAACATTTAACCCTACTGGGATCAATATAGGTCTCAATCTTGGCACTTCCGCAGGTGCCGGCATTCGCGAACATCTTCATTATCATATTGTTCCACGATGGGATGGTGATTCTTCATTCATGGCTACGTGTGCCGATGTCCGGCTTATCTCTGAGCATCTTCAGAGTACCTATGCTAAATTGAAACCAAGCTTTGATGCCCTGCCGTAGGGTGTGTAATAAGGAGTAGTCTATGCGTTTTATTAAGGTACTTTTGCTTGTTGTTGTATTTTTCCTCTGTATGGTTTTCTTCCAACAGAATACAGCAGAACTTTCTCAGGCCATTACGCTGAAAGTTGATCTGTTGTACCAATCTTGGGAAACCATTCCGCTTCCAATTTACTTTCTCATTTTGGGTGCTTTTTGTTTTTGGCGCCTTTGCTGTTACTTTCTTCTTCTTACTCGAACGAGTTCGCTTGGGCTCCGCAATACGCAAAGCACGTAAGCAGCTTAAAAAACTTGAAAAAGAAGTAAACGCTCTTCGCACTAATCCTCTTGATGAAAAAGCAAATCTGCCTGAGATTGAGCCTGAATCTGAAGGTACCCCGGAAAAAGCTACTGAGGCGTAAGCGCAACTTACGGAGGGCAGCTAATGTCCATGCTGAGTCGATTGATTCCTAATAAGCGAAAATCTGTTCTTGCTACGTTTGAAACACCACATGGTGAACGAGATACCAAGGAAACTATTGCAGAACTGTCCCGAGCCGTTCGAAATGATCCCGATGCTGTTGAGATCTACATAGCCCTTGGAAACCTTTACCGTGCTCAAGGTGATATTGAGCGTGCCGTGCAATTGCGTAACAACTTGATTGCACGTCCTGGCCTTAATGAGGAATTCCGTGTTCGAGCCTTTCTCGAGCTTGGTCATGACTACCGTCGTGGCGGCTTCATGGACAGGGCACTACAAGCCTTTGAACGCGCAAGAAGAATTGCTGGAGACACTGAAGAAATCCTTCAGTCGCTTGCAGTTTTATATGCCGAGGTAGGCAACTTCCTCGATGCCTCAAGACTGTACGGAAAGCTAGGCCACAAAATTGGTCAGTCTCATTACATGGTTCTCCATGGTGAGGAACTTCTCTCTCTCGGAAGTGAAGGTGAAGCTAGTAAATCGTTCAACAAAGCCCTGCGTATCTACAAAGGCTCTGTTGAAGCTTGGATTGCGAAATTTGCACTTGCCGCACAAAATTGTGAGATCCGCAAATGTAGTTCGATTCTTAAAGATGGATTGACGAATATTACTCCAAGCATGCGTTTTCTAATGCTTGAGCATATTTACACGTCTCTTGATGAATATGCAGAATCATGCGACGACGACTTTGCCACAAACCTATGCAAGATTGTGGTGGAAGTTCTCGATACGCAAGATCCTGATATTATCGTTCAGTACTACTGCGCACGTTTCCATATTTATGATGGAAATATCGAAGAGGCAAATGCATGGCTTGCAAAGACCATGGTGCTTAATCCCAATTTTTGGGCAGCACGTATGGAGTTGCTGGGGCTTGCAATGAACGAGCAACCTCTTTCACCTGTCTTCAAAAATCAGCTTGGTTTCTTTGTAAACCAAATTGGAAATGTTAAGCGTTTCGTATGTAGCCATTGCGGTATCAGGCGCCTTGAAACATTCTATAGCTGCCCAAAATGCCGAAATTGGCACACAGCAGCATTTAGAATTCATCTTCAAGATTAACGTTCCAGCCGATTTATACATTGTTTCAGAAAATGGCGTTGTCTCTGGGCGACGCCATTTTTTACCTTTATACAATACTGGGAACAAGCCGAAATTATTCATGTTTGTTACGCAAAACCATTTGACACCCGATTATATATAATGACTGCAAACCGCCCTACAAAACTGACTCCTATGATGGAACAGTACCTTCATATCAAAGACCAGTACCCGCAATGTCTTCTGTTCTATCGTATGGGAGATTTTTACGAACTATTCTTTGAAGATGCTGAAGTTGCCGCGCGTGATCTTCAAATTACGCTCACCAGCAGAAGCAGCTCCAATTCAGAATTTCGCATTCCAATGTGCGGAGTTCCGTATCATGCTGTAGAAACTTATCTGCCAAAGCTTCTAGAAAAAGGTCATAACGTTGCCATTTGCGAACAAGTGGAAGACCCACGTGAAGCAAAGGGACTCGTAAAACGCGAAGTAAAACGAATATTAACTCCAGGTACTGTTGTAGAAGACGTAAACCTTGTCGCCAAAGGTCATAACTACCTAGGTGCACTCTGCTGGGATGTAAAAAACAACAGTGGCGGCCTTGCATGGGTAGACTACTCCACTGGAGATTGGTCTGGCATCCAGTTGAAAAAGCAGGCTGAGTTATGGCAATGGGCACAAAAAATGGGGCCGAAAGAACTCATCATTCCTGATGACCTCACCCCGCCGCCGTCTTTTTCTCTGACTGAGACAATCATTCTCAAAAAACCGGCAAAAGCCTTTTTTGATCTTAAGCGAAATACTGAAAAAATTTTAGAATCTCAAAACATCGTGGAACTCGGTGCTCTGGGATTAGAAAAGAGCAACGACCTTGTTAGGTCGTGTGGTGCTCTGCTTACCTATCTGAAATTAACGCAGAAAGGCGAGCTTACCCACCTATCCAGATTCAAACCACTGAACCTTTCAAAGCATCTCATCTTAGATGAGATTACAGAGCGCAACCTTGAACTTTTTAAAACCTTAGATGGCAGAAAAGGTCTTGGTACACTCTGGCAAGTTCTGGATCACACTCTTACTCCTATGGGCGGTCGTCTACTTGCAGAACGTATGCGCCACCCATGGCGTGACATTGCTCCAATTACCGAAACTCAGAATGCCGTTGAATACTTTTTTGCCAATGACACTCTTCGGAAGGACATCCGCACCGCTCTTGATCTTGTATATGACCTTGAACGCCTGAGCACACGTATTCAACTTAACCGTGCTGCGCCAAAAGACTTTGTTGCTTTGCGTCAAAGTATAAGCACGTTGCCTACCGTTCGAAGCGTTCTTGAAAAAGTTCAAACAGAGTCAGAGCAATACACCACCATGGACGATGAGCAACGACTCACCCTTCCTCCATGGCTCACTAAATTGCTCAAGCATTGGGATAACCTTGCAGATTATCACACCCTGCTCGACGATGCTTTTGTAGACAATCCACCTCCCCTCATTACTGAAGGTGGACTCTTTAAGCATGGATTCCACGACGATCTGAATGAACTTATTGAGTTAAGTGAGCATGGCGAATCCAAGCTTGAAGAATTGCTTCAGGAAGAACAGGCAGCCACTGGCATTCAAAAGATGAAATTAAAGTATAACCGCGTGTTCGGTTACTTCTTTGATGTGCCACAAGGATCTATTTCAAAAGTTCCTGAACATTTTGTACGACGCCAGACACTTGCCAACTCTGAACGATATTCAACACCAAAGTTGAAAGAATTAGAGGAAAAACTTCTTGCCGCAACTGACAAACGCAAGAGCCTGGAATACAAGCTCTTCCAGAAAATGCGCGAAACAATTGTCGGTGCACGCTCTCGTTTGCTGTTTATGGCAGACCTTCTAGCCGGTCTGGATTACTGGCAGAGCCTTGCTGAGGCAGCACGCAAATGGAACTGGGCTCGTCCTGATCTACACAGTGGAACTCATATCTCCATTAAAGATGGGCGACATCCTGTTGTAGAGGCAGTTCAAGGAAGTTCTAATTTTATTCCTAACGACCTACGCGTAGACAACAAACGAAAGCTTCTTCTCATTACTGGTCCAAACATGGCTGGTAAGTCTACTGTGCTAAGACAGATGGCAATCATTTGTATTCTTGCTCAGATGGGCTCTTTTGTACCGGCACGTGAAGCGAACATTGGCGTTGCAGACAGAATTTTTTCTCGTGTTGGTGCTTCTGACAACCTTGCTCAGGGTCAATCAACCTTTATGGTTGAGATGATGGAAACCGCCAGGATTTTGCGACAGGCGACAAAGCGCAGCCTGATTATCCTTGATGAAATCGGGCGCGGTACATCGACCTTCGACGGCCTATCTCTAGCTTGGGCCGTTGTCGAAGAACTATGTAGAAAATCTGATGGCATCCGAACATTGTTTGCCACACACTATCATGAGCTCACAGCGCTGGAAGGCAAAATTGCTGGTGTTCACAATATGAACATCGCTATTAAAGAATGGGGCGGAGAAATTGTTTTCCTGCGCCGGCTTGTACCGGGACCTTCAGACAGAAGTTACGGTATCGAAGTAGCTAACCTTGCAGGAGTGCCTGCAAATGTTGTAAAACGCGCTAAAGAAATCCTTTCAACACTTGAAAGTAATTCACAAAATTCAAAACAGGTTCAAGCTGCAAGCATGGCCAGTTTACTACCGGGAATTCCGGAAACTCCGGCTAAAACAAAAACAGCCAAGACTCCGCCTGTAAACACTGAACCAATAGACAATCCTCTTGTGACCGCATTGAAAGACCTAGATACTGACAATATGACTCCAATGGATGCATTAAAAAAACTTACAGAGTGGAAACTCTTGTGGGGAGAACGAAATGACGCCAACTAAGCGCCTTGTATGTATGATGGCAGCCTGTGTACTCATAATTGCCGCAGCAGGTTGTGGATTCAAAAGTGACCCGTCACCGGCAAGCTCTGCAGATGTTTTCAAATGGAAATCAATTAAAACATCAGTCCAAAGGCCATGCATTAATATTACTGGCAACCTTTCAGGCAATGTCTCTAATGTTGACGAAATTCTCGTTGAGTTACAAAAAGCTGGCGATACTGCGGACTGCCCGGGTTGCCCATTCCAGTCTGAAGAAGATTTTACATTCGCACCGAATGAGCTTGGCTTGTTAAGTGGTGGTGGCAAATTCGACACGACAATTTGTCCAACTCAGATATCCACTCTCTACCGCCTAAAAGTTACGGCGAAGAGCAAGTACTTCGGTATGCCTGACGCAGTAAGTAAAGAATACTTCGTCGAAATGCCTTAAGAAGTATACGGAAAGGTACTACCTTCATGAAACAATAAGCACGAATAGAACAGTGTTAGTCTTTCACAAGTAATAACGACAAACAATATTCGACTGTTCGTTCCATTCTAAATAGTAAAAAAAATGCTCTTCTGTTCTAAAAAACAGAGGAGCATTTTTTTGTACCTTTTTTAACGTTGTACTTTTTCTAGTTGCGGATAAAACACACTCTGTTTATATATATCAACACGCACCGATTGGTGATTCTAATTATACGTCGTTATGACTTTTGAGAGAACTATGATCGATTTCCATACTTTTTTTATACGTATCCAAAAAGCCACCTCTATCACTACACAGCATGATTTGGCTAAAGCCCTTGGAGTAAATCGTTCTGCTATTACGCAGGCAAAACGTAGAAACTCTATTCCACAAAAATGGGTTTTAGCTTTATCCCGCTCATTTCAGCTCTCTACTGATTGGCTTGAATTCGGCGTAGGAAAACAAGAAGCAGCAATTGATCCTAATCTACTTGAAAATACTGCGACGTTCACTGTCCCTAAGGTTTTTGCCCGACTCTGTGCTGGTGATGGCTCTTTTGACGTTGAGGCAACTCCTATTGAAGAGCATATCTTTAAAGAGTCATGGTTAGCGCAAAAGGGAACACCGTCGGCTATGGTACTCATGGATGTTGTCGGTGATAGTATGGAACCATACATATGTCAGGGCGACACCGTCCTTGTAGATAAATCTCAGCAAACTCTTCGGCCAAATGTTATTTATGCCGTTGGTACCGATGATTCTATCATGGTGAAACGTGTTGAGAAAGAACACGGCAAAATAACACTGACAAGCGACAACCCTGACTACACACCAATAATTATTCAAGGGGACGAGCTCCTCTCCTTCAGAGTTATCGGCAGGGTTGTCTGGTCAGCAAGAGACTATTAACACATTCGCCAACTCGGTCATATTTTAGTTTTGAGTTATTCAAATTGAGACAAACCTGTGTGACGTTCCCTCAGGCCACCTGCAAACCATCAAGTATGGTGGATTAGGCAATGCTAAACGCAAAAAAGTGCCCAAAAGGGATCACACTTTTACAGCACATTACGTCATACAGGTTTGCCACAAACCTAAAGCCAGCCCATCTGGCTTTTATTTCGCACCACATGTTAACTTTTATAAACAACGAGGCTGTCATGCAAAAAAGATTCTGCACTTGTGGTTTTGTTCTTTTAGTCGATTACGTGAAGCATTCTGGAAATTGGACATACACATTGCTTGATGCAACAAAACAAAACCCACATATCATTTGTCCGCATTGTCATAAGCCACTGCACATTGATGCTCTACGCTAAAAAAGTGAGTAGCCAATGCAAGTAGCTAGAATTATCAGTGAAAATTCTACTTTGCTCGCATACACTACATTTGAAAATTTAATTTTCCCAAAAAAATAATTATTTTAGGCAAATAGGAAAAATAAGCACAATCTATTTGCATCTTATATTATTTGAACAGTAGCTAACTAACGACAAATATAAAAAAAAAATTACTTTCTGCTTGACGGAAACGGAACTCCTCACTATACACGCTCTTGTTGGTCGTGCTGGGACGTAGCCAAGTTGGTAAGGCATCGGGTTTTGGTCCCGACATCCGCGGGTTCAAATCCTGCCGTCCCAGCCAAACGACAACTTCTCTTGATTAGTTCAAGACAAAAAAGCCGCCGGTTATACCGGCGGCTTTTTTTGTTTCAATTCACTTCGCTTCGACGCTGTCATTCCATCCAAAGCAAAGTACTTTTGTTGATAAAATTATGGACACGACACAATTCAAGTTGTCACATTACCTGCCTCCAATTCCATGCGACAATCCCCTCACTCATGCCTCGTTGCAGCTATTCCACTTCATGAAAGTACAGAAAGTTCCAATCGACGTAAAAAATAACCAATCCTTTACCAACAAGTATTTGTAGAAGTCTTCTAAGGCAGTCACATTCATCTAGCCCGAAAAAACAAAGCGGTTGGAAGAACCATGCCCTCCAACCGCTAAACAGATATTACATTTTCTCTTTCGTTTCCAACTCTTCATAGCCGGTAAACATTGCTTTAATGTGCGACAATGGATGATGTCCTGTTGTCGTCATATAAATATGCACAACAGAAAATGCCAGCATTGCAAACGCACCTGCGGTATGCAAAATAGCAATCGTAAAAAGATTAAGTGCCCATCCAAAAGCTAACCAATCATTATACACATAGTACAAAAAGCCCGTTACAATCTGAAATGGTACCAGCAAAGAAACAATCCCTAAATACGTAATACGCTGAAGAGGATTATGCTTGATACGCTCAGACTTGGGTACTGGGTGCACTTCACCTTTGAATATTCCCGACATGTAGTATTGGATAACTTCAAACATCTTCACAAACGTTGGAACGTAATGCCTCCATTCGCCTGTGGTAATTATCCAGAACACAATAAAGGCATAAAGCACCAGCCAAGTCCACGCGCAAAAGTTATGGACAGTGACTGCAGTTCCAAATCCTAATAAGGAAAATGACCCATGAACCTCAAAGCCGGTAACAAGTAGAACAATTATCAAAGCAGCTTGTGCCCAGTGCCAAAAGCGTTCGAATCGTGTGTACAGATATAATTTTGTAGATGACATATATGTACTCCTATTGCTCTTTCGGCTTACTAATTATGCGCATAATGCCGTGTATAATAACACCGATAAGTGCTGCAATCACTGTAAACCAACCTATGAAGTCCAAAAGGCCACTTCGATCACGCCCTGGCATATAAAATCCTGCCAACGTCGCCAGTCTGCCGTCTTTTGCATGACACGTATCACACGCAAGCGTTTTCTCTTTAGGGGCGACCATATGCGTTATCGGGTAATGGTATTCTGTCTCAACAAAACCATACTCTCCACTATATGGAACACCCGCTGCTGCCATTCCAACTTCAAGAGCATTATTCCAATCAAACCCTTTCCAATATGCTGCTTTATCTTTACCAAAAAGATGTGGAATTCCCATTGTCATATTCATGCTATCGTAGGGCTGCTTACCTCGGTGAACTTTAAACGGGGTGATACGTGAATCAGGATCATTCCTGTCACCTTCAACAGAATTCACTTTCACAACACTGTTCGGGTCAATTTTATCTGTAACGAGCAGGTAATCCATTTTCCCGTTGTACCAGAAATACTCAGGCTGAACGTCCTTCTCCCATACAAAACGGCCTTTCTTCGTCATATACGATGCTTTGCCGTGTGCACCTTTTACTTTATACGGTTTGCCATCCTTCATTTTTCCAGCAGTCGACCAGTCCCAGTACATTTTGGTAGGCTTCACTCGAGCAAATGCTGGAATATGGCAAGTCTGACACGCAACTTTATCTGTATGATCATTCGCTTTATGACCCAATGCGTGTGGCGTGGCAGTATGACACGATTCACACGAAATACGTTTTACGAGGTCATCTTCAATAAGGCTCCGGCGATCCGTAAATGCTGGTTGTTTATACGTACGACCTGCTATGAAATGTGCATCCGTCGAATGACAACGCTGACAGGTAAAATTAGCCCCTTCAGCATTCATGTGCACATCAAGCTCACGGCTAGGATTAAACAATGAAGAATCTAAATCACCGTGTTTGACTCCATCTCCCCCGCCACCAAAAAAGTGACAGACACCACAGTTGGTTCGTGTCGGACGACCAACCGAAGCGGCAATCACTGTATAGTTAGGAGGCTGGAATGTTTTTTTGCCAAATTTTGTTGGTTTAATCGCAGGATACCCTGCCTTTGTCGGGAATTTTTCGTAAGTCCCCGTGGTATCGTGGCAAACAAGACAATCAACCGCTTCCTCTTTACTTAGATCAAATTGTCCATCCTTCCAGCCATATCCTGCATGACAAGAGGTACAACGTGATTCATTAGAATGAATTGAAATACAAAAGTTATTAAGTGTAAGCCCGTTTTTTCCCATCAGCTTTTCACTGTCAGCTGGGTCGGTCCAAGTCCAGTGGATGGTTTTATGTATTTGACGTGACGCCTCATTATGGCATGTTAAACATGCTTTGGTTACATCTTCCGGAGAGGCAAATTCCTGCTGTAGAACAGTGTGGCGGCTATGATCAGTAGTCACCCAACGCTTGGCTGGTTGGGAAACTTTTCGAGCTTGCTCCGCGCCATACGTTTTATCCGGTTCCTTTGTTAGTTGATTACCAAAAGATGTCTCCACAAAAACAATATAGAAACAACAACATCCAGCCATTACTAGGAAAAATCGCGAACAATACGTGTTCAACCTAGTTAGCATAACAACCTCCGTTAGCTCACAAATGGGAGGAGAAATTAGTACCGTGCTCACTAACAGAGAACACAGCAACAAACACTCAAAGCACTCCTTGCAACACAATCAAAGCCACACTGAGTAAATCTCTTGCTTTCGCTAAGAGCCCTTAACTCACCGAATTACTTTTGATACTTACTTATTAAATGCAATGAATTGTATTATTGCGCATTGACATACATCAACAGGTCACAAAAAATGAAGACATTAGAACAAGCTTTTCAAGAACTTCCACTATTTGCTCAGGTGCCTGCCGAGGTTTTTCCAACGCTCCTTAATGGTGCTATTGAAATGACTTACAAAGCAAAAGACATTATTATCGGAGAAGGTGAATCCCCTTCTGGCTTGTACATTTTGCTTAGTGGTACAGCAAAATTATATAAAAGTTCTCCAGAAGGAAAAGAGCAGACACTTTTTGTCCTACATGACGGTGAGCCTTTCTGCCTATGCTCAACCTTTCGGAAAAAACCGTTCCCCGTAACTGCTGCCGCATTAACTACATGCAAAGTAGTCTCTATCTCAAAGCAAAGCTTTTTTGCCGCCGCAGAGAAAGACTCAGCATTTCTATTCGCCATGCTTCAAAAAGTTTCAGAACGATTAAGAGATGCAATGGAACTTGCGGGAACTCTCTCTTTGCAGGAGGTGCCTCAACGCATAGCAACATTCATTGCAAAACTTGAACCCCAGAACAATTCTCCGGAAAAAAAACAGATGGTAGTATTACCGATGTCACATAAAGAGCTGGCAAAGGTTATCGGGGCAACACCGGAAGCACTCTCAAGAACATTAAAACGGATGAGTGAAAAAGGTATGATTGCAATAGAAGGACGAAGTGTTCATATTTTAGATCGAAAGCAACTTGAACACTGTGCAGAGATAGGATTGTAGGCACTTGGGAAAACATCAGCCCTATCTGCCACAAATTTTACATATTTCTGGCAGTAAAACTTCAAATATTTTTAGATGAATCGCTAAAGAATTCTTTGAGATTCCCAACTTAGCATCGACATTTCAAATCATAAACGAACAGCAATGATACCGAATTTAATAAAAAAACTCCCGCGTAACGTTTGTTACGTGGGAGTTTTTAACTCATATTAAAGCGGAGTATTACAACCACTCAAAATAATCTTTCCAAGACCCTTGATCTTCTTCACGAAGAAGCTCAGCTTCCTGTTCAGTCTTTTTGAGGTAGGAAAGTCGAGCACGTTCTTTTACGTACTCCTGATAGTCTGGAACATCTTTAAAGTGCTGCATCACAAACTTATATCGTTCATATGCAGAGCCGTAGTTTTCACGTCGCCAGTAAAAATCAGCAACATAGACTTCGTGCGCTGCCATCAACTTACGAGCACGCTGCATTAAAGGTGTAGCCTTTTCTGCATATTCGTTACCCGGATATGATTCCTGCAGACGAGTCAGGTACTCATAGCCTTCGGCAATGTTATCCTGAGGACGATCAATGGAAACAAAACTTTCTAAGTTTGCGTTACCAATCTGGAACAACACATATGGAATAGCTTTATGCCGTGGATGCAATGACTCAAATTCCTTGTATGAATCAACCGCTAACAAGTAGTCGGTATCAAGGAAGTACGCATCGGCCAAGGAAAGTTCGGATTCCACAGCATACGGGCTAAACGGATATTTGTCTTTAAGGGTGTTAAAGTACTCTTTTGCTTTTGCGTAGTTTTTATCACGCATAGCATCGTTACCTGCTTCAAAAATCTCCTGAGCTGTATCTTCAGGAGGCGGCAAGTAAAAATAGTCAATAACACCGCAGCCGGATAAAACACTTAACAGTGGAAGAATAGCTAAAAAGCGAAGCAGCGTTCTACGCATTGAGTTGTTCCAAATAAAGGAAGGCAGAGTTTGCTGCAGTTGCACCATCACCAACCGCAGTAGTAACCTGACGACATTGTTTTGCTCTGCAATCACCGGAGGCAAATATGCCCGGCAAGTTAGTGCGCATCTCAATGTCTGTTAAAATGAATCCTGTTTCGTCTGTCTGCAAACCATCTGGTAGCAGTTCTTTGTTTGGCTCATAGCCAACAAAAACAAACAGGCCATCTACTGGCAGCACTTGCTCTTCTTCTGTTTTCAAGTTCTTAACGAGTACCCCGGTCAAGCCGTTCTCACCATGCAGCTCTTTTACAATGGTGTTTTTGACAACTTCAATAACAGGAGAGGCTTTTATCTTATCTTGATAATGCTTTGCAGCGCGGAAGCCTTCCCGACGATGGATGAGATACAGTTTTTTTACCAACTTCGCCAGATAGAGGGACTCTTCTAGTGCAGAGTTACCACCACCGACTACAGCGACTGTTTGATTTCTAAAAAAATTACCGTCACACAAAGCGCAATAAGATACGCCTTTGCCTGTCAAAAATTCTTCGTTAGGGAGACCAAGCTTTTTGTAACGTGCACCGGTGCAAATAATAACTGAGCGGGCAATAATTTCCTGATCGCCCACTTTAAGTTTGTTAGCACCATGCGCATGTATAAGAGAGGTTACTGGCTCGGTGTACCGTTCCAGTTCGTACCCCTCGAGATGCTCTGCAAAAACATCTGCGAGTTCGTACCCTTTAATACCTTTCGGAAAGCCCGGGTAGTTCTCTACTTCCTCGGTCTGCAGAACTTGTCCGCCCGGCGTTAGCTTTTCAGCCATCGCCACTGTCACCCCCGACCTAAGAAGATAAAGGGCGGCCGTCATTCCAGCCGGACCGCCCCCGATTACAAAGCAATCGAATTTTTTCATTAGCCAAGAGCCTTCTTGGTAATCATATCTTGAATGCTGCTTTTAGAAACTGCACCAGTTACCTGCTCGAGCACTTCACCATCTTTAAAAAGAATGATCGTAGGAATTGCACGGATACCGTACTTGCTCGGTGTACCTGGGTTTTCATCAACATTCATTTTTACGATACGAACCTGGCCTTCATACTCAGCAGCAAGCTCGTCGATTACAGGTCCCATTGCACGGCATGGACCACACCAAGGAGCCCAAAAATCCACCAATGCAGGGATTTTAGATTCGAGAATTTCAGCTTCAAAATTGCTATCTGTTACTTGAGCAGCCATTGTTCGCTCCTTTTTTACTAAACATTAAAAATTGGCCAATTGGCCATTGCTTTCAGAACTCAGTAAATATCTACAGGAGGTTATATTTACTGAAAACTATAAATAGTAAGCCTGTAAGACAGTGTCAAGAGTGAGGTAACTATTCGTTCCTCACACTTTAATTTCTAACATAAACTATGCAGATAGTCCTGTGGAATCTTTCTACCACGAGGAATGGCATCCAAGTCTAATCCGTGTGAGTATCCTTTAAGAATAAGCTGTTCACCCATATATGCGACCATGGAAGCATTATCAGTACACAGCCCGAATGATGGCAGTGTGAGCGGAATATTTCGCCCATCAGCTACACCAGTCATTGCTTCACGGATTACACTGTTAGCGGCGACGCCCCCTGCTACAATAATGCTATTGATGGAGTCGCCCAGTTCTTTACGTTGATCTATGGCACGTTGCATTTTAACTCGCAACGTATCTGCAACAGTAAAGTTAAAGGATGCACAGAGTTCAGCAAGCTCAGTCACATCTCGCGTACCATTAAACAGCTCATCAATATCATTAAGACTAGGTAGCTTTAAATGTGAGTGTGCTTCAATGTACAAACTCAATCCAGTCTTTAACCCACTGAAACTAAAGTTTAGATTCTTATTGTCAAGATATGGTCGGGTAAATCGCTTTTTATCCGGCGTAGCAAGCTTGGCGAGCTGGTCAATATATTTGCCGCCAGGATATGGCATATTCAACATTTTTGCGACCTTATCAAAGGCTTCGCCTGCTGCATCATCCAGCGTTTTACCAAGTTCAACAAAATCATCTGCCGCGCGGATAAGGAATATCTGTGTATGTCCGCCAGATACAAGCAAACCAAGGGCAGGAAGTCTTAATTCCTGTTCTAAACCTGCTGCCAAAAGATGTGCATGTAGGTGATTAACACCTATAAGCTTTTTATCTGTTCCGGCAACAAGACCTTTTGCGAATCCAACACCGACAAGCAGACTTCCCAACAATCCCGGACCTCGTGAGACTGCGACGTTATCTATTTGTTCTGCATCAATACCTGTTTTGGCAAGTAAAGAATCGTATAAGTGCCCAATAAGCCGATAGTGCTCACGAGAGGCAATCTCTGGAACAACACCGCCAAACAGTGCGTGAATATCAATTTGTGTAGAAATTACACTATCTACCAACTCCCCGTCTTGAACAAGAGCAAAAGCAGTCTCGTCGCACGAGGATTCAATACCTAAAGTGAGCATACAAATATTCCGCAGTCCGTTCCGCTAACAGCTATTTAGCTGCTTTACGGTTTTTTTTATAAATATCAGCCACTGCTTTTACATCGTTCTTTGAACCAATGAAAAGCGGTACACGTTCATGCAGTTCTTCAGGCTGCAATTCAAGAATACGAGTCGTACCATCAGTTGCGGCACCACCTGCCTGCTCTGCAAGGTATGCAAGCGGAGAAGCTTCGCATAAATAGCGCAACTTGCCCTTTGGCTTACCAGGATTGCGATAGTCTGCTGGGTACATGTAGATACCACCGTTAAGAAGACCTCGATGGAAGTCCGCAACCAGAGAACCAATGTAGCGTGCAGAATATGGTTTGCCTAACGGGTTAGTCTCACCTTTGAAAAATTCAATAGCTTCACGGGTCGCATCATCCCAGTACTTGTAATAGCCTTCATTCACAGAGTAAACTTTGCCCTGTTCAGGAATACGAAGATCTGGATGAGACAACAAGAATTCACCAACACTCGGATCAAGGGTAAAGCCGTGAACGCCGTCACCAGTTGAATACACGAGCATCGTGGAAGGACCATAAAGGAAATAACCCGCTGCAACCTGCTCTACACCACTTTGCAAAACATCACATAATGTAACGTCATTATTAGAAGGAGATTTACGACGCAAAATGGAGAAGATGGTGCCGACATTTACGTTAACGTCAACATTGGACGATCCATCAAGAGGATCAAAAATGAGAATGTACTCACCTTGCTTGTATTGCTCCGGGATACGAATAAAATCAGCATTTTCTTCAGAAGCAATCGCACACAATACACCAGTCCGCTCCATACGATGGATAAGCACACGGTTTGCATACGCGTCGAGTTTCTGAACCTGTTCGCCCTGAACATTGATCTCGCCGGTTGCTCCTAAAATATCGAGCAAGCCAGCTTTATTCATTGTTTTAGATATGGTTTTTGCAGCCAAAATGAGATCATAAAAGAGTGCAGTAAATTTACCGGAAGCATCAGGAGTCTCTGTTTGATGCAATAATAGATGTTCAGTAACGGTTACTTGGCGCATGGGTTTACTCCTAACTATCTATGAATATAAATTAATTTATTCATACTACAATGGAACTGGGATTTGTCAATTACCCGAAAAATATAATATAGCTCAAGCTTAAAGCATTGAGTCTGTTACCAACTATTCTCCTGACACAAAACGGGTACCTGTATTGATAACATCAACACAGGTACCCTTTCATGTTATTATGCAGGATGAAAGTTTGCTCTATGCATAATGACTTATAGAGTCAAACAGTTTGTTTGTAGTCTTAAAAGCAATACAGAGTGCAAGTTAGCTTGCGGTCTCTTGAGGTGTGGCTGTACCAAAAACAATTGGAATATCTCCAAGGTATCGAACAAGCCAAGTGTAAGAATTACCGCTTTCAGTGACAACTCCGTAGCTTTCATCACCGAGCATTTGCTGCCAGTTGATTTCTGCAAACGGTGTACTTTCAAACTGGTACTTACCACTCCACAAGACTTTCTCTCCAGCGAGTATAACAAGCTCTTCTGGTTTAGGAGAAAGTTCAACAAGGCTGCGTACATCAAAATGTGCGACGACAAGCCCCTTCATTTCATTATTAACAAAAAATGGCATTGCGACATACGCTTCGTTACCAAGTGGAGTTTCGTCAATATATCCACGCAGCTTACGGAAACCGTACTTCTTATTTTCATCAAGAAGCGGAGCGACATTTAAAGGCTTCATACTTACAGCGGGACGCTGCATAAGCACTTTGCCTTCAAGGTTCACAACGGCAACACCGGAAAGCCAAGGAAAACGTTTCGTGGTTGCATCAACCCAAGCGAGATCTGGGAAAACATCTTTTCCGTCAATAACACGAACAAATTTTTCCAACTCTTCCCCGATCGGGGTATACATAACAGCCAAATTTTCTTCAGCTGTTTCAACATCAACTTCAGAAAATTTAAGCTCAGCAGGGGTATTCAAATATGTATTATAGTACCCTTTAGTCTCACGCCATGTGTTGTTAACACTTTGCTTGCAACCAGTTAATAAGACTAGCAGCGCGCACAAGGCAACACCACATTTCAATGAATAATGCAATACAATCTCCTGAAACTATAAAGGAAAGAATTACGAGGCTCTAGCTTCTAAACGCTCTGCAAGTGCTTCAAGCGTGTGGACAATTCTGTCCTTGCTTGTAACAGTTTCAGATTCATCCGGCACAGAGTTTTTCTTATCTGCCAGAATCTTTGTTCGAAGCTCAGTAATATTCTCAAGCTCTTCCCTGCTTGTTACTTGCTCTGTGAGTTCGTCACAAAGCTCGAGAGCGCCTTTCAGATCACCTTGGTCCGCAAGGATTTGCGCCATAGACAAAGTGCGTTCTGAAATGGACTCCCCCCCTTCCATGGTTCCACTAAAAACAGTTTCCTGTTTGCGTATAAGCGGAATTTCACCTTCTAGTTCTGCTAAACTTTTTAACTGAGAAATATCTTGCGACGATGTAACCGGCACAACAGTTTCCGCAACATCCTCTACCGATTCCATATCGTGGTCGGCAGGTACAGATTCTGAAACTGGTGCAGAGTTTTGTTTTGATATGGGATGAGAAATAAGAAAATTGTCAGTATTCTCTTCCAGGCAAGCCTGAAGCCCCCTATCAATAACATCACGCCAAGTAATCGGAGTTTCTTCAAATGCCGCCGCAAGAAAAGTCATTGCGAGCGCAGCATCTTGAGAGCCAGGTTCAGCAGCAAGTAACCCTGCCCAAATTTTCCAAAAACTCGGATACCGCTTTAGAATTTCTCCAAGCGCCCCAAGTTCTGTATGAATCTGGTCAAAATCTTCTACCCGTTCAAGGCAGTTTAACAGTAGCAAACGGGCTTCAAAATGCTCCGGATGCCTTTCTAACCCTGCCTTTAAAACAGAGACAGCTTCAATAAGATCCCTTTCTTTTACGAGAAGTCGCGCAAGTGGAAAAAACACCTTAGAACCTGGATCGAGCTCCAAAACTTCCTTATACCACTTGATCTTTGCTTGAATCATTCGCGCGCTCCAACAGGAATCTTGATTTTGCTATCGGGAAAAATATACAATATTTCATTGCTTTTAACAAATCCAAGACGTGCTCTTATAATTTTTTCGACGTATTCTGAGTCATTCTGTAAAAGTCGTATTTCATGACTCAACAAATACGCTTTTTCATCAAGCATGTCCTGCCGTTGAGTAAAAGCATACGTGTCAGCTTTGAGCGTCTGATAATTGCTCAACCCATTATCACTCACTAACAGATAAACTATTAGCGTAAGGTTAAGCAGCACTGATAACGCCAGCAAAATTCGTTTTATTAGCATAACTATTGTAAAAAACGTCGCCTTTCAGCAGTAACCTTCACATGCGACATAGGGAACTGCAGTTCTTCCAAGAAGTTAGCTGTTGCAGACTCAATACGTGCAACATCATCTTCAACTAGCTCCATCTCATTGATTCGCTCAATCAGCATTTTTAACATGCCGAATTCATCCCGCAAATCATGACTCAATTCAATGTCGTCAAGATCAGGTTCCAGCTCAAGAATTGTATGCAGGCAATTGCGCAACCTGCTTTTCAATTCTTCAAGTTCTCTCATGTATTTTCCTTGCGAGTCTAACATAAAAGGGATGCACCTTCTGTCATATGCTCTCAGCAGAAATTTTATTTTTGTTCGTCCTGCTGTAACCAGTTTTTATAAAACCCGAAAAGGTAGTTCCCACCAGAAAATACAGTCAGGATCAATGCAATGTAAAGAAGTATTTCGCCAATAACGGCGACATCATACCCGAACAAAGGGTAATGAATAATCATAGGAGAAAGTGCCAACATTTGTAATACGGTTTTCATTTTTCCGTATTTATCTGCTGCAATAACAATCCCTTCATCAGAAGCCATTGCACGTAAGCCAGTTACTATAAGTTCTCGGCAAATGATTGTAATAACAACCCAAGCTGGCGCCCAACCAAGTTCTACAAGCATGACAAGTACTGAGCAAATCAGCAATTTGTCTGCAAGCGGATCAAGAAATTTTCCGAAGCTTGTTACCATACCTTCACGACGGGCAATAAAGCCGTCCACAAGGTCTGAGAAAGAAGCAAGGGAAAAAAGAAAAAATGCAAGTAAACAAGTTGTTTCACTCGGGAAATACAAGAGTACAACCACAAATGGAACTAACAAAACTCTGAACATGGTAATCTTGTTCGCCAAATTAAACATGTGTGCTCTACCTCTAGCTGGTTTATTCAAGATAACGCTGTGTACCACAGTTCATACAAGGTGCAAAGACTGCTAGGACACCAAAAAATAATATATTGATAGCATCTAGAGTTATTTGAAGTATTTTTTTATATTTTTACATAAAAAAACCATGACGAGACCGTCATGGTTTTTTATTTCGTGCTGCATAACAGTGGGAAACCCCCTGTATGCTTCTTTCGAAAACTTAACCTATGAATGATCTGAAGATACAGACTCAAGGCTACAGTTAAGCGCTTTTACGATGTTGTCTGCAAGATTTTGGAAACCTGCTTTTGCAGCAGTTTCTTCTTCAAGCATAACAACAGGAACACCTCTGTCCGCAGCCACTACGGTTGCAGGATCGAGCGGAATGGCACCAAGGAATTCAAGACCATACTTTTCAGCAAGCTTTTTTCCGCCACCCTTCTTAAACAGCTCGATCTCCTCACCACAGTGCGGACAAGCAAGGCCGCTCATATTTTCAACCACACCAAGCACGTTAGCTTTTGCGTACTGAAGGAAGTTAACAGCCTTTCGCACGTCTGCAAGAGAAACTTCCTGCGGAGTAGTAACTACAACAGAAGTTGCATCCGGAATAGTTTTAAGAACAGTCATATGCTCATCGCCAGTTCCGGGAGGGGAATCAATAAGCAAAAAGTCAAGCTCGCCCCAGTTTACATCTGAAACAAACTGACGGATTGCTGCTGTTTTTTTAGGACCACGCCACAACACGGCAGTGTCCTTATCTTTCAGCAAAGAATCCATTGAAACGACATATAGATTGTCGTTAACCTTTGCAGGATTCAACAAGCCACCACGATCTGATTCAAGTCCAGAATCTTTTATGCCGAGAAGGCCAGGAATACTTGGACCATGAATATCAACATCCAAGATGCCTACTTTAAAACCTTTAGCAGCAAGTGCTACTGCGGTGTTAACGGTAACGGAACTTTTGCCCACACCACCTTTACCGCTCATGATGAATAACTTGTGACGGATCTTATCCAACGTACAGTTAATCATTTCGTCCTGAATATTCTTTTTTGGGCTCGCTTTAATCTCTTTCCCCGGAGTAATTTCCTTGGAAGAGGAGCAACCGCTGCAAGAAGACATGTTTGCAACTCCTTATATTTAATGGCTAGATAAGCAGTCTGCCCGATCAGTCAAGCTATCAAGCAGCAAAATTAGCCATTAGAGAAATTTCAATGCTATAAATCCGGCAATACCAAGTATCAGGGTACCGATTAAAACCAGATCAAATCGTTTTTCCAAAAAAATATCGTGCCCGCTCACCAAACATATAAATAAGACCGGCAATGGCAAAAAAGCGCAAACTACGGCTTATAACTGATGCAAAAAGAAAAATGCCAAAATTAACTTTAAAAGCACCCGCTGACAGCGTGCAAAGCTTATACGGAATTGGTGTAAGCCCTGCTACGGCAACAGCCCATGCATTATAGGTGTCGTACCATTCTTTAATAGCAACATATTCGGTAGATAGATTATAAAAACGGACAATAGGCATGCCTAGATAGTCCATAAAATGGTACCCGATATAATAACCGATCACTCCGCCAAAAACAGAGCCGACAGTGCAAATTGTCGCAAAATAAAATGCTTTTTTGCGCTGAGTGAGCGCCATAGGTATTAAAAGCAAATCTGGAGGAAGAGGAACAATAATGGATTCTGTAAATGCAACAAATGCAAGAATCCACTTTGCCTTAGGAGAAAGAGCCGATCTAGAAACCCAGTCCATCAACTTAGACATCAACTTCATTAAGTTACCATCCGTGTGTACCCACCAGATCTACAAAAGCAACGCTGCCCAGTTTTTCCAATGTGATGTCACCGTTATTTTTTCGTATTCGCACAAGTTGTTGCGTTCGCCTTGCTCGCCCTACTGGCAACACAAGAACTCCAGGGTCAGCCAATTGATCTACTAGGGGTTTAGGAATTTCAGGGCCCCCTGCCGTGACCAATATCCGGTCGAACAAAGCTTTTTCCGGCCAGCCAAGCGTACCATCATCCAACTTGAATTGTGGAGACGTGTAACCGAGGTCAGCAAAATTTTTTACCGCAGCATAATGTAGTTCTGGAATACGTTCTACAGAATAAACCTGTAAGCCCATTGCATAGAGTACAGCCGCTTGATAGCCGGAACCCGTGCCAATTTCAAGCACACTCATCCCAGGTTCTGCTTCGAGTGCTTCTGACATAAGTCCAACAATGTAAGGTTGAGAAATGGTTTGCCCATAACCAATGGGCAACGCATTATCTTCATAAGCGCTCAACCGCATGGCATCCTGCACAAACTTATGTCGTGGGACAGAACGCATTGCACGTAGCACGTTCGGATCAGAGATATGGCGCTGCTCAAGCTGATCGCGAACCATTCTTTCTCTGTTACGCTTCAAATCGTACGGCAAAATAAGATTCCTTTAACGGTGAAATAGTCATAGTCAGAAAAACAACCACGCGGTACACTAAATACAATATCTGTTCGGCTTGAGAATCAGATTTTTCTACACAAGTCAACTGTATCCATGGTTTGACGCTCCGCAACATCAAATGAACATTGTGTAAATTAGAAATCAATGGAGACCATTATGCTGCATGTACAAGACCTGATGTCCACAAATTTGTTCACACTCAAAAAATCCGATTCCTTAATGGCTGCCAAGTCACTAATGGAATTGGCACGTATTCGCCATATCCCAGTTGTCGAGAAAGGAAATATTTTTGTCGGCATCATAACACATAGAGACATATTGTCCTCTACCCTCTCCAAATTAGCGGACATAGATAGAGATGTGCAGGACGAAATTGAAGCTTCTATCCCTGTATCAGAAATAATGCGCAGTGATGTCTTTGCTGTGGCACCACAAGCAAGTCTACGTGATGCAGCGGAGTTACTTCTGAATCATAAATACGGATGTTTACCAGTCGTAGAAAAGGATATACTTGTAGGAATTCTTACAGAAGCAGATTTTTTGCGTCTGACAATTGACCTAATGGATGCATTAGACACATAAGTCAAACCCTACAATATGCATAGCAGTTGATACTTTGACTTGTTAGATTCAGTGTATCTGGGTAAAGTCCCCATCGACTGCTGTGCTTTTTCACTTTATGGAACGCTGAGTTTTTTACTCAGCTCCACCGACATACTCACAAATATTATGAAATAATCGATTTTTTGAGCTATGGTTATCTATAACCATAATGTCGGCGCACGCTTTCATACTTGCAAAGTTGTAACTGCACCAATCAAATATCTGTCTTAGGTAATATAATTATATTACCCCATTCCACCACATTAACGTTGTACAAGGGACTGCCCATGGCGAGCCTTAAAAAAACTTTCTTCTTCATTGTATTCTTATCACTCATTTGCGGCGGTGCAATCGCTGGCTGGCTTTTATTTAAAGACCAGCAGGGTCCAATCGTTGCTATCGATAAGGAAAACGCTCGTGTAAACAAAAGCAGCAGCGTTACTATTTCGCTGCATGATGTCACATCTGAGCTTAAAAATCTTTCCATCGCAGTTCGCAAAAATTCTAAAAACATTCCGTTGTATTCAACATCATTTGAACCGGGCAACAAGTCGATAACACTTAATGTTCCTCTTTCAAGCGCTAAGGTTTCAGATGGCGCATTTGAAATGATCATTACTGCTACTGACACATCCCTTGCAGCATTTGGTAAAGGGAACACTACTCGCAAAGTAGTTACCATGAGAATGGACAACACTCCTCCAAGTATTGCTATAAAATCACTTCCGCCAAACATTTGGCAAGGTGGCACCGGAGTTATTGCGTATACTGTTTCTGAACCTGTTGATACTTCAGGCGTGAAAGTTAACGAGATGTTTTTCCCGGGTTACAAACAAGCAGATGGAACCTACATCAGCTTCTTTGCTTTCCCACAGAGCATCGAGAAAAAGGATTACAATCCAACGGCGTTTGCAAGAGATATTGCTGGCAACGTATATGATCAGCCTTTTTCAATCAATCCGTTGTCTCGTAAATTCCGCCACGACAAGATTCGATTAAGCGACCGGTTCTTAAATACCAAAATGCCAGCCTTTGCTAAAGATACCCCTCAGGCAACGAACAATCTGGAACGCTTTCTCGTCGTGAACCAGAAAATTCGTAAAGAAAATCGTGACATGCTTATTAAGATAGGTCGTCAAACATCTTCTTCCATTTTATGGAAAAGTAAGTTCATGCGCTTCCCTAACTCCGCTACCCGTGCTGGATTCGGTGACCGCCGAAGCTACATGTACAAAGACAAGGTAGTTGACAAACAGACACATTTGGGACTCGACCTTGCCTCCCGTAAGCAATCTCCAATTCCGGCGTCAAACAAGGGTACCGTTGTTTTTGCAGGCAACCTTGGAATTTACGGGAACGTTGTTGTCATCGACCACGGCCTTGGCCTTCAGACGCTTTATGCGCATATGACTGAAATCAGAACAACCGTAGGTTCTGTGGTTAACCAAGGTGACGTAATTGGCATCTCCGGTTCAACCGGTATGTCTGGCGGCGACCACCTTCACTTTGGTGTTATTGTCTCTGGGGTTCCTGTAACTCCTATTGAATGGTTCGACCATCGTTGGATTCAGTACAACATCACTGACAAACTCAACTTTAACTAACTGCTGATATCATTAAAAAGCCCGTACGATTATTTCGTACGGGCTTTTTTTATGCAAAAACTTTTTCAATGAATCCCAAGTAGATATCTTACTAGCCTGATGCCTTTTCTTTTCGGGACCGCTCTGTCCTTTAGGAAATTACAAGATGTCGTGTTCCTATAAGCAGCCATAGGGGGCATCTTTTCAACCTATATGATTATGTTAACTTGTAAAAAACAAGACTATTTCAACTCCCCTTTCACAAGAGGTGGTATATTAGGGACACAATCCAGATTTATGACATCTGCCACTACTGAACAAAACTTCTCGATTGAATATTTAGTTACACGCGGTTCAAGTGTCCCCTTTTCTCGAGGACAGAAGGACAGATCTTTTACAATTTCATAAGGCAATACTCTTTCAGGATGGTTGCTTCGCATAACGGGCAGAGGTTGTGCCACAAGCTCTGCCGTCACAACCTCCTCACCTGACGGTTCTTCCCAAAGAATAAACTGAAGAAAACTTGCCGGTGGAATATCATTGTACGCAAAGCCCTCTAAATCCCAATCCATACCAAGCAATTCGCTGACATGTGCCATATTCGTATCATGCCCTACAAACACAACGAGCTGAGCCTGATTAACTCTCTGATCATAATGTGAGTCTGTAAGAGCATCGGTCATAACCTTCAAAATAACACTGCCACGGTCTCGAGCATATCCACTCGCTCTGTTCAAGCTGTTGAATATTGCAGCTCTAGCAACAAGCAACTTGGAAAGCTTGTCCGGCGTAATTTCTCCCCATCCGGGATCTTTACCCGGCCATTCAGCACTTTCAAGCAGCCAATTCTGAATAAGTGTTGCTTTAATACCTAGCGCACCACGCAAATTTATTGTTCTACCGCTATTTGCAAAATTTACGCGCGGCGGAAGATCCTTAAGTTCGCAACTTTGCTCAACACCGTACGCATTACACGTTATTTGCGGCATTGGTCCAAGCAATTCATTTACAAAGTCGAGTTGTTCAGAAAATTTATCTCCAAGCTTACTAAAAGAATGCCCAACAAAATTTATTATATCGTCTTCCCCCACCTCACGAGTGAGCTGACAGACGCTGCCACGCACAGGATGGTACAATGGATCACTATCCTTATCTGTAGTAATAAAATACGGGAGTGAACACTCTGGTGCTATTGCAGCAGCAAAAGCAGCTGCGCTCGACTGCGTTCGCTCATCTATATCTGCGTGAACAAAAACATTGTCAGCAGTTAGGCAACGTCCCCCGTCATACAACAAAGACTTGTATGGCTCTTCCAATTTATGTTTACGCCAAAAGGCAGTTATCAACTCTCGTCCTCGGCCTGTTAAATGTCCGGGGGCAACAGACCAGACAGGCCATTCTCTATGCGACCATTCTGCCAATTTTTCCATTGTTTGGTTGGGAGCACGAATGCCATGACGCATCAACACCACAATTTTTTTAACTTTTCGCTTACTCATATTCTACACCGTATGGTCTTTTTTATTTGTAACATTACAATGTTATGCCTCTCTAAAAACAGAGTATTTCTACCATAGAGATTTACATGCAAATTCATGATACCATACGAAGACCTGTTGGAAAGCTATAGAATAGAGGCAGCCCCTTTTCAATCTCGGGGCATATTAAGCCTGTTACGCAATAAGGAGCGTCTATGAAGACATTAAAGCCGGGAGATCCCGCCCCAAACTTTTGTTTAACAAATCAAGCGGGAGAAGAAATCTGTCTCGCAGACTTTCAAGGCAAGGAACGTGTTCTTGTTTACTTTTATCCCAAAGCATCAACCACGGGGTGAACCACACAAGCACAAGGGTTGCGTGACAACCTAGACACATTTGATTCTATGGGAATTGCTATTCTCGGCATTAGTCCAGACCCCGTAAAACAATTGGAAAAATTTTCCAAAAAACAACTACTGGCCTTCTCATTACTGTCTGATGAACAACATGAAATAGCAGAACGCTTTGGTGTATGGGGTGAAAAGAAGTTTATGGGTAAAATGTATGACGGTATTCACCGCATAAGCTTTCTTGTCGGAAAGGATGGAAAAATTGAACAAGTCTTTAATAAATTTAAAACAGCAGACCACGCAAAAACGGTGCTCGAATACATTGAAAAAAACGCATAAAAAAATGGTGGAGTATATCACTCCACCATTTTTTGCGAAATTTTTTATGCTATTTGTAACTTAATCTGCACAACTATTTCTATCTAGAAAACAACTACCTTTGAAGACTAACGTAACCAGATACTACTTTGTGCTTCTCATTATTGAGTCGCAAACGATAAACGCCCAACAAGAAATTAATCTACAAACTTTTTAGGACGAATATGCGCCATCACACGCTTAAATGCTTCTTCTGAAGCAGACGTTTTCAACGATGCAATATCTTCGCGATCAACATATTTAATAGCATCACACGGACACATCTCGACACAAGCCGGAAGCATATCCTCTGCCCTGCGCTTTTTACATAAATCACACTTTGCCACAGCAACGCCCTTACATGTAGCAAAAAATGCTGCATACGGGCACGCGATCAAACAATCTTTTGTTTCACAGCCGCGACACTTCATAGGATCATGCAGTACAGCACCGCGAGAATCACGAGAAATTGCACCACGCTTACAAACACGCTGACAAGCTGCGTTTTCACAGTGCTGACAATATAAAGGGACTATTTCACCCTCAATAGTGCGAGACATGGCTATCCGCGGAGTATCGTGAAGAAAGCGACATACGGCTTCGCATGTTTCGCAACCGATACATTTGGAGTAATCAACAAACAGTGTCTTTTGTTCTTGCATACTATTCACATTTGCTCCTGCCGTTACCGCGATATTTTATCCGCATCAAAGTTATATTCCGCTTCTCGAGACTGTGCTTTCAAATCAAGCCAGTTTGTCAGAGAACGCGCCGCACGAAGTCCACTGTAGACAGCTTTACCGATCTTACTTGGACCAGTTAGCACATCTCCCGCAACAAAAACGTTATCCATTGCTGTCATATTCAGCCAACGGACATCACCTTTACGCACATTTTCCAACCCAAGTTCCTTTTGAAATGGCGGAGTTGGAATCTCCCCAATAGCACTTACAATAATATCCGCATCCAGTTCTTCCAGTTCGTTGGTTTTACTGTTGCGCACAATAAGTTTTTCAACACAACCTACGCCTTGAATAGATTCTGGAGAACGTTTTTCGAGCCACGAAACGCCCATTTCCTGAAGACGATCAATCTCAAATTTTCCACACGGAGCCTCGGAAACGCTTCGTCGGTATACAAGAGTAATATCCTCTGCACCAAGAGTTCTAGCAGAATCCACTACATCAATCGCAGAATGCCCAGCGCCGATTACAATAACTTTTTTGCCTTTAACTTCAGGCATAGAGACATTGCTGTGTGCATATTTGACGGCACGAATAGGAAAAAGAAATTGCAAACTGGAATACACACCGTCAAGCATACTTCCTTCGATGGTCAGCTTTCGAGATTTCCATGATCCAGAACAAACAACCACAGCATCATGATTGTCTGTTAAATCGGAGAGACCTAAAATATCCGCAGCAAAATGGTCACCCTCTTCTTCATGCATGGGAGCACTGCAACAAATTTTTGTATTTGTTCTGAAAGTAACTCCGAGACGGCGCTCTAAATCGCGTACCCCGCGATTAATACGATCTGCAGGAATTCTATGGCTTGGAATACCAAACACCATAAGACCGCCTGGCTTTGGGAGCTTGTCATACACATGTACTTCGTATCCCTGACTGGCCAAAAGTCCGGCAGCAGCAAGTCCGGAAGGCCCTGCACCAATAATTCCAACACTTCTATCAATTGCGGATGTATTCTTGGTTTGCAAAAATCCAAAATTCATTACACCAGCGTGCGAAAATGAAGACACTAATACACCCCCTATTCTTAAATTCATTCGTATGAGTATTTACCACCACTGCTCATTGAATACTCAATCTGTCTTTTGAATTCTGTAATATACATCACAATTGGGTACTGGCAAGTAAGAAATTGTGTGAAAATCAGCACAATCCGCGACTTTCTTCGGTGCGGTGTTCTTCAAAAAATGAACATTTACTACCTAATTTTGACAAAGTTGTATTAAATATTGCCCACTACAACTTCAAATGCTAGAAATAGAGTATATCTCTATGTATCTGAAGACAATAAGGGGCAATCCTCATGAAAGTAGAACAAATATCCGTTTTTCTGGAAAACAAGGCCGGACGCCTTGCAGAAGTAACTAACACATTGGCAACGAATGGTATCAACATTCGAGCCCTTTCGCTCGCGGACACAACGGACTTTGGAATTTTGCGCCTTATCGTAGATAATAGTGAAAAGGCAAAGTCCGTATTAAAAGATAAAGGCTTCACTGTTGGCAAAACCAATGTTGTTGCAGTGGAAGTTGAAGACAAGCCGGGCGGATTAAACCACATCCTTGATACTCTTGGTAACAATGGTATCAACGTTGAATACATGTACGCTTTTGTTATGCCAGGCAGTACAAACGCAACTTTGATTTTCCGCTTTGACAAAACAGATCAAGCCGTTGAAATTTTATCTGAGAATAATATTCCTATCATTCCGGGTACAAAATTGCACGCTCAATAGATTTAGCATCTTAGCAATTTAAAAAAGCCGGATCTTTCCGGCTTTTTCTCGTTTATAGGCTATGCTTCAATCTCTTAGCCAAATCTTTTTTGAAAATACTGCAACAAAATTAAATGAGATACTAACGTAACAATGTTAGACCAATATCCATTGCCAGTTAACACTATCGCTATTTATACAACTCCAAAGAAATAACTTTAGAATGTAGAAAAATTTCCTAAAGGAGAGCACAAATGGAACGTATTTCTGCATGCACGTTGGACTGTCCTGACGGTTGCTCTACAATTGTTACAACCGACGAGCATGGTAATCATTCGATCAAAGGCAACCCTGCACACCCAATAACACAGGGGTACACCTGCAAAAAGGGTAAGCACGCCCTTGCGCGCATAAACGCACCAGACCGCATCACAACCCCTCTTATGCGCAGTGGGTCAACCTTTGTTCCTGTATCATGGGATAAAGCTCTCACAACAATTGTTGATAAAATTTCTACGCTAAGAAACACTCCTGATCGCATGCTTCATGTGCGCGGCTACGGATTCCATGGAGTGCTCGCAGACACAAGTCGCTATCTATTCGGGCAGCTCGGTGCCTCTGGAACCCGAGGAGCACTATGTGACAACGCAATTATGGAATCATGTATTCTTGATTTTGGCGCTCTCGATCAGAATAGTCACACAGAGCTTCTCAATGCCGACTGTATCGTAAACTGGGGACGAGATGTCCTGCGTTCGTCTATCCACACTGCGACACTCTTGAAAGATGCACGAAACAAAGGCTGTAAAATAGTCAGCATCTCCCCTGCTTCTCCTGAAGAAGGTATGCGAATACATGTCAGCGACCTACATATTCAAATTAGACCGGGTACTGACCGCCACCTTGCTGCTGCGGTCATCAGGCGCCTCGCAAACGAAGGAATCCCTGACAACATCCTTAATCGCACTTCAAACAGTTCAACGTTTGTTCGTTTCATCAAAACACTCGATGAGCGACACCTGCTGGACGCATGTGGGGTTAGTTCAACTGAACTTTCCACTCTTGTCGAAATTTACGGCAAAGAGAACTTTGCTGTTTCCAGTATCATAGGATGGGGTCTACAACGCTATATCTATGGTGGAGAAAATGTCCGCTATATTAACGCCCTTTGCATGCTCTCAGGTAACGTTGGGCAAAAAGGTGCCGGTAGTTACGGAGGAGTCAGTACAGGCAGAAACTTTGACTCAAGCTGGCGTTCCGGCAGCAAAACCTCGCGTAAATTACTTACTCCAAAGCTTGCTGATGAGATTTTAGATGCCAATGACATAGAATTTCTCTGGTGTGACGGCACAAACGCCATCAACCAGACACCGGAAGCAACAAAGATGACACAAGCGTTCAGTACAATCGACATGGTTGTCGTTGTGGATGCTTTTATGAACGACACCGCAAAACGTGCGGACATAATCCTGCCCTGCGCACTTATCTATGAGCGAGAAGATGTTCTCGGCTCTTACTTCCACAACTATATTCAATATAGTGCCAAAGTATTCGAACCGAAGGGAGAAGCACGTGCGGATTATGACATCGCCAGAGATTTGGCAAATCGCCTATCTATTCCGTTTCCTGAGATAGATAATATTCTGGCACAAGCACTGGATACAAAAGAAGTTACTAATCTTACAAAAAATCCGCTTGAAAAGATCCGGCAACAAGGATTTCTTCCAACAGACAGACCGGCAGTAGCCTTTAAAAACCTGCAATTCGGTCATCCAGACGGAAAATATTGTTTACCTGAGTCTGCATTACATGACGAGCCAGAAATAGACACAGACTTTCCTCTCTCATTGCTGTCCCTCATTAATAAAGACTATGAGCATTCACAGATTCCGGCAGAGGAACAGCAAGAGCAGTTAAAAGCGTATGTACATCCTGCGACCCTTAAGCAATATAGAATTGAGCCGGATGGACAGGCACACATAGTATCCTCCATCGGCAAGCTACTAGTACAGGCTGTAGCTGACACTTCAGTACACCAAGAAGCAATTATCGTACGCCGTGGTGGTTGGATGATGTTCAACCGATGCGCCAACACTATTGTCGAAGCCCACGTAACCGACATTGGTGAAAACGCCGCATATTACAGCCAGCGAGTTCGATTAGAAGTTAGTGAATAAAAAAAAAAGCGTGAGTCATATGACTCACGCTTTTTTTATTTGTATTTTCTTGTCTGCTACGGAAGGTTAACGCGGCTCGCAACCGGCATTCTCCAACCTGTACCAAAAGCTCGGTCAGTAATGCGTAAACCCGGAGCAGCCTGTCTGCGCTTGAATTCAGAAATCTTTACAAGCCACAAAACTCGCTCAACATCTTCCCGAGCATGTCCCTGCGAAATGATCGCTTCTTTTCCCAAACGCTCATCAATGTACTTACGGAGAATAGCATCAAGCTCTTCGTATTCCGGCAAAGAGTCAGAATCTTTCTGATCCGGACGCAATTCAGCAGACGGAGCTTTATCGATGATCTCAACAGGAATTTTTTCGCCGCAGTTCTCATTTGCCCAACGGCAAACTTTCCACACAAGCGTCTTTGGCACATCTGCAATAACAGCTAAACCACCAGCCATGTCACCATAGATAGTGCAGTAACCTACTGCCAATTCAGACTTGTTACCCGTAGTAAGAAGCAATGCACCAAACTTATTAGACATTGCCATAAGTAGATTACCGCGAATACGAGCCTGAAGGTTTTCTTCAGTCACATCTGTATCTGCGCCATCAAAGACAGGATTAAGGGAACCAAGAAACGCTGTAAGCATTGGTTCAATTTCAATTGTCTCTGTGTGGATTCCAAGACGCTTTGCTAGATCAAGAGAGTCGTCAATGCTGCCCTGACTGGAATATGGTGACGGCATGAGCACGCCGATAACATTTTCAGAACCGAGAGCCTCCGCCGCAACGGCCGCCGTTAAAGCAGAATCGACTCCTCCGGACAGACCAAGCACGACTTTCTTAAAGCCACACTTCTGCACGTAGTCACGGGTTCCAAGAACCAGTGCTTGCCATGCCTGTGCTTCGTCTCGAGCATCTTCATGCGCAACTCGACCCGATTTGGCCTCGAAGTCTACAAGAATGATGTCTTCTTCAAAAGAGTTGCCTTTGCCAATGAGTGTACCATCAGAAGCGTAAGCAAGACTTTTGCCTGCAAAGATAAGGTCATCATTGCCGCCAACCTGGTTAACATACAAGAACGGAATCTCGTAATGACAAACCATAGATGAAAGCATCTGCTCACGCACAAACTGCTTGCCGAGCGTAAATGGTGATGCAGAAAGGTTAATAATGAGGTCTGCGCCGTCTTCAACAAGTGCCCCGAGCGGGTCTTGCGTATACTGCCTGCGGTTCTTCCAATAGGACTTGTCGTTCCAAATATCTTCGCAGATTGTTACGCCGACTTTACGTCCATTAATGGTCACAAGACCGCGTAGCTTTCCCTGCTCAAAATATCTGTTTTCGTCAAAAACATCATAGGTAGGAAGCAATGTTTTATGCGCTACAATGGAGTATGTTCCATTTGCCAACAAAGCGGCAGCGTTAAACACAGGTTTGCCTACACTATCCGGATTATGAATAGGCACACCGACTAAGGTAGGAGGCATATCTTTCAACTCTACAGCGAGTGCGCTGAGAGATTCCTGACAGCCGTCAATAAAATCCTGACGCAATAACAAATCGCGTGGAGGATACCCGCATACAGATAATTCAGGAGTCACACAAAGCTGTGCTCCGTCTTTTGCAGCTTTTTTTACTGCTTCGGCAATCTTATTAATATTGCCAGAAACATCACCCACAACAGGGTTCAGCTGAAGAAGCGCTACTTTCATTAGATAATATCCGACATAGAATAAAGTTTTCCTGCCTCACGTCCTGCAAGCCAGTAAGCAGCACGAAGTGCACCCGCCGCAAAGGTTTCACGAGAATGCGCATGATGTGTAACTTCGATGCGTTCTCCCGGGCCCATTGCGTACACAGTATGCACACCCACAACGTCACCGCCGCGAATTGTCTGAATACCGATTTCTTCTTTAGGACGTTCGCCAATCATACCTTCACGATGGTAGTTGGCAACTTCATCAAGATCCCATTTTTTAGCTTCTGCAAGGCATTCTGCAAGACGCATAGCCGTGCCGCTTGGAGAGTCCTTTTTCTTGTTATGGTGTAATTCAACCATTTCAAGATCGTAGTCTTCACCGAGAATTTTGATAAGTTCAGGCAAAATTTGAGTAAGAGCATATACGCCTACACTTGTATTTGGTGCCCAAAACATAGGAGATGTTTTAGCCAACTCTTCAAGTTGCGCACGCTCTTCGTTAGTAAAGCCAGTAGTACCCATTACAATCGGAGTGTTATGTTTTGCCGCAATCTTAGCATTTTCCAAACTTGAAATAGGAATAGTAAAATCGATAACAACGGCCTTATCAAGTTTGCCAAGAACATCATCCAGATCATTTGAAACTTCACAGCCCCAAAAATCAAGACGGCCTTCGTGTCCTTTACGTTCAACAACAGCTGCAAGTTCGTACTTGTCGCTATCCTGCGCCATTCGCGCAATTGTTGTACCCATACGACCATTAGCACCCATTACAACTATAGATACGCTCATGTCATTCCTCCGAATGTACGACGGTTATTCTTCCTTAGACACTTTCGTGCCTTGTCCATTCAAAATATATTGAATGTGGAAGACTGCCAGCAATTATCCAAACAGGCTATGTTGCTCTGATGAATTTGCTGACTGTTTTTTCTTTTTTGTTTCATCCTTCTTCTCTGTATCTTCCTTCTCTTGAGAAGGTTCTTCCTTCACAGGTTCTACAGTATTCTCTTCTGCTACAGATTCTTCTGAAGAAACAACTTCTGTTATAACGGCGAGCTCCGCCGCAACGTCTTCTCTCTCTTCTTTATCTGCAACAGAATCATTCGCAGTATCCTGTGATGGGTCTGTGATACTTGAAGGGGTCTCATCTGCTGCCGCCACAGCATTAGAATCCACAGTCTGAATTGAAGACTCACTCTTATACATTGCTAAGAATTCATCTTCCGTCAAAATTATTATCCCGAGTTGCTCTGCCTTTGCAAGCTTACTTCCAGCTTTTTCACCTGCGACTAGATAATCAAGCTTTTTAGAAACACTTCCTACAACCTTTGCCCCCACGCTTTCCGCCATTTCTTTAGCATCAGCACGCTTTGTTGTAAGTGAACCGGTAAAGACAACAGTTTTACCTGCAAAGGGATGGCCTTCATCGATTGCGACAGTTTCCTCTTGCTTAGGATCTAGCCCAATGGCTTTAAAACGCTCCAGCATAGCCTTGTTGGCTTCGTTATCGAAGAAGTCGACTATAGACTCAGCAATTTCTGCCCCGACGTCAGGAAGCTCTTGAAGTTCTGTTACGTTTGCAAGCGCAAGTGCATCTAAATCTTTATAGGTCTTTGCCAGGACCTTCCCTGTCTGCTCACCAACGTGTCGAATACCTAATGCACAGATAAAACGGGACAAGGGAGCTGACTTTTTAATATCTGCAAGCGCGGTTACAAACTTTTGAGCAGAAACCGGCCCCATGCCTTCAAACTGCATAAGGTCAAGACGCTTTATTTCAAATAGATCAACAGGGTGTTTAACCATCCCCTTGTCTACAAGCTTCTCTACCCAGCTCTTACCTACACCTTGAATATCTAAACCAGCTTTAGACACAAAGTGTGAAACAGAACGCTTAACAACAGCTGGGCATGTGACGTTAATACAACGCCATGCAGCCTCGCCCTCTTCACGTACTACATCGGTATGACAAACAGGACATTCTTTTGGAAACGTAAATTCTTTTTCTGAGCCGTCACGTTTTTCTACCAAAGCGCGAACGACTTCAGGGATAACATCGCCAGCACGCTGAACGATAACCATATCCCCTTCCATAAGTCCCTTTGCCTGAATCTCGTCTTCGTTATGAAGTGTTGCACGTGATACGACAACACCACCCACCTCAACGGGATCTAGAACAGCAACAGGTGTTAATACGCCTGTACGACCAACCTGAATGGTAATCTCTTCCAATCTGGTAACAGCTTGCTGTGCAGGAAACTTAAATGCGATTGCCCAACGAGGGAACCTTGCTGTAAACCCAAGTGCTGTTTGCAACTCAAGATCATTCAGCTTTGCGACCATACCGTCAATTTCGAATGGTAGTGTGTCACGTTTCTCACCTAACTGTTCAAACAAGGCGTTTACATCTTCTGGGCTTTCACAAAGCTGTGCATCCTGCGGTACAGTAAAACCAAGGTCAGACAATCCATTAATGATTGCTTGTTGTGTAGTCCACTCCTGTCCATTATCCTCCCATTCCACAATGCCTATTCCATAAGCAAGGAACATTAGAGGACGAGCAGCAGCTACAGATGAGTCCAACTGACGAACAGACCCCGCCGCAGCGTTACGCGGATTAGCAAAAACCTTCTTACCGTACTTACGCTGAGTCTCATTCAGTTTAGAAAATGCGTCTCGTCTGATAACTACTTCACCACGAACTTCCAGACGGGTTGGGACGTTTTTTCCGCGCAGACGTAATGGTACGTTCTTAATAGTACGCACTGTATGAGTTACAACCTCACCTGTTGTTCCATCGCCTCGAGTTAACGCAGCAGTAAAGGAGCCATTTTCATAAATAATCTCCATAGCGAGTCCATCCATCTTGGGATCAATCCAAAAGGACAAATCTGCATCTGGTTGCTGACGCTTAATGCGCTCTACAAACGCAATGAAATCCTCTCCGTTGAATGCGTTATCCAGACTGTACAGTTGTAAGCTATGATCTTGAGACTGTAAGCTTGGGAGCACCTCTCCGCCAACCTTCATAGTCGGAGAGTCAGAAGTCAGAAGTTCAGGGTATGCTTCTTCTAGTCCTTTCAACTCTCGAAACAAAACATCATATTCTGCATCTGTAATTTCAGGAGCATCCTGAACGTAATACATATAACTATGATGCTCGAGTTCCTTACGGAGCTGAAGTACTCGTTCTTGAGCTTCATTATGAGACAACGTGGTAGAATCAGACATACGACACCTTATTTTATCTGTGTAAGAAGGCTTACAGCTTGTTAACGAAATCTTAGAGATGCAACCCTTAAAGGCTCTATATGCCAGTACGGCAAACACCCTGTAGGCTAATCTTTTTTAGAACCGCTGGATACTGTCCTTACTCTTTATTGTCCAGTCCATTGTCCTCGCTGAGTAGGAGATTCCCTCATCTTTGATGCTTTTTTACATACAAAAAATGAGTGTAGAATACGGTGATATACCATAATATTCTACACTCATAAATATAGATTCATCAAAAAACAGTGCATTATCCGTATTGGTTAAAATGCCATTTCCACCTTGTGTTTATATATATAAACAACCATAGATTTCAGCATTCAACAAAACGTTACATATTGAAATTTAAAACTTTTTATAAAAGCTTTGCGAACTCATCAAGCTGTTCTTGAGCCCCAACAGCGATAATAGTATTGCCAGCTTCCAGCACAGTGCGACCCTCAGGGTTAAAGACCATATCCTGACCTTCCTTCTTAATAGCAATGACTATTAAGTTAAACTTCGGGCGAAGTTCTGACTGGATAAGATCCTTACCTACAAGAGAGGATTTCTCACTTATTGTAAGCTCTTCCATCTGGATAGCCATTGTGCTTCTTCCGTAAGCAAGCTCCATAAAGCTTGTCACAGTCGGGCGTAGAACGGACTGAGCAAGACGTAATCCGCCAATATGGTTTGGCAAAATAACAGAGTTCGCTCCCGCCTGCTTAAGTTTACTCACACGTTGATGTGAACTGGCTCTGGAAACAATGTTTACGTCCTGACTCATCTCACGAGCACTAAGTACTACATATACATTCGCTGCATCCTCAGACAAGGCTGTAATCAGGTTCTTAGCGTTTGCCACCCCTGACTGGGCCAGTACGTCATCAGAAGTAGCGTCCCCGTCAATATACAGAATACCTTCTTCCTGAAGAGTCTTAACTGATTCTGGATCATTCTCAATGACAACGACATCCTGTCCTTCCGCCATAATCTCATCCACTACAACAGAACCAATACGACCATAGCCACAAACAACACAATGATCTTTGAGTTTGGCGATTGTTTTAAGCACTCTACGGCTCCCGATAAAATGAAAAAACTTACCTTCTACCAACAACTGGGAAAACGCACCCAGAAGAAAAGCAAAGTTACCTACGCCAGCCAAGATAAGAAATGAAGTGAGTATGCGACCTTCAGTAGAGAGAGGCTGAACCTCACCAAAGCCCACTGTAGAAAGCGTAATAACGACCATGTAGACAGCGTCTGACATGGACCATCCCTCAAGCTCCATATAGCCGTAGACAGCCAGAGCAACGACACCGAGTATGGATATCTGGCTGACCATAAGGGGCCAGAAAACTCCTAACTGATTTCGAAGACGAATCAGCCGGACAATAAAAGACTTGGAAAACAACTTCATGCATTTCCCCAGGTTAACCAGTTTCGAGCAGATGTTCCCGCAGGATGTGAATTTGATCTCGTAATTCAGCAGCTTTTTCAAACTCTAGTTCTTTTGCTGCTTCACGCATCGCGCGTTCAAGCTTAGCTATCATTTTAGCCAATTTTTTAGGGTCGTGTTCAATATCCGGTGAAATTGATATGCCTTTCTTCTTCTTATCTTTCTCTGCTGCTGCAGAAGAAGAAATGGAATCGAACGGCGTATCAATACGCTTCATAATTGTTTGCGGAACAATACCATGCTCTACGTTATAAGCCTCTTGCTTTTCGCGTCTGCGTTCCGTTTCACCCATTGCAGCCTTCATACTCTTCGTTATCTTATCAGCATACATGATAACTCTACCGCTAGCATTACGTGCTGCACGGCCAAAGGTTTGAACAAGTGAACCGACAGAGCGCAAAAAGCCTTCTTTGTCCGCATCTAGTATTGCTACCAAAGAAACTTCGGGAATATCAAGCCCTTCTCGCAATAAGTTAATTCCAACTAGCACATCACACTCTTTTCTGCGTAGCGCCTGAATGATTGCCATGCGCTCTAACGTATCAATATCTGAGTGGAGATAACGGGTGCTCACGCCCATACTCTTAAAGTACTCTGTAAGATCTTCAGCCATGCGCTTTGTAAGAGTTGTAACAAGCACACGCTCATTCTTAGCAATGCGGCTTTTACACTCACCTAGCAAATCTTCCATTTGGCCTTTCGTAGGACGCACTTCAAGCTGTGGATCAACCAGACCGGTCGGACGAATAATCTGTTCAACTACAAGTCCCTGGGTACGTTCCAGCTCCCATTTCCCAGGTGTTGCAGAAACATACACGGTCTGCCCAATGCGTTCCAAAAATTCTTTGAACTCAAGAGGACGGTTATCCAGAGCAGAAGGAAGCCGGAAGCCAAAGTCCACAAGAGTACTTTTACGCGAACGGTCACCTTTATACATTGCGCCCACCTGTGAAACCGAGATGTGGCTTTCATCAATAAAGAGCAGAAAATCTTTAGGGAAGTAATCAATCAAACATGCTGGAGGATCACCCTCTTTGCGGCGATCCAAGTGCCGTGAATAGTTTTCAATACCTGTACAGTACCCCATCTCTTCAATCATTTCGAGATCAAGCATTGTACGCTGTTCTAAACGCTGCGCCTCTACAAGCTTATTGCCTGCCTTGAAGTCAGCAAGACGTACTTGAAGTTCATCGCGAATATCCGAAACAGCACGCTTTAGATTGTCCTTATCAGAAACATAGTGACTAGCTGGATAGATAACAGTCTTTCCAACGCTTCCGAGAATGTTCCCTGTAATAGGATCAATCTCATGCATAGCATCAATGTCATCGCCAAAAAATTCTATTCGCAGAGCTTTTTCATGATGATACGCTGGAATAATTTCCAACACATCTCCACGCACCCTGAATGTGCCACGATGAAAGTCATAGTCATTACGTTCATACTGAACTTCGACCAAGCGTGTGATTATTTCATCCATAGAAAGGGACTGACCAACTTCTACTGGAATAACTAACTTTGCATAGTATTCAGGTGAACCAAGACCATAAATACAGGAAACTGAAGCAATAATGATTACATCACGCCGAGTTAGCAGTGCATGGGTAGCAGCATGGCGCAATTTATCAATGTTGTCGTTGATGGATGAATCTTTTTCGATATATGTATCTGAAGACGGAACATATGCTTCCGGCTGATAATAGTCATAGTAACTCACAAAGTATTCAACTGCATTGTGAGGGAACAATTCTCTAAACTCGTTATAGAGCTGAGCCGCCAACGTTTTGTTTGGCGCAAGAATAAGCGCTGGACGTTGGGCACGAGCAATAGTTTGTGCAACAGAAAAGGTTTTGCCGGAACCGGTAACCCCGAGCAGAATTTGATCCTGCACGCCCTGCTCCAAGTTGGTTGTCAGCTCTTCAATAGCTTGCGGCTGATCGCCCTGCGGGGTGAATGAAGTTTCTAATGTAAACAGCGTATCCTGCATTACTTCCTCGTATAGTATCTTCTACTGCTAAATCACAAAACGCTAAGGGTATTCTTAGATAGTTTTTACGTAAGCCTATCCAAAACGTCTTTATGCAAAAATTAATCACTTAGTTGCGGCACCATCCACAATCGCATATCATACAAAGATGTAGAGAATTCCATTTTACGCGGAGGGAACCACATGCAGAAAGACATTGTGTCTGCTCTCGGTAATGAACCCACTGACAGAATATACACTATGTCCGTCATTATACGCAGCTTCAAGGGACGCAAAAATGTACAGGCGCACTTGTTCCGTTCTGACATTCCTGAAGCTGAACTACAAGCCACAAATCTACATCAATGTATTGATACAGATTGTGAGAAGTATCGACTCGAGCCACACCTGAATGGCTCACTCGAAGATACCAAACAAATGGTACTTGAAAGTTTTACCAAAAAAGAAATGGAAGCCATTGTCGGCTACCTCGAAGAACGGTATCACACCAGACTTGAAGGCATTTTTGCCGCACCGCTCTCATTCCCTGTTCCACAAGGTACCATGCCCCTTGCTTCCGTACCAGAAGGTAAAAGCATGGGCTTTATTAGATTCGACAACATGCCCGGATACCCACTTAAGTTTAACTTTAGAGCCTTCTATGATCTGGATCAGCATGAACCTAATGTTATCTAAAATTTTTTAAAAAAATAAAACCATTGGCGTACAGTAAAAAAGCCCTGCTCGTTATAGAGCCGGGCTTTTTTCTTTATAACGGAAAAAACTCATCAGGGAACGTCCATTGTCCTTGAATGGTCGAGGCATCCAACGCATCGTGAAGTGTGTTTAAAAACTTTTCACGAGATATGGAGACCGCACCAAAACGCTCCAGGTTGTCAGTTACCTGCTGGCAATCAATCATCTCAAACCCCGCCGCAACGAGCAGTTGAGCTAACCATACAAAAGCAACTTTAGACGCATCTGACTCTTTGAAAAACATTGATTCGCCATAGAACACCTTGCCTAGAGAAACTCCATACAAGCCGCCTACAAGTTCATCATCACGCCACGTCTCAATAGAGTGTGCGAGCCCAGCTTCGTTCAGTTCACAGTAGGCTTGAATCATCTCTTCGACAATCCAAGTGCCTTCTTCATCTGGACGCTGCGATGTCGCACAGTTCCGCATAACCTCTTCAAAGGCCGTGTCGATTTTAATGGTAAACTTACGTGAGTTAATAACACGTCGTAAACTGCGTGGAATGTGCAAATCCTTAGGATACAGCACAAAACGCGGATCTGGTGACCACCAAAGGATGGGGGAGTCGTCATCATACCAAGGAAAAATACCATTGGCGTATGCGTTAACGAGACGCTCCATACGCAAATCTCCACCAACGGCAAGAAGGCCTTCCCCATCCGCTAACGCAGGATTGGGGAAGGCTACATCATCATCTGAAAGTAAGTATACTGTCATAATTTCTATATTGAAAAAATTACCTTTTGGCACAACTCATAGCGAAAACACAGAACTGCTGCAGGCTAGAACGCATGCCTCTTTTAATTTGCTAAAAGAGGAAAAAAGCCCCTCCTTGTGAATACAAGACAACGCCTCTGTCCACCGAAGGCAATAAACCTCAATTCAATTGTAGCCTCACCACAGCCAGCCTATCTAGTTACGCGTTCTTTTTTTTAGAACTCAGCGGTAAGAAAGTCATACTCAGACCAAGATCATCTGCATCTTGCGGTACTTTCGCATCCTTAACATCAACGGTCGCTATGCCGCCTTTCTGTAAGTCACCAAAGAGAACTTCATGTGCAATGGCGTCTTCAAGACCAGTTCGAATGACTCGACGCATTGGTCGTGCACCAAAGGCAGTATCGTACCCTTTAGTTGCAAGTCGCTTGCGAGCTGCATCTGTTAATTCAATCCGCACACGCTTAGCTTTAAGCATCTCTTCCAGCTCAGCCACAAACTTGTCTACAACACGTTCCATAATGGACTCTCCGAGACCATGGAAAGGAACCATTGCATCAAGACGGTTTCTGAATTCTGGACTGAAGGTACGCTCTACAGCTTTTAAACCGCGCTGCGCCACGTCAACTTTGCCCTGAGAACCAAACCCAATGGATTTGGCTGCCATTTCACGAGCACCAGCGTTGGATGTCATGATCAGAATAATGTTACGGAAGTCTGCTTTACGACCAGAGTTGTCGGTCAGCGTCGCATAGTCCATAACCTGCAAAAGGATATTAAAAATGTCTGGATGTGCTTTTTCAATCTCATCAAGCAGCACAACAGCATGTGGGTGTTTGCGTACAGAATCTGTAAGCTGACCACCCTGATCGAAACCAACGTAGCCTGGAGGCGCCCCGATAAGACGAGATACCGCATGCTTCTCCATGTACTCACTCATGTCATATCTGAGGAACTGTACACCAAGCTGTGTTGCAAGCTGACGAGCAAGCTCTGTTTTACCAACACCGGTAGGGCCATAGAAAAGAAATGAACCAGTCGGACGGTCATCTCTACCCAACCCTGCACGGCTACGTAGAATAGCCTTTCCTACGATGTCCACAGCCTTGTCCTGTCCGTAAACCTCACCTTTGAGATCATCTACCAGACCAGACAGCTTGTGTTTATCACCAGTGGACACTCGCTGTTCAGGAATACGTGCCATTTTTGCGATAACACGTTCAATGTCGTTCGCAGTAATGGTGTTACTCTTACGGTGCGTGCCATGCAGACGAAATGCTGCACCGGCTTCATCAATAACATCGATAGCTTTATCAGGAAGGAAACGTTCTGTGATATACCGTGCAGAAAGCTCAACAGCTGCTTTAATTGCAGGCTGGCTGTAACGTACACCATGGTGCTCTTCATAATAAGGCTTAAGACCTTTTAAAATAGACATACACTCGTCGTTACTCGGTTCCGGAACATCAATCTTCTGGAATCGACGGGACAATGCGCGATCTTTTTCAAAATGGTTCTTATACTCTTCATAGGTAGTAGAGCCAATGCACTTGATTCCACCGCTGGCAAGTACAGGCTTAAGGATGTTGGACGCATCCATGGAGCCACCTGTAGTTGCACCTGCACCCACAATTGTGTGAATTTCATCAATGAAGAGAATAGCACCTTCAACCTTTTTGAGATCCTGAATGACACCTTTAAGTCGAGATTCAAAATCCCCGCGGTATTTCGTACCAGCAAGCAGTGACCCCATATCTAAAGCATAGATATGGGCATCATGGAAGCCTTCAGGAACATTACCGTCAACAATACGAACGGCAAGACCTTCTGCAAGTGCGGTTTTACCCACACCCGGCTCACCAACTAAAAGCGGATTGTTCTTACGGCGGCGGGCAAGGATTTGTATTGTGCGTTCGAGTTCTGCCTTTCTGCCTATAAGCGGGTCAATCTCACCCTGTTTAGCTTTTTCGGTAAGATTAACGCAAAATTCTTTAAGAGAATCTGTGTGTGACTCATCTTCACCCTCTTCACCCATCATTGCCCATTCGCTTCCGTCCATCTCATGCGAGACAACTTCAAGAATGTCTAAACGGGTCACTTCCATATGACGCAGGAAGTACAGAGCGTAAGAATCTTCTTCTTCAAAGATCGCTGCCAGCACATCACCAACCTCAACAACATCCCGTCCGGATGATTGCATCTGCAGGGCTGCGCGCTGTAAAACTCGCTGTACGCTTATTGTGCGAATAATCTCTGTCGGTACATCTTCCGGTAATGGCTCAAGATGCGAAGAGAAAAATACTTCTACTCTGTTTAACAATGACGGCACATCTGCACCGGCCTGTTCCAGAATAAAGTACCCTTGGTCTTCCTGTGCAATACCGTAAAGAAGATGTTCAAGGGTTAAAAATTCGTGATTTCGTTCCTGTACTTCGTGGACAGCATTAGCAATAGCTTGTTCCAGATGTATACTCAGCATATTATACCTCCTCCATTGAACATTTTAGAGGATAGCCAGCTTCTTTTGCGCGGGCACGGACAATTGCAATTTTGGTTTCAGCAACCTCTGCGGTGTACACTCCGCATTCTCCGGCACCTTTTTCATGAATATTCAACATAACCTGTGTTGCCTGTTGAGTGGTCTTTCGGAAAACTTCTACAAGGATTAAAATGACAAAATCCATTGTGGTATAGTCATCATTATGCATGAGCACTCGAAACTTACGAGGCTCTTTTAGCTCTTCTTCAAGCAGAATGTCAGAATCGAAATCAGGTCTATGATGTTCAGCCATAATGAATCCATTACATGTAATAGTATTGTTAATGTCAGCTACGGGTAATGACAACCCACACATAGGGTTTATTACCCACTGACTGCCTTCTCTATAGATTTTTCAGCAGCTGCTGACACTCATCATCAGAAAAATAAAAACTATCCTGCGGAGCAAGATTTTCACGTTCTCGATATGCTCTATGCAATTCGTGATAAGTCGCAGTAGACGAATTCTCCAGCGACAGGGAGAGCTTGTCCGCTAATGCAAAAATATCATCGCGCTCGCCTTCCAACTCAATAACAGTATCGAATGAAAGCTCATCTATGCAAATTTCTACATTATCAAGCTTCCACTCTTCACGCATTTTATCGTAGCGGAAGGCTCCAACATACCCGAGCCCTTCGAGGATACCATACGTTCCGTCAAAGCTCTCAACTTTTGTTTCGCGTTCGTCGTATATTTTTACATCTAAAGGAATGTCACCTTTCGGCGGAAGTTTCAATGTAAGAACTGTCTCATGACGACCTTTCCATTGTTTTGTCCGCAGTCGCAACAACTTGCTTTTGTCTTTCATGCCACGCTCAGGTGTATCGAAAACAACATTCCGCTCCAGATGTCTTCCTTTACACAAACCACCGAGTGCTGATAGTTTTTCGCGCAACAATGAAGGGTCAACATGTATAAATTTCAACTCAATTTCGAACGCCATATAGTAACTTCCAGGTTTTTTGTTATCATAATCAAGGAAACAGCATGACAAAAATCATTCTATTGTTTTGCGCCGGAGGGTTTGGCAGTTTAAGCCGTTACTTACTTTCAGGAGTATTTCAACGTGCAATAAACATCAGCTTTCCAATAGGCACATACCTCGTCAACGTCATCGGCTGCTTCATGTTCGGTCTTATCTGGGCATATGCACAAGACAGACTCTCTCTTTCGCCTGAATTTCGTGTAATAATTCTTACCGGCTTTATGGGCGCTTTTACAACCTTCTCTACATTCATTTTTGAATCAGCGGCTCTGCTGGACTCTGCGCAGTGGCCATACTTTCTTTTAAATGTTGTAGGGCAGATTATCACCGGAGTTATCCTTCTTAAATTTGGACTCGCTCTTGGCAGGCTTATATAGGAGAATTCAATGCATCACTTACAAGGAACCGTACAGCGGCTCAGTATTTACATTAGCGAAAAAGATCAGTTCAAAGGAGAAAGTCTCTACGAAGTAATTATGGAACAAGCAAAGGATGCTGACCTTGCAGGAGTTTCAGTCTTCCGTGGATTATACAGCTACGGCAGAGACAAAAAGATACATTCAGTGGGCATCTTGCGTATTTCAGAAGATCTTCCTCTTCTTATACAAATTATCGACACAAAAGAGAACATTCAAAGCTTTATTCCCAAATTAGAGCAGTTCACCGGAGAAGCCTTATTTTACAGGAAGACGTAACAGTCGTACAACCAACCTCTAGTTCTTAATAAAAAAAAGCTCAAAGACCTGCAAGAAATGCATATCTTTGAGCTTTTTTAATTATTATTCGGCAGAAACTATAAAAGAGCTTCTTTAATCGCGTCGATGCCTTCTTTTTCTACGAACTTAGAGATACGTACGCGTTTACCGGAATTTTCACGGTAGTAGTCGAGGAATTTTTCAATAAGAGCCTGAGCTTCATCCTGAGTGAGATCTTTTGCAAGAGTATCACCAATACGAGGACGAGGACCGGAGTTACCACCAACGATAACTTCCCAACCCTTTTTAGTACCAATAAGGCCGATATCGCGCACGCGGCTTTCACCACAGCACATTGGACAGCCGGATACACCAAACTTAACTTTTGCAGGGAATGGCTTGCCGTACATGATTTCTTCAAGTTCAAGACCGAACCCGAGAGAATCCTGCACACCGAGCTTACAGACTGCAGTACCAGGACATGCCTGTACATAGTGAACACAAAGTTCAGTAGCGCGGCCCACTTTCCATTTAAGCTCTTCCCAAATTGGTTCAACCTGCTCTTCTTTCATGCCAACAAGAGCCATGCGCTGACCGGAAGTAATTTTGATAATCGGCACTTCGTACTTACGACAGACGTATGCGATGGTCTCAAGAACATCTGGAGTAAGCATACCTGCCGGGGTACGTGGAACGATTGCATAAGTTTCTTTGTCGCGCTGTAAAATTGCACCATCTGGAGTAGTCATATTACGCCCTTCTTAATAGTTATTTTTATTATAATATGATTATAACTGTGCTTTAAAAGAACTTTTCGTTCTTCCTGCTGTGGTGCGGTTTTTACACTACAGCTTCGCCAGTGTCTACGCTTATTAGGAACCATACTTGGTTAAGCGATTAACGCTTATTTTTTGCAAAAAGAATTTAATTGTTTTCTAGTATGTTAGAGTTCTGCTTTTTTAACCCTTTCTTAACACCGTACAACTGATACAAAAAAACAAACATTCAACTGTTTGTTTTTTTAATATTTTCTTAATTCCTTTGCAAAAAAATTAATTTTTACAAAACTGTTTGAATACACAGTCGTGTCTTTTCTTAATTAATAATCAGGCAATCTGCAACTGTTTGTAAGTGCTGAAGGTTCACAACTAGGCTCGGCACACCATCAGCTTTTACAGATACACCTGAAATCATTTCGATATTTTTATACAGAGCACCAACAGGCTTCACTGCTGCCTGTAATTCCCCCACGACTCCGTCCACAATCAAGCCGAATGTACCAGATAGTGATTGGATCACAATACATTGCTCATGCTCTGCCTTACCATCCAAATCAACATATTCTCGGAGTCGAACATACGGAACAGATTCACCGCCAAGAACTACTTTGTTCTCTTTGGCTTCAACTCCCATACGAGGACTGCAATCAACGCATTCTGCAACCTGATTCATCGGAACAATATATTGCTCGTCACCACATTGTACAACAAGCCCTTCAATCATTGCCTGAGTAACAGGGAAACTAACTTTAATGCTCGTTCTGCCCTGATCATTATAGCCAACAGCCATAGCACCATGCAGCGCCAACATTTCTGCCTGCAACCCAAGTAATGCCTTAGAAATCTGAAGATTTTGTTCTGTACCCTGACCACCACAACCAAAGTGATCTATGAACAACAGGACATCTGTACCTGAATATTCCACGGTAAGAGAAATAGATTCGAATTCAGTATCTGTAATTACAGAAAGAACACTCGCAGAAAAATATGTTGCTAGCGCATCAGTCACAGCCTCAGCAACAACAGCGTCCACTTGAACATCAGCACCTTGAAGGGTCAGCTGTAACTGCCTCCCAACGGACTGAGCTGCATCTTCAAGCCAATCTTTCACAGAATGCAACAATGGCTCCAGTGAAACCATGCGCAACTCTAGTGCCGAATCGCGCAGCACACAGTATAGCCTGTCAAACTCATCTGCCATGCTACGAAGAAGATCATCTTCCTGTGTGACAGCATAATCGTACAGTTTAGACTGCATACCGGACAACTCACTCACACGGGAAATAAGTCTATTAAGCTTATCTTCCTGCTGCGTTGACCTTAGTTCATTGGTCTCTGCTGTTTTTTTGCATGAAAAATAGTCAGATATATGCGCATCATCTGCCAAACAATTCTCAGAATCAAGAACCGAAGATTTTCCCCACTCAAAACAAGAAATACTATGGGAATTGTTCTCTTCCAATGGAACCAGATGATCACAGACTTTGGAAATATACTGAGCGCTACTTCCATTCGAAGCTTCAACAGAAAGATCTGCCTCTGCGACAGAATCAATACCGCGTGGAGGATTAAGCGAAAACTCGACTTCGGACATTGGTGATACAGAATCTGAATCGTAAGCTTCAACCAAAGAAGCGGACACTTCAGCCTGCGCCTCAGAAATAAGAGAATCAACTGCAACCACGTTCTCAATTGCAGATCGGGGAGCACTTTGAGATACAGTACTTTCTTCAGACTGGCATGTACCCTCTGGATTCTCTTTCAAGCCGAGTACAGAGTCCTGTGCTACCAACAAAGGCTCCAAAAGTTCCTGTAGCCCCTCTGAAACTTCAATCAAATCGGCACTGCCGCGCCCTACAGCTGACAAGAAATATTGAGAAAAAACTGAAGTGGCATCTTTGCTATGCTTGATGCCTATTACGCCTAACTGAACAGATTCCGCAGAGCCAAGTGAGTCAAACACGGTACTACACGCCTCAGCCTCGCACTGTAGAGGCGTAATGATTAAGACGTGATACTGTAAATATCGCTTACCTGTTGTGTATTCATCAAGCGCAGGTAACGCAGTCAACTCTGGCAAATAAAATATTGTCCCCTGCTCTTCATGTGCAGCAAAAATAGAAGCCGGAGTTTCATTTGTAAGGTCAGATTGCAACGTAAGTCGCACATAATACATTGTGCACAGTTGACCATCAGCAGAAGCATGAACAGCCATCTCTGATTGATTCTGGTAACTAGCTGCGCCGTCACCCTGTATATGTATGTCATCTAACATTACATTTTGCCTTTTTTTCTTGGGGAAGTAACACTATACACTTTTATCCGTCATAACCATGAGAAATTACAGAAAAAGTGGCAAAAAAAACACCAAAACTCTCAAAGAGATTTTGGTGCATGGCTGCATACCAAAGCATCTAACCAATAAAATTTAAATACACGCTACTATCCATTTTTACTGAAAAGAGCTTCCTGCAACTGAACAATAGTGCGCAGTCCAGTTTCCGGCTCTGCCTCAGGGCATAATATAGGACGATAGCCAAGTCTAGAAGCCTGACGCTGCCTAATGTCATGCGAAGCTACAGGACGAACCTGTCCGTTCAAATCGACCTCTCCCCATAATACAGACTTAGAGGGAAGTGGAAGGTCATAAAAAGAAGAAAGAACAGCCGCAATCAACGCAAGATCCATTCCCGGGTCTTGCAGTTTCATCCCGCCACCAACTTTTGCGTAGATATCGACTTCTGCAAAATTCAAACGCAACCGTTTTTCTAAAACGGCAAGCAACAAGTGCAGTCTGTTCACATCAAAACCAAGTCCTGTACGACGTGGAATAGAAAGATAACTGCGACTCACCAGTGCCTGAACTTCAACAGCAAACGGACGCTGTCCATCGACAGCCATAACAACAGCTGTTCCGGAAAGCTCTGGATCGCGTGCGCCAAGAAAGTAGGTTGAAGGGTCATCGACAATCTGCATGCCGTCATGCACCATTTCAAAAACAATCAGTTCCTGATTCGGCCCAAAACGATTTTTGATAATCCGCAACATGCGGTACATTTGTCTGCGGTCACCTTCAATGGAGATTACAGTATCAACCATATGCTCAAGAAGCTTAGGCCCTGCAAGTTGTCCATCTTTGGTAACATGCCCCACAAGTAACAGCGCAACACCAACACGCTTACATGTTTCAATAAGCTCAATGGAGACGGCACGCACCTGTGTCACACTACCCGGCAAACCTTCCACACGTAGAGACGACACAGTCTGCACGGAGTCCACAATCAACAAATCAGGAGGATTCGAGGATTCCAGAACAGGCAAAACATCATCTAACTTGGAAGTAGAAATAGCCGTTAAATTTTCATCTAACGCATCAAGTCGAGCAGCACGAGCACGAAGTTGTCCAAGTGATTCCTCACCTGAAACATACAACACCTGTTTACCGGATTCAGCAACGCCCCCTGCCACTTGCAGCAGCAAAGTTGATTTACCAATACCCGGCTCGCCACCGATTAACAGCGCAGCTCCCGGCACAATACCGGCACCAAGAATTCGATCAAGCTCAGCCATTCCCGTTCCGAACGGGGTATGCTCATCCTCTTTGACATCTCTAAGGGGGATAATGGCAGAACCTGAAGGTACTAAAGGAGTGGAACCACGCCTTTTGGCCTGCTCTTTCGAAACAGTGCGGGCCTCAAGTGTATTCCACTCCTTACATTTCGGACATTGTCCACGCCATTGTGCAACAGAAGCTCCACAGGCGGAACATATATATATTTCGCGAGTCTTCACTGTATACTACTGAACTGGAGGATTTTTAGCTTCAACAACTTTCACACCAAACTCTGCAACACCTTTGGGCGGATCGTAAAATACGACCATAAAATGGACAGATTTAGTAGGCATGACATTGGTGTTGTTTGTTAAAATCTCAACCTTGTTATTCAAAGCATCAGCAAGCTCTTCTTTAGCTAATACCTGAAGCTGAAATAAAGAAACACCGGAGCCACCAAGCTGTTGCTGGCTGGCAATAGATACGTTGGTTGTATCATATAGTGTTGCTTCAACCTTGATAAGTTCCTTAGGAACACCAAAACGGTTTTCTGCATCACCTTCGATAACAAAAATCTGACCGATTTTCTCATTCGTAATGTAATACTGACTAATGTTTTTGAGTGAAATTCGGGAAACATCGTTCGCTGCCGCAGCAGGAACATTCTGCGCTTTCTCTTGCATAGGAAGGAAACTCTTGACCAGGTCTGGTGCTAAGAACCATACACCGGCGCAAGCTCCACCCAACAGAAGGAGAATCAAGAAAAAGATAAGACAACCCTTACCGGATTTTTTCTTTTCCTTCTTCTTAGATTCGCCAAGTCCAAATGTACCTTCATCACCAATAAGAGCATCCAAGTCACCCTCAGGTGCAATGGTCTCTTCTTCAGGCGATTCAGAGAAGGCAATTTCTTCTTGGGGTTCTACTTCAACATCGTGCTCTGGAGTTTGGATAAGAGGAAAGACCTCATCGCACACAGTGCAACGAGCCTGAGCTCCATCTTTGAACATTTCATCTGGAAGACTAAACTTGGTAGAACAATTTGGACAGGTAATGTGCATAACGCTTCCCAATTACGTTTTCAAAAACCGTTATTCGATTACAGTTGCTTCGTAAATAGCTCCCAACTCACGATATTTTTCAGCGTAGTCCATGCCGTACCCGACGATAAACCCTTTTTCCAGAATAAAACCCGGGTAATCAACAACTACATCAATTTCGCGGCGCTCAACTTTTTCTACAACAGAAGCAAGTTTAAGTGATTCTGCACCACGAGCTTTAAGCTGAGACATGAGGAAGGAGATAGTATGACCAGTGTCAACAATGTCTTCCACGATAAGAACATGCTTCCCTTTAATAGAGATCTCAAGGTCTTTGGTGAAAGAAACTGTTTTAGAACTATTGGTGCTGTCGCCATAGCTGGCACAGCGCACAAAGTCTATTTCGGGCTTAACTGTGAGATGCTTTAATAAATCAGAGAAAAACATGAAAGCACCTTTAAGTACACAAACAACTACAAGGTCTTTACCTTCGAAGTCTTTGTTGATCTGCACTGCAAGTTCTTTAACACGTTCTTGAATTTGTTCTTCGCTATAAACTACTGTAAGTTCCTTGATTTCCATTAACTCTCTCCAGAATTCTCTGGTTGTATCTCTAAGAGCATGGCGATTTCGTCACACTCTGGGAATTTAGGACAATTGACGCAGTCTGCCCAGATCTTCTGAGGCAGTACTTCCTTCGACACTTCTACAAAGCCTTGTTTCTGAAAAAAGGCATCTTGATAGGTGAGTGTGAAGACTTTGTAAATACCTAATCTGCGAGCCTCGTCTAAACATGCATCAACAAGATCACGTCCGTGCCCGCCGCGACGAGCATTTTCATCTACAATAAGTGAACGAACCTCTGCCAACCCATCCCAAACAATAGAAAGAGCACAGCAACCTATTATAGATCCCCCATCGCCAGGATCCAGAACGTTAAATTCTCGAAGACTATTGTACAACTGAGTTAATGAACGAGGAAGAAGGACTCCCTGAGTAGAGCACGTCAACAGCAGGTTATGAATTACCTTCACATCCCGCATTTGTGCTTTGCGAATAAACGGCTCAGACATTATTTCTATTTTTCCTTTAACACTTCATCAATGAGCTTTTTTAAATCTTCGAAGGTTACAGGACCAACGTGATCAACAATAAGCTCACCCTTAGTATTATATACAAGAAGACGTGGAATAGACTGAATCGCGAACGTTTCATAAACATCGCGTTCAGCACGAACTACTGGGTAATTCAATTCAAATTCTTTCACAGCTTTTTCAGCAGCATCTGCATTTTCATCTACAGAAACGCCGAGCAGCAGTAAGTCATCATCAGAGTAGGCAGCACGCGTCTTTTTTAAATCCGGCATTTCTTCGCGACACGGAGGACACCATGAAGCCCAAAAGTTCACAACAGTAACTTTGCCTTTGCCGCTATTAATAAGCTTAATTACTTCTGGTGTGTCTACCACTTTTAATGGCTCTGCCACGGCAGATTGAACACCCAAAACAACGGCAAACGCCATGCACAATAACGCAATACGCATTACGGATTTAATAGATTTCATGCTGACTATTTCTCCTCTAAGAAAGATTGAGCAACTCGTACAGCTGATACAGCGTCTTCAGAATAGCCGTGAGCACCGATTGTGTCAGCAAATGCTGCGGTAACAACTGCTCCGCCTATCATTACTTTCACATCTTCCATGCCACGTGCTTTCAATAGTGAAACAGTATCTTCCATACGAACCATTGTCGTTGTCATCAATGCAGAAAGACCAATAATTTTAGCACCATGCTCAACGGCTGCATCAACAATTGTTTCTGCTTTAATATCTTTGCCAAGGTCAACCACATCAAAACCATGGTTGCCAAGCATTAAGCACACGATATTTTTGCCAATATCATGAATGTCGCCTTCAACTGTAGCCATTATTACTTTAGGGCGAACAGTTGCAGCTGCATCTTTTTCTAACAAAGGACGCAAAATAGAGAAACCATGCTGCATAGTTTCGGCAGAACGAAGAAGCTGCGGTAAAAAGTATTCTTTACGCTCATACTTCATACCGACTTCGGTAATTGCAGGAATAAGCATGCCGTTCACAATTTCAAACGGTTCTGCTTTCTTTTCAAGTTCCGCTTCAATAAGACCAATAATTACATCTTTATTACCTTTCACAACTGCTTCAAATACAGTTGTAGCGGCACTGCTTACGACAGAGCCTCCGGCGACAACAGTACCTGAACCAGCTTTCCAATCAGTAAAACCAGCAATAAAACGTGCTGCGTTTTCATCACGGCCAAGCAGAACTTCAGCAGCAGCAAGAGTTTCACAAATCTGCGGATTCCCTGGATGGGCAATACAAGAACTCAAGCCTTTGGCCACAGCCATAGCTAAGAAGGTTCCGTTCAACAACGGCCGCGCAGGCAATCCAAAAGAAATATTTGAAAGACCGATAGTGGTCGGTAAACCAATTTTTGTACAGTACTCTACTGTTTCAAGACACGCCACCGCAGCTTCCGGCTTAGAAGATACTGCAAGAGCAAGCACATCAACGATAACGAGACGACGCGGGATACCCAGAGCATCCACTTGTGCCAACATATCATCAATAATAGCGATGCGATCTTTCGCAGCTACAGGTAGCTTACTCCCTGTAAGCGGAAGCATAATAAACGGTGCACCGTATTTTTTGCATAACGGCCCCAGACGTTCCAAACGCCCTTCTTCACCACTGATAGAGTTTACCAGTGCAGAAGCAGGATACACTTTTAAACCAGCTTCTACCGCATCCATGTTGGAGGAATCGATAGAAAGCGGAACTGGGAACTGAGAAACCAACTTCTCTAATAACTCTGGCAAAATTACGGTTTCATCCGCCATTGGTGCGCCAACGTTTACATCTAGCACTGGTGCTCCACAATCGAGCTGTTCCTGTGCAAACATAAGGGCAGAAGTTAATTGTCCGTTTTGCAGTTCAGCAATGAGCTGTTTTTTACCGGTCGGGTTGATTCGCTCACCAATAATGCGGGCAGGATGTTCTTTACCAAACCGCACAACCTGAGAACGAGAAGTCATACAAAAACAGTCTGTCTCGCGAAGAACAGGCTTTGCTGTCAGGTTCTCAACAGCTGAAACCAAAGCAGTAATATGCTCAGGAGATGTACCGCAGCAACCGCCAAGACAGCGTGCGCCCATCTCAGCAAACACTTTTGTCTGAGTTGCAAAGGATTCAGGATCAAGACGGAAAACAGTGTTACCATCTTCATCTAATTCAGGAAGACCCGCGTTTGGCATAACCAAAACAGGCACAGTTGAATATTCAAGCATTTCCTGTACTACTGAAACCATCTGTTCAGGTCCGGCACTACAGTTTGTCGCTACAAAATCAACACCCATATTAAGCATTGTTTCTACAAAAACTTCTGGTGAAGAGCCTGTTAATGACATCCCATTTTCGAATGTCATAGAGGCACCCACGGGCAGATCGCAAACTTCACGTACTGCCACAACAGCGGCACGAAGTTCTGCTACATCAAAGTGGGTTTCACAGATAACAAGATCAATACCGCCTTCAACAAGGCCGATAATTTGCTCTTTGTACCCTTCAACCAGTTTATCAAATTCTACATCACCCAAAGGGCGAAGAAAATGTCCAGTTGGTCCAACACTACCGGCTACATATGCTTCTCTGCCAGATTCAACGGCAGCACGTTTCGCAGCAGCAGCCATTTCGCGGTTAAAACCGACAACATCCATGTCTTTTGGCAACTTGAAAGAAGTGCCGCCAAAGGTATTGGTGGTAAGAACAGTAGCACCGGCACGAGCATAATCACAGTGTATCCCCTGTAAAACATCAGGGTTTGACATACACCAGACTTCCGGACTTACTCCGGCAGTCAGCCCGCGTGCTTGCAGCATTGTTCCCATTGCACCATCGAAAAATACAAACTTACCAGAAGATAAGGCACTACGAAAATTCGCCACAAACAACTCCTAAACATATCATAAGGGTATTATACGCCACGTTGGACGTTAGATCATCATTTGAAGAAAGTAATGCTCTACTGAAAAACATTGAAAAGAACAAACAAAAACTATATAGTTTGTTATTGGTAAATAGCACGTATTCACACGGTTAACCAGACATAGATACTGTGTAACAACAGCGTTTATGCTAAGCTATAAAGGTATTATATAAATACAGGATTATGACCAACTCTACAAAGAAACCTAAGAATTCCCTTGAAGACAATAATGCTGCCGAAGCTGAACTTGTTGATGTTGAAGACTCTGAAGAAGAGGAAAACTTAGATATTGATCCTGTTATCGATATTACAGAAGAAGACGAAAAAGAAACGCCTGACACCCTGCCTGTGTTTGTAGACAAGAGCTCTACGGCTCGCGCACGGTCTACAGACTCGCTGAGCATGTACTTGCGTGAAATCAGCAAGTTTCCTATGTTGAAACCCGATGAAGAATTTGAACTCGCCAAACGCGTTCAGGAAAGTAACGATTCTGATGCTGCTTTTCGTCTTGTTTCCTCCCATCTCCGTCTTGTTGTTAAAATCGCAATGGACTTCCAACGCCGCTGGATGCAAAACGTTCTTGACCTTATTCAGGAAGGGAACGTTGGACTTATGCGTGCTGTTAATAAATTTGACCCTGATAAAGGCATCAAATTTTCCTATTATGCTTCTTTTTGGATCAAAGCATACATCCTCAAGTTCATTATGGATAATTGGAGACTTGTTAAAGTTGGCACTACACAAGCCCAACGTAAACTTTTCTACAACCTGAACAAAGAACGCCAACGCCTTATTTCACAAGGGTTCGACCCAGACGCTGCAACGTTGTCTAAAAAACTCAACGTGTCAGAAGAACAAGTTGTTGAAATGGAGCAGCGTCTCGATGCTTCCGATATGTCCCTCAACATCCCTATTGGTGATGATGCAGGCGGCGCCACGAGAATGGATTTTCTTCCAGCTCTTGGACCGGGTATCGAAGACATTCTTTCTGATCAACAAATGGCAGAAATGCTTACGCAGAAAATTAACGAAATCGAACATACTTTTAACGAAAAAGAACTCGAGATTCTGCACAAACGACTTTTGTCTGACGATCCGGTTACGTTACGTGAAATCGGAGAACAGTTCGGGATTACCCGAGAGCGTGTCAGACAAATTGAAGCACGATTGCTGCAAAAAATTCGGGATCATCTGTTTAAAGAAATTAAAGACTTTTCTAAAGATTGGATTCAGCGCTAGGGGTGCTTCCAACTACCCCAAACTTCTATCCCTAATTATGGATTCTTACTATGCGTACAAATAACAAGCGCTTTCGTTCTGTTATCATGTCCTTCTGCGCTTTGTTGCTCGTCTCTGGATGTGCCACAAACATGCCTGAACCGCAGTCTGCAACTTCCGAAATTCTTAACGCAGAAGCTGCTACAACCTATCACTACTTACTCTTTGAGGAAGCAACGAGAGAAAACGACTACAGCAAAGCTGAAGACGCACTCTCTACCCTCCTTACCCTCTCTCCTCCACCGGAAGTGTATGTAGAAGCAATAAACTTCTACCTTCGCAACGGTAAGACCATCACAGGTCGTAAAGTAGCTGTTCAAGGCACTCGTGCTTATCCTGAGAACTTTCAGCTTGTTCTGCTTAAAGCAGAATCTTACAGACTGGAAAATAATCTGGAAGATTCCGTTGAGGTTATGAGAGATTACCTCGAAGCACACCCTAAGTCCGACGATGCATATCGCGCAATCGGCTTGTTGTACTTCGATAGCGGAAAATTCCCTGAAGCTGTTGATGCCTTCCGGGAAAGTGATGAAAAATTTCGTTCTCCAACTACTCGCCTCTTTCTTGCCAAAGCACTCATGCAATTAAAAAAGTATGATGATGCAGAAAAAGAACTGATTGCAGCGACAGAACAAAAAGGTCGCCTGCTGGAAGCATGGTCCGAGCTTGCACGACTGTATGAACTTAAACAGGACTACATCCTTGCAGAGCAGGCGTACGAACAGCTTATTACCGCAGACACCTCTAACGAGATAAGCTGGCTGCGCCTCATCAATCTGAATCTTAAGCTTAACCACCCTGCCAAAGCTCTTGAGCTTGTAGAGATTGGCCCCGCGTCTAACGAGTTTATGCTGGAAGCAGCTACAATATTCATTAGCGAAGGGTTTTACAAAGAAGCTAAAATAATGCTTCAACCGTTTGCTGAAATCAAACAGCCTGTTGAAGTGTTCTTCCATCTTGCTCTTATTGCTTTCGAATATGAAAAAGATCTGAACAAGGCGCTTGAACTGCTTAACAATATCCCGCAGGACAACCCTAGCTGGACAAAAAGTTTAGAATTTAGAAGTCGTCTTTTATATGAACTAGGTAAAACGAGCGAAGCTATCGAATTGGTACAGGCAGCTCGGGAACGTGACCCAAGAAGTCGCTTTATTCTCGAACTGGAAACCGAATTACTCATGGCTGCCAAACGCCCTCAGGATGCTTTAAAAACCATCAAAGAGGCTCTTGCCATTTGGCCTAATGATCAGGAACTACTCTTTACCAACGGCTCCATCTACCACACTATTGGTGATAAAAAACGTGCACTTGAGATAATGGAACAAGTCATCAGTGACGATCCTGAATATTTCAAGGCGCTGAATTTTGTCGGCTACACCCTTGCCGAACAGGGCAAGGATCTAGATCGAGCTTTAGTACTGGTTCGCACCGCGGCAAACCTTGCTCCGGGGCAGCCTTATATCCTTGATTCGTTAGCGTGGGTTTATTATTTACGCGATGACTACAAAAACGCATGGACATATATCACTCAAGCCGTAACTCTTGGTACAAATGACCCAACAATTTGGGAACATTATGGTGATATTGCGAAAAAGCGTAAAAATGATGCCGAAGCTCGAAAAGGCTACCAGCGAGCACTTAAAGGGCATAGTAACCCAGAGCTGATCAGACAAAAACTCAAGGACTTATAAATGAAAAGACTGCTTCGCTTGACTTCTGTGGTTTCCGTCATTCTTTTGTTAAGTGCCTGTGCACAACATGCACCCCAATTACGCATAGACCAGCCGGCGCCTCAGACCGAAGCAGAACAAGTATGGGCGAAATACCGTGCAAGTGCAGAAAGAAGATCAACCGAAGTTCCCTTCAGCATCAGTGCCTCTTTCCGATTTAAAACACCGGACTCAAGCAATAGAGCTTCACTGAGAATGTGGGGAAACGGAAATAATCCTGTCCGCATAGATATCCTCGGACCATTTGGGTCTGTTGTAGCAAGCTTACGTATCAGTGATTCACGGTCTGTGATTTTCGAACCAGATAGCAAGCGCGCAGTCTACTCAGATTCAGGCCAGGAACTACTGGTACGTATGGGCCTACCTGTACCCATATCAGTTCAAGACATTGTCGCTCTTTTACGAGGCAACTACGCAGATCTGTTCCCCAAAATGTACGACACTGCATATGTTGAAGGGACCACTAATATTGCGTATACATTCCCTACACAACCTGAGAACAAAAAATCGTCACCAAAGTTGACTGATGGCATTCTTGTCTTAAATAAACAGGGAGTTCCCCTTGTCTGGGAACAAAAAGGAAAATCCATGTCTATTTCCTTTGAGGAATATGACCATGGCCTGCCGGATAAGATCAGAGTAATAGCCGGAACTGAACGAAGCGCACTTTTTTTAATAAAAGACCGTTCAAATCCTGCCGTCCCCTTTGAAGCACAAGCTCTTGAGCTCACGTTGCCACCTGACACCAAACTTGAAGCAATGAGACCATAACCATTGGAACTACTTTTATACTGTGCAGTGACTATTTATCCCGTTTAATAAACAGTCGTCGCCGTAAGATGCTCAATTGCATTGCAAACTATACGAGGAAATCATGTCTGATACTTCCACACCTGAAAAAGATAAATCTGTTTTCCAAAACCTTTGCTTTGGTATTTCCGTCTGGAAACAGAACATGAAACGCATGTTTTCTGACATTCTTCACTCTTTTGAAATAAAGCAGCTTGAAAAGCGCTTAGAGCAAGAGTATGCAGCACTCGGCAAGGTGACTTCGTACCATCTTGAAGAAAATGAAGAGAAACCTGCTATCCCATCTTTTGAAATGACCAGCGCTGCAAAGCAAATCAGTTTTTTAAAAGAAGAAATTGCGCGTCTAAAAGAAGCGCATAAGCAAGAAGCATAACTCGGCGATTACGCCGCCAGTAACATAGAGGTAATAATGTCTAAAAAAGTATTTATCGGCGCAGATCATGGTGGCTTTGCCCTTAAAGTCGTTATCGTAGAAGACCTTATCAAGAAAGGCTACGACGTTGAAGACTTGGGTTGCTATTCCACCGAAAGCACAGACTATCCAATGTACGCAGAGAAAGTCTGTACAAAGGTTCTGGAAGAAAACGCGCTTGGTATTCTTATTTGCGGCACCGGTATTGGCATGTCTATGGCTGCCAACCGCATTCCGGGCATTCGTGCTGCGCTTGCAACAAACGAATTTCATGCCCGCCTTACCCGCCAGCACAACAATGCAAACATACTTTGCCTTGGTGAACGTGTTACTGGCCCTGGTGTTGCCATAAATCTTGCTGAACTTTTCTTAGAAACCGAATTTGAAGGCGGCCGTCACCAGCGTCGCATTGACCAGTTCGACAAAGCGTAGAAGGAATCCTACGACCATGCAGCTCTATAATACTCTGACACACAAAAAAGAGATTTTTACTCCTCTTACTGAAGGCAAAGTGAACATGTATGTATGTGGTATTACCGCATACGATCTTTGTCATATTGGTCACGCTCGATCTGCAGTAGTTTTTGACGTTCTGGTTCGCTACCTTCGCAGCACTGGTCTTGAAGTTTTGTTTGCACGTAACTTCACCGACGTTGATGATAAAATCATCAAACGCGCCAACGAAGAAGGTTTGAGCAGCACTGAAATCGCAGAAAAATACATCCAGACCTTCTATGAAGACATGGATATTCTCAACGTTCTTCGTGCTGACATTGAGCCTAAATGTACTGAACACATCGGTGACATGATCGCACTGTGTGAAACCTTGATCGAAAAAGGCAAGGCATACTCTACTGAATCCGGAGACGTGTACTTCCGTGTTCGCGAATTCAAAGACTATGGCAAACTCTCCGGTCGTGATGTTGATGACATGCGCTCCGGTGCACGAGTTACACCCGGTGATGAAAAAGAAGATCCACTCGACTTTGCTCTCTGGAAAGGCGCAAAACCGGGAGAACCTTCCTGGGAAAGCCCTTGGGGACAAGGTCGTCCTGGCTGGCATATCGAGTGTTCGGCAATGAGTCATCGTCACATGCCGTTGCCATTGGATATTCACGGCGGCGGACTTGATCTTATTTTCCCACATCATGAAAATGAAATTGCACAGAGCGAAGCTGCTTCCGAGACAGAAATGGCACGCTACTGGGTTCACAACGGTTTTGTACAGATTGATTCTGAAAAGATGTCCAAGTCTCTTGGCAACTTCAAAACCATCCGTGACATTCTGGAGTCCTACCTTCCAGAAGTGCTTCGTTTCTTCTTGCTCACTAAGCACTACCGCAGTCCTATCGACTTTAGCTTTATTGCTATGGACGAAGCTGAAAAGAGCATTAAGCGCATTTACGAAACCAAGCTTGCAGTTCTTAACGAACTCAACAAATCCAAGTGGAGCAAAGCTGCTCTGCCTGAAGATGTTCTCAAAGAGTACGAAGACCAGTGCGCTGCATTTGATGCAGCTATGGCTGATGATATGAACACTGCTGGTGCAACCGGCCATATCTTTACTCTTGTGCGTCTTATGAACCGTATCATTGAAGATAAAGGCATGCGCAAGTCCGAAGATGCTAAAGAACTCTTCGAACGCTTTACCGCTGATTTCACCAAATGGAGTGCAGTGCTCGGCCTGTTCGGTCTTGATGCAGAGTCCTTCCTGCTGGATCTCAAGATGAAGCGCGCTACACGTAAAAACATCTCCATTGATGCTCTTGAAGAACTAATGGTACAGCGCCTCGAAGCTCGCAAGAACAAAGACTTTGAAGCTGCTGACACTATCCGTGGAAAACTTACCGAATTGGGCGTGGATGTACGCGATACACCTACCGGCCCTGTATGGGATGTAATCTAACTATGAAAAAAGCACTGCAGCATTATTTCACAACGAACAATACTCCATTCTGGAAGAACCTCTTGTGCACTTTTGTTGCAGTGCTTACTGTCTTATTACCGCCTGTCCATCTAGCAAAAGCTAATATTCTTGATGCGTTCGGAGATTTCGGCGTAAAAGAAGAAGTTGAGCTTGGCAAAAAATTCAGCATTCTCATTAAATCCAGAATGCCAATTATTGAGGATCCAGAGATCGTATCATATGCCAACGGCATATTGAAAAGGCTCCAAAAAAACATCCCTCCCCAACCATTCCCATTTGAAATTAATGTTATCGTAAACGATACCCTTAATGCATTTGCTGTGCCGGGGGGCTACGTGTTTGTCCACACAGCTATGTTGTTGGAAATGGAACACGAATCCGAACTTGCGGGTGTTCTTGCTCACGAACTTGCGCACATCACACAACGACACATCGCACAACGCATTGAAAAATCGCAAAAAGTTCAAATTATGAGCCTTGTAGGGATGCTCGCTGGTGCCGTGCTTGGTGCAACAACAGGCAACGGGGGTGAAGTTGCCAGTGGTCTTATTACCGGCTCTATGGCAGCAGGTCAGGCAGCATTGCTCAATTATAGCCGTGCTGACGAACGAGAAGCTGATCAAATGGGACTTATTTATCTTACTGAAGCAGGATACAATCCCAAAGGGCTTTCCAGCAGTTTTGCTAAAATCCGCAGACGAAAATGGGAGTCCGGCTCCAATATGCCGACCTATTTATCAACTCACCCGGACGTAGAAGAACGTCAAAACTACCTCGCCGACCGAGTTGCTTCTTTGCCAATGGAACTACAAAACCGCCCTGAAGATGACGCGCGGTTCAAACGAGTGCAAACTCTCATTCGTTCACAGTTCACCGATGCGTCAACGGCACTCTCCTATTTTGCAAATCAAGAACAGACACCGCTCGTTCTCATGGGGCAAGGTATTGCCTCGGCAAGGATTAACAAAGTAAAAAAAGCCGCTACATATTTTGATAAAGCATTAGAAGGCGCACCAAAAGACTACTTAATTCTTCGTGAGGCAGGCAAATTCCACTACACCAAGGGTGATACTAAGAAAGCAATTTTCCTGCTCCAAAAGGCTGCCGTACGGAACCCTGAAGACTTGATGACGCTGTTCTTCTATGCCCGTCTATTGAACGACAAAGGTGATGCCAAATCTGCGGGCACCTATTACAAGAAAATTTTACGGACACTACCTGAAGATTCAGAAGTACATTTTTTCTATGGAAAAATGCTCGGACAAAGCGGTGACCAATTTAATGGACACCTACATCTTGCATACAGCGCGCTGTACCGCAATGACGCGAAGAAAACAGCATATCATATCAAAAAAGCCGAAGCGCTTGCTAGTAATCAAAAGCAGACATCCGCTCTTGAATTAATTAAAAAGCAACGAGATGAACGAGCTGCCTACTGGAAATAATTTTTATTTTGCCTCTGCCTTTTGGCAAAAAAAGCATATTCTCTCTCAATCTAAATAACTTCGATTCATATTCGACAAGTACAATATAAGGATTAGTCATGGAACTTCGTGGAACAACTATTCTAGCGGTAAAAAATGCTAACGGTGTTGCAGTAGCAGGTGACGGTCAGGTAACTTTGGGACAGTCCATTGTTATGAAGCATCAGGCACGCAAAGTGCGCCGCATCTACCGTGATAAAGTAATCGCTGGTTTCGCTGGAGCAACAGCAGATGCATTTACTTTGTTTGAGCGTTGCGAAGCTAAACTTGAAGAGTTTGGCGGCAACTTGTTACGCGCATCTGTTGAAATGGCTAAAGATTGGCGTTCTGATAAATATCTACGAAAACTTGAAGCAATGCTGATCGTTGCAGATGCTGAATACATCTTCATCATCAGTGGTAACGGTGATGTTATCGAACCTGATGACAACATCGCAGCAATTGGTAGCGGTGGCGCATATGCCCTTTCCGCAGCACGTGCATTGCAGCGTAACACCGAAATGGCTCCGGAAGAGATCTGCCGCCACTCAATGGCGATTGCTTCAGAAATATGCGTATTCACCAACGAGAATCTCACGATCGAAACCATTAGTGCATAATATGCCTCTTACACAACCAGACTTGGTAACATTGCGCGCTGGATGCAAAATCAACCTGCATTTAGAAATTACTGGCGTTCGTGAAGACGGATACCATGAACTTGATACCCTCTTTTTTCCCCTTCCAAAGCCATTTGACATAATAACAATTTCTAAAGGCGCTGCTGGAAGCGGGCTTCTTCTTGATTGCCCGGGGCTCTCTATTCCTCCTGAAAAAAACATTATGTATAAATGCTGGGAGAAATATTGTGCTGCAACAGACTGGAAGCCTGATCTTGAAATATCTGTTGAAAAAGGTATTCCAGATGGCGCGGGTCTTGGAGGCGGAAGCTCTGATGCTGCAGTTATGCTCAATTATCTCAATAAGTATTGTCCGAAAAATGCACTTTCTCCGGAATCACTCAACGCCCTTGCTGCGACAATTGGAGCAGATGTACCATTTTTCCTGAACAATATTCCGGCACACGCAACAGGCATCGGTGACCGTCTCAAACCGTCTGATGTCTCTCTTTCCGGATATTTTCTTGTACTTATTTGTCCTGACGTCAGCATCTCCACACCGTGGGCATTTGCGGCTTGGGACAAGGCTATGCTAACTGATCGTATGAGCGATAATAAGAAAGAAATCTTGACAACTACAACGTCAAAAGATAGAAAGCACTCCTCTCGTGCCTTGTGGCTTTTTAATAGTTTTGAAGTGGTGGTATACTCGGCCTTTCCGAAGCTGCGGGCGTACAAAGACAAACTCATGGCATTTGGCGCTGAAGGCGCTGTTATGAGTGGAAGCGGTTCAAGCATCTTTGCTTTGTATCGAGAGATGGAACAGGCTGCTAGTGCTGCAACGGCCTTAGAGGCTGATGGCGTTGCCACATATATCCACCATCTGTAATACTGGGACGTAGCCAAGTTGGTAAGGCATCGGGTTTTGGTCCCGACATCCGCGGGTTCAAGTCCTGCCGTCCCAACCATTTTTACAGATAACTAACTATAACCCCAGTATGGTATCATGAACGGCGATCTAAAAATCCTCACCGGCTCTTCCAATCCTGCGTTGGCAGAAGCTATCTGTAGCCACTTAGGCTGCGAGCTTACTCCAACCCTTTGTGAAACTTTCAGCGATGGCGAATGCCGCATCGAGATCGGTGCAAACGTACGAGGCGACGACGTATTTGTTGTTCTCTCTACTTCTGCGCCTGTTAACGATAACCTCATGCAGCTTTGTCTTATGCTCGACGCCCTCAAGCGTGCTAGTGTTGGCCGCGTGACTGCAGTTGTTCCCTACTACGGATACGCACGTCAGGATCGCAAAGTTGCTCCTCGTGCGCCTATCAGTGCAAAAGTTGTTGCGGACTTCCTGACTACTGCTGGCATGGACCGCCTTGTAACCGTAGACCTCCATGCAGGCCAGATTCAGGGCTTCTTTGATGCTCCTGTAGACAACCTCTACGCTGCGCCAGTTATGCTTGACCGCCTTCGTGGCATTCAGAGCGAAAAAGGCGAGATCGTTTTGGTTTCTCCTGATGCTGGTGGTGTTGAACGTGCGCGTGCTTACGCAAAACGTCTTAACGCTGGCCTCGCAATCATCGACAAACGTCGTGACAAGCCTAACCAGGCTCAGGCAATGCACGTTATCGGTGATGTAAAAGATAAAATAGCCATCGTTGTCGACGATATGATCGATACTGCTGGTACCATGTGTGCTGCAGCTGACGTTCTTATGAGCAACGGTGCCAAAGAAGTTATGGCGTGTACTACACACCCGGTTCTCTCCGGTCCAGCCATTGACCGTCTTTGTAATTCAGCTTTCAAAAAAGTTTTTGTTACCGATACTATTGAGCTCGGCGACAAACTCGATCATTGCGATAAACTTGAAGTCCTCTCTATTGCAGGCCTTCTTGCTAAAGCAATTCATAATATCCATACGGAATCCTCCGTTAGCGTTCTTTTCGTATAAAGAACGTGTCTGCAGCGAGTGAAACATCTCGTGGTGGAACCTCAAAGGAGCTATTACATGTCAGAAAAAATTACTTTTTCCGTTGCAAAACGTGAAGGTCTTGGTAAAGGTGCAAACCGTCAGCTTCGTTTAGCTGGCAACGTTCCTGGTATCTTTTACAGCACTTCCGGTGACAACGTTCCAGTTCAGATGGACGAAATGGCATTGATCAAGCTTTACGAAAAAGCTGGTCTTACCAACGTTATCGAACTTGATATCGAAGGCGAAACTAAAGAATGTCTTATCTGGAAACTTGAGCGTCACCCGTTCAAAAACCGTCTCCAGCATGTTGACTTCTACGGCGTAGATGCTGATAAAGAAATTCGCATTAAAGTTGCTGTTCGCACAACTGGCGAATCCAAAGGTGTTAAACTCGGCGGTCGTCTTGAAGAATACCGTCAGGTTATCACTGTTTCTGCTAAGCCTGCAGACATCCCTAACGAAATTGTTGTTGATGTTACTGATTACAGCATCCACACATTCCTCAACGTTAGCGATATCGAACTTCCAGAAAACGTTACTGCTTACTACGATAACGACTTCAAAGTACTTGCAGTAGTACCAGGTCGTGGTTCTGCAGCAACTGACGAAGAAGAAGAAGCTTAAGCGAATTCCTTGTGAAATCGTTGGCCTCATGCTTCGGTATGAGGCCATTTCCTTTTTATTGGATTGCTTAACAGGATAGCTATGAATATTTCCGGAGTAATCGTTGGATTGGGTAACCCGGGTAAAGAATACGACAATACCCGGCACAACCTCGGATTTATGGTTGCAGACCACCTTTTGAAAGATGCCCAGCGTTTTTCGCCAGATGCATGCTCTCCCCTTTCCATCGGAAAGAAAAAATATGATGCATGGAAATGCAGAATAGGCACATCCCGCAACTTCTGGCTTATCATAAAGCCAATGACCTACATGAACCTTTCCGGTGAAGCTGTCGGCCATGCGTGTAACTACTTCGACATTGAACCTGAACAGGTTATTGTACTGCATGACGAACTAGACCTACCACTAGGGCGAATGAAATTTAAAATCGGTGGCGGCCACGCTGGACACAATGGATTACGCTCCATTGAACAGCACCTTGGAAGTCGCAATTTTAATCGCATGCGTCTTGGTATAGGCAAACCGGAACATGGATCCGTTTCTAACTACGTTCTTAACCGCTTCACTAAAACCGAAAGCGAAGACGTAGAAATGGTTCTTGAAGGTGCCCGTAAAGGTCTTGAAGCGTTTGTTTCATCAGGTTTTGACGAAGCGGTGAAAATAACCAACGCCTTTAAGCTTCCCTAATTCTTCGATTAGATAACCATAGACTCTTAGTGCTTATTGCGTTAGAGTGTGATTCGCGTTTCACGATGTAACGCAGATATTGCAAGGAGATTCGCTGTGTTCGCTCAGGATCAATTAGTAGTATACCCAGCTCAGGGTGTAGGCAAAGTAGAAAGAATCGAGACTCAGACTGTTGGCGGTACCGAGGCTGAATTCTACTTCATCCGGATACTGAGCAACAATGTGACTCTTATGGTGCCAGTTACAACCGCAACCAATGTGTTGCGTCCACTGTGCACACATGAAGAGGCTCTTGATCTTCTTAAATCTCTCGATGATCGCTCAGGGTTCACTGGCTATACTGGTCAGAACTGGAACCGCCGTTACCGTGAGTATTCCGACAAACTGAAAAGTGGCGCTCTTGAAGACGTAGCATACGTCCTTAAAGAACTTTTGCTTATCGGTAAGGATAAAGAACTTTCATTCGGTGAGCGTCGCTTATTAGAACAGGCAATGGGTCTCATTACCCTTGAAGTTGCCCACGCTACAGACACCACCCAAGACGCTGTTCAAAAACAAATTGAAGAAATGTTTGCAGACGTAATTGCTGCACAGGAAAAAAAATAGTCACACTTTCTTGTCATTTTTTTCCTGATAAGCTACTTTCTTCTATATACGTTACACGTTTTCTTCAGTCCCCCCCATTTGACACTGCTCAACGTCTTTGTCCTTCCGTCGGGGGACGCACAAAACTTCCCAAACTATGTCATCGGCTATGTCTCATAGCTCCTCTATGTACGCTTGTACATTTCTATTCAAATTAAACCATTCCTTTGAGTCTATATGGCAACAAGAAAAGACGTCGAAGAAGCGAAGCAGGAAAGACCTCGTAGGGCTGCGTCAACATCAGACCGACCTACAGCTCGCAAACGAAGAACTCCTCCTGCTGCTTCCCGTGGCGATAGATCACGGAGAGCCCCAGCGCCTCAATTTACTCCCGATCCAAATGCAGATCCAAGTGAAGGTCTCAACCTTTCAGAACTTAAGCGCAAACCAGCAGCAGAGCTGATGGAACTTGCCAAAGAGTATGAAATTGAGAACCCGAGCAACATGCGCAAGCAGGAGCTTATTTTTGCTTTACTGCAAAAATGTGCTGCACAAAATGGAGCCATCTTTGGTGAGGGCGTTCTCGAAATCCTTCCTGATGGGTTTGGTTTCTTACGCTCGCCAATGTACAGCTACATGCCTGGGCCGGATGACATTTATGTTTCCCCTTCTCAGATCAGACGCTTCGGTCTGCGAAAAGGTGATGTAGTTTCAGGTCAAATTAGACCGCCTAAAGAAGGCGAACGCTACTTTGCCCTGCTCAGAGTCAATGAAATTGGCTTTGAACCACCTGAAAAATCTCGCAACCTCGTTCTCTTCGATAACCTCACTCCTATCTATCCAGAGCGCCAGCTCGTAATGGAAAACGGAAAAGAAAACCTTTCCGGCAGAGTCATTGACCTCATGGCCCCAATTGGCTGTGGACAACGTGGTCTGATTGTTGCTCCTCCACGAACTGGTAAGACTATTCTTCTTCAATCATTGGCTAACTCCATCAATGCTAATAATCCGGATGTTTATCTTATCATCCTGCTTATTGATGAACGCCCTGAAGAAGTTACTGATATGGAGCGTACGGTTAAGAACGCTGAGGTTATCAGCTCTACTTTTGATGAACCACCACAGCGCCACGTACAGGTTGCAGAAATGGTTCAGGAAAAAGCAAAGCGCCTTGTAGAACGTGGTAAAGACGTTGTTATTTTGCTCGATTCCATTACTCGTCTTGGACGTGCATACAACGCAGTTACCCCATCTTCCGGCCGTGTTCTTTCCGGTGGCCTCGATGCTAACGCACTGCAACGCCCAAAGCGTTTCTTTGGCGCAGCACGTAACCTCGAAGAAGGTGGTAGCTTGACTATCATCGCCACTGCTCTCATTGATACTGGTTCCCGCATGGACGAAGTCATCTTTGAAGAATTTAAAGGCACTGGCAACCTTGATATCTACCTTGACCGTCATCTCGCTGAAAAACGCGTGTTCCCGGCAATTGATATCAACCGCACTGGTACTCGTAAGGAAGATCTCCTTCTTGGTACAGAAATGCTTAACAAAATTTGGATTCTTCGCAAAATCCTTGCTCCAATGTCTACCATTGACAGCATGGACTTCTTGCTTAACAAAATGCGCAAGACCAAAAGCAATAACGAGTTCTTTATTTCTATGAATAAGTAAGAACGACTTAGACGTAACTAAAAACCTCGCTTCGGCGAGGTTTTTTTGTATTTGAATTTTATCTTTCACAAGATTAGCCCCTCCTCAGATCTTCCTTCTGGCTTACTTTCTACCCTATTACACTCCTACTTCCTGCAATCTGTGGTGGATTGTTATCGCTTTCTTGTAAGGAATGCCATGCAACAAGATTACTCTTCGCTTCCTCTATGTCCTCGGTTCCATGAGGTATACACCAACAGTCCATAGAAGTGTCCAACGATCACCATCAGAATCCTAGAATCATCCCTCTGATGAAAGTAACGGAAATCTTCATATACAATTTTGTTAGAGGGACAGGAGTACTTCGTGAGAATGACATTAGCCCTACCTCCCTTGGTATCTTAGTAGTAGAAAACAGAACGTTAGTTTCATGAACAAAACGCAAAAAAAGACGCTGTTCTAGAACAGCGTCTTTTCGTTTTCTATATGATCTTACGATCTAAACTTCGCGATTTCGGATAGCGAGGGAGATACAGAATGCTGCTCCGCCCCAAGTTACGCCAAGACCAATTACCATCATAATGATTGCAGATGTAGTCATAGGATTTTCTCCTTAAAAGCTATTAAGAGTAATGCTGGAACTGTTTATGTGATTGTTTCTTCTGAAGGAAGATTGCAACCAAAATTGCGAGAGGCAAGATAGACCAGCCGAACATCACAAGATCAGTCATTGGGTATCCACCGTACGGTACAGTCACTTTATTGTAGAGGCTAGAAAGGAAGGTGTAGCCGAGAACAAGTACTGTGATGATACGCAGGCTAAATGCCCAAAGTTTGCCTACGGAGAAGTCGGAATGCTTATTAACATCATCACGTACTCCATCAAGGCCGATAATCCAACTCATAAGAACAATTTCTACAAGAGCTGCGAAGAGCAAACAAATGTTGTTGATAAAGTGATCAACGATGTCGAGGATCAACAAGCCTGCGCCAGTGGTAAATACTGTCGTCAGAGCAAAGCCAACAATACAGATTGCAGTTACTACCGTTCTACGAGAAGAACCAAGCTTATCGATCAAAGCAGAGGTAACAGCTTCAACAATAGAAATATGAGAACTAACACCAGCCATTGTAAGGCACAGGAAGAACACAGAGCCAAAGAACAGTGGTGCCGGCATGGTGTTGATAGCAGCCGGGATAGTGATGAAGGCAAGACCTACACCAGCACCAGCAACATCAGACACTGCCTGACCTGTGGAATGAGCCATGCTACCAAGTACTGAGAAGATCATAATACCAGCGAGCATAGAGAAGCCACAGTTAATAAATACAGTCATCGCTGCGTTGTTACAAATATCAGCGTTCTTAGGCAGGTAGCTTGAGTATGCGATCATGATACCAAAGCCAATGGACAGCGAGAAGAAAATCTGACCATATGCAGCAGCCCAAACACTAAAGTCTGTCAACTTAGAAAAATCTGGAGTAAAGAGGAAATCAAGACCCATGGTTGCACCTGGCAGTGTGATTACACGACCGATGAACACGAGTACGAGTGCGAAAAGAAGCGGGATAAGAATCTTACAAGCACGCTCAATACCACCGCGGATACCGGAAGTACAAGCAAGCCAAGTTAAACCCCAAGTAAGTGCACAGGCACCAAAAATAGGCCAGCGAATTCCGCCGAGCTCTGTTGGAGAAGAAGTAAGACCAAGGTACTCACCAAAGAAGAACCCTTTAGTGTCAGCACCCCATGCGCCATCAAAAGAGAAACCAAGGTAGTTAATTGTCCAGCCAATTACAGCAGCGTAGTATACTGCGATAATTGCTGCGATAACAATCTGTACCCAACCAAGCCATTCGTATTTTGAATTAACAGCGGCAAGAACTTTTGGAGCAGAACCTTTATATTTATGACCAAGACCAAATTCCATGATCATAAATGGAATACCTGCAGTCAGCAGTGCAAAAATATAAGGAATAAAGAATGCACCACCGCCGTTTTCGTACGCCATGTACGGGAAACGCCAGATATTACCCAAACCAATAGCAGAGCCTACAGCAGCAAGAATGAATCCCGCACGGGATCCCCACTGTTCACGATTTTCCATAGCAACACCTCGACTAAATTTGACACTCAAATAGTGAATGCTTCTTTCAGCAAATATACCATTACAATTTGAAGAATACAAAAGCAGCAGACGATATTTTTAGCAGAATCGTCGGGGTGCTAAATCTCAAATTTGTAAAACGGCAACCTACATCAGGGCTTTCACTTCCCATTCGTTACGTCCGAACTACGTTTAGATCACAAAAATGTCTACACATTTCTTACAGAATTGTTCAACGCGAATTAGCAAAATTGAAAAAACAATCACTAACAGTCTGTATTACTACCTATATCAATAATTCTTGCTACAGTACGAAAGTTGTTATAGCTGGCTAGTTGTTTAACCAAAATGTTTATTTTCTTATTATCGGATTATCCCTAACATGCGTACATTATACATAATTTGATATTCAACTGAATGATGAATCAGTATTGACACACTGCCCCTCTCGTGAGAAATTTTAGTGCTTTTAGTAATTAATGTTACGACACTCTATTCAGGAGAGATGTATGTTTACTGACAATTCCCATTGTAAAGAGCTTGATGCCCTTCTTGAAGGTTGGACTGAATCTGAAGCTAAGACAAAAGCGGCATTTGCAAGCTACAAAGACCTTCTGCTTTCTTTTGAAGGTGCAAATCTATCCTTCAAGGGCAGACCCGGTGTAAGCTTCTCTTTGCGTGCAAAACACGACAAGCAGACTGAACGCGAACTTTTTGTACTTGTAGATGTAGTAGATGATGATCCAGAAGACCGCTGGCTTTCTGTTTGCTTCTATGCAGATATGATCAATGACGCGGATGAACTTGGCGATTGGGTACCTGGCGGACTGATGGGTGAAGATGCGTGCTGCTTTAACCTTGATGAAGACGATGCTGCAATGCGCGCCTACATTAAGGACAGAATTACTGAAGCATACAACAACGCGAAAAAGTAAATTTACAAGCACACTGTGCATAAAAAAAGCGGAACCTAGATAATTTCTAGGTTCCGCTTTTTTTATTCTTTAAATGAAAAACTGATTCTACATAAAGTCGGGATCAATTGCTGCCCCGCCGTCTGCTAACGATATCTTCAAATATTGAAGAGTACGTCGGTCAACTGGAACAATCGGAAAAATGTTCTGGCAAGCATCACAGCGTTCCATTGATGGTTGTACAGCACCTATAATTGGTACTTTACGGTCACAGTGTGGACAAGGGTAAAAGAAGATAACTTCCATCCCGACAGGCTTAACAGGAGAAATCGGTTTCTGTGAATTGCTCATGCTTAGTCCTTACAGATAAGACTTTTTCCGTTCATTGAAGCAGGCTGCTCAATATTCCACATATCAAGAATTGTTGGCGCGATATCGCCTAAAATTCCATCTTCACGAAGTTTCCACGAAGCACTTTCATCAATAAGTACTACCGGGACGGGGTTCGTTGTATGCGCGGTGTGTGTGTTGCCAGCAGCGTTACGCAGCTCTTCTGCATTCCCATGGTCTGCAGTGACAAGTGCTCTCCAACCGCTTGCATGGACGGCATCCAGCACCTTAGCAACACATGCATCAACAGCTTCACACGCCTCGATTGCAGCATCAATAATTCCGGTGTGCCCAACCATATCAAGGTTGGCAAAGTTGCACACGATAAATGAATATTCTTTAGATGTAATCGCTGTGACAAGCTTCTCTGTAACCTCTTCAACACTCATCTGAGGTTTCAGATCATATGTGGCTACATCACGAGGGGAGCTGACAAGTTCCCGGTCTTCATTTTCAAAAGGCTCTTCACGGCCACAGTTGAAAAAGTATGTTACATGAGCATACTTTTCTGTTTCCGCAAGACGAAGCTGCTTCACGCCTTGTTTAGCTACCAATTCTCCTAATGGATCAGGGCAATCATCTTTTGCGAATGCTACAGGCAACCCAAAAGATTTTTCATAACAAGTCATAGAGGCGAGTGCAGAAAGCTTAGGGAAGTCTCCACGTTCAAAATCAACAAAACTGTCAACGCACATTGCCTGAGCAATCTGGCGCATACGGTCTGCTCTAAAGTTGAACATAAAAACAGAATCACCATCTTTCATTGCAATCGGCTCGCCGCCTTCTGCTATAATAGATGTTGGAATGAAAAATTCATCCGTGATTCCTTCGTCGTAAGAATCCTGAATAGCTTTCAATGGATCTGATGTGGTTTTGCCTTTGCCATGCACAAAGCAATCCCACGCAAGCTGGTTGCGATCCCAACGCTTGTCACGATCCATCGCATAGTAGCGACCGGAAATAGATGCAATTCGACCTGCACCAATACGCTCTATAGCTTCAAGAAGCTGCTTTACAAAACCAAGTCCGCTTGTAGGAGAAGTGTCGCGACCATCAAGGAACACATGCACGCATACATCAACCTCAATTGCTTTTGCCATTTCAAGCAAAGCAACGAGGTGATTGAAGTGACTATGAACACCACCATCAGAAACCAGTCCCATTAAATGAACTGTTCCGCCCTTCACTTTCGCCGATGTCATAACATTATTAAGAACAAGGTTCTTCTGAAACTTGTTCTCTTCAAGTGCAACATCAATAAGTGTCATATCTTGGAACACAACCCGACCTGCACCGATATTCATATGTCCAACTTCCGAGTTGCCCATAAACCCTTCCGGAAGGCCTACAGCACGGCCGGAACAAGCAAGACGGGACATCGGATAATCAGCCACTAAGCAGTCAAGAGTTGGCGTGCTCGCAAGAGAAATTGCGTTTCCTTCACCAGCGGGAGCAATGCCCCAACCATCAAGAATCAGCAAAAGGGTTGGTGTCATAGTGCGTATTCCTATTCAGCTTCAGATTTGTATAAAACTTTAGCGTCAGCCCAGAGGCTTTCAAGATTAAAGGCGCCACGAGCGTCTTCCTGGAAAATGTTCACAAGAACGTCGTTAAGGTCAATCAGAACCCACTGGTTACTGTCTTTACCTTCAACGCGCAGGTGCTCGTAGTTTTCACCCTTTGCAAGCTTAGAAATCTCATCTGCTAACGCTCTTGACTGGCGAACAGATTTTACTGTGGCAATAACCACAGCATCAGTGAAGGAGTTCACACCTTCAAGGTCAAGAACTACAACATCACTAGCTTTTTTAGCTTCAAGCCATTCAATAATCTTAGCTACTTTTTCCTGTGAAGAAACAGTACTGTATTTTTTTTCAATCTTTCCAATCATTTTTTATCCACTCGTTAGGGCTGCGCTTTTATAATGCAGGCTAAATCTTAGGCTACTACACGCAACACATGCAATGCTTATAATTTTAATCCCCTCACAGTACCTGTGCAGCTGCAAAAGGATGATAAATTCTCTTCCAGCAATGTCAGTAGAAACACGTCTCCGACTTTGCCAGCCTTAAATTCCTGCCCCTTCCTACGTTATTTACTGCCTATAAGCAATTAACAACAGGAAGAGAATTTTCATTAAAAATGACAATTTTGAAAAACAGACTTGACCCACCTCCCGCTTATGGTGCATCTCCTATGTTTGCACATATATATAGCCAGTGCGCTGGCTAGGTCCATAAGATTCAAGGAACGATAGAGCCAGCAATCTGGTAACTACTTTTCTTGAACCGTGTAGTTATTTTATTCTTTTTGTATCAGGAGTCATGTATGATTTTTAATGTTGAGCAAGAAACACTGCCTCGCGAAGAGTTAGAAGCAATTCAGTTACGCCGTTTACAGAATCTCTGTGAACGAGTGTACGCAAATGTTCCTCAGTACCGCGAACAGTTTATTAAGGCGGGAGTTACTCCTGCCGATATCAAAAGCCTCAGCGACTTGGCTAAACTCCCGTTTACTGAGAAGCAGGATCTACGTGACAACTACCCGTTTGGACTTTTTGCTGTTCCAAAAGAAAATATTGTCCGTCTCCATGCTTCAAGTGGCACCACCGGCAAGGCGACAGTTGTAGGATATACTCAACGAGATGTGAACAACTGGGCCGAGCTTATGGCACGTTCATTTATGGCAGCCGGTGCAACCCGCAGCGACTTCATCCACAACTCATATGGATACGGATTATTCACAGGTGGCCTTGGCGTGCATTACGGTGCAGAACGCCTCGGTGCTACTGTTATTCCGATTTCCGGCGGCGGAACGAAGCGCCAAGTCTCACTAATGGAAGACTTTGGAGCAACCGTAATCTGCAGCACCCCGTCTTACGGGCTTGTACTACATGAAGCAGCACAGCAGGCAGGTGTCAACTTGCGCGATCTTCCACTTCGAGTCGGCATTTTCGGCGCTGAACCATGGACAGACGAAATGCGTAATGACTTACAAGAAAAAATGGGCATTGATGCTGTAAACATTTACGGTCTTTCCGAAATTATGGGACCTGGGGTTTCTATTGAATGTGCAGTCGCAAAAGACGGAATGCATATATTCGAAGACCACTTCCTGCCGGAAATTATTGACCCAGTAACGGGCGAACAGCTTCCAGAAGGTGAAACCGGCGAGCTGGTTATCACCACCCTGACAAAGGAAGGCATTCCGCTTATCCGTTACAGAACACGCGATATTACGTCCTTAAACTACACTCCGTGCAAATGTGGTCGTACCCACGTTCGTATGAACCGTATTACAGGACGCAGTGATGACATGCTCATCATCCGTGGCGTTAACGTGTTTCCTTCACAGATTGAATCTATCATTCTGGAAACAGAGGGAGCATCACCGCATTACCAGATCATTGTTAAACGCCAAGGCAACCTTGATACTGTTGAAGTACAGGTTGAGATTGACGGATCACTCTTCTCTGATGCTATTAAAAATCTCCAGCAGATTGAAATGCGCATCCAGAAAACAATCAAAGAATTCCTCGGTGTTTCAACGAAAGTACGTCTGGTCGAGCCAAGATCCATTGAACGATCACAAGGCAAAGCAAAACGCGTTTTCGACTTACGAAACGAATCCGAATAATAAAATAGCCCGCATACGCGGGCTTTTTTATTATCTATAAGAACGAAAAAAGGGATCGCAGAATATATTCTGCGATCCCTTTACGTACATGGTGCCCAGGGGGAGACTCGAACTCCCACGGGCGTGGCCCACTACCCCCTCAAGATAGCGTGTCTACCAATTCCACCACCTGGGCACATATATGTAACGCAAGCGTTACTGAGGATGCGCTAAACGCGCATTATCGACTTATTTAGTTGTCTGGTCAGGACTAGGCTGAGCTTTCTGCTCGATCTGAATATTCATGATGGTTGATTCATCAGAAGTACGATCACTAGCAATGTAGTTGTAGCTCAAAGAAGTAATGAAGAAAATTGCTGCAAGAGTTGCAGTAACCTTCACTAGAAGACCGCCTGCACCAGCGCCGCCAAACGCAGACTGGTTGCCGCCGCCAAAGATAACACCCATGCCCTCTTTACCAGCCTGTAAAAGAACAAGCAAAATGAGTGCAAGACAGACCACAACGTGCAGGGTCAGAATCAAGGTTTCCACGAAACGTCCTCCTAAGAGCTATATCAATCCGAATCGGTTGCTAAGCAGTAACAATTTTGCTGAAGCTTTCAGCCTTCAAGGAAGCGCCTCCTACCAATACACCGTCAACATTGTCAAGTGTAATGATCTGAGTAGCATTTTCTGGCTTTACACTTCCGCCATAAAGAACGCGGGTAGTATTAGCTTTTCCGCCCAAAATATCAAGAAGTTTAGCACGAACAATCGCATGAGCTTCTACAATTTCTTCAGGACCTGCTACTTTACCGGTTCCGATAGCCCAAACCGGCTCGTATGCAACAGCGAGACGTGCTGGTTCTGTGTCCGGAATAGTCGCCAAACCTTTCTCAAGCTGTTCAGCAATTACAGATTCCAGCTCACCGGCTTCGCGTTCTTCAAGAGTTTCACCAATACAAAGGCAAACATTAAGGCCGTTGTTCAGAGCGAAAGTTGTTTTTTCACCAACCTGCTCGCTAGTCTCTCCGAAAAGAGCACGGCGTTCAGAATGGCCAGTAAGAACCCAAGTACAACCTGCGTCTTTAAGCATCACAGGGGAAATTTCGCCAGTAAATGCACCTTCAGAGGCTGCACATACAGTTTGGCCACCAAAAGAGTAGCCTTCATGCTTGGAGAAAACTTCACCTGCAGCATGTAGAGCGGTAAATGGAGGGAATACAACAACTTCTCTGTCTTCAGAGAGTTCGCCAACGAGCTCAACAAGCCCAGCTGCAGTATCTTTAGCTTCTTGAGCAGTCTTAAACATTTTCCAGTTTGCAGCCATAAGCTTTTTCATGGGTCATTACTCCTTACTTAGCAAAGACTATCGGGGAGGTCCGCAAGGGTACACTTATACAGTAATGCGTCCTCACCGGTGTCACTATAATATTTTTTCCGCACCCCAATTTGAGAGAAGCACATCTGTTCATAAAGATTGATGGCAGGTATATTGGTTCTGCGCACTTCTAGAAACGCCTGTTGTATACCTAATTTTTGCCCAATGCAAAGCATAAGAGCAAGTAACCGCTTTCCTGCACCATTTCTTCTCTGTTTCGGATCCGTGGCTATGTTTAATATTTCCAACTCATCTACTGTATGATACATGGCAATATAGGCCACTAATGTATCATCTTTCTTCAACCCGAAGACTTTAAAAATCTTTTGGTCAAAAGACAGACTGAATTCTTTTTCAGTCCATGGTGTTGAAAAACATTTTTTCTCAAGCGCCGCCACTTCTGCACTGTCTTTTTTCTCTAAACGAAAAAAAACATATCCATTAGCTTCAAGCGGCCCTATCTTAGCAAATATGTCAGACATTACATATCCAAACACGTCCACCGACAATGCGGCTTCTCGTGGGAGTCATATTGAAGTGGTAGACAGCAGTGGCAAACCTCTACTGGTCATGCCCTCAGCAACCGCGCATGAGCAACGTCTTGCAATAAAATCTGTCTTCGTTCTTATCTATAATAAACAAGGGAAATTTTTTCTGCAACGACGGTCAGATAATAAAGCATTGGCACCGGGCATGTGGGATATTTCTGCAGCGACCCATGTTGGTGCAGACGAAGCACTAGAAGCCGCAGCTGAAAGAGTACTCCGTAAAGAGCTCAACATTCCATCAGTCTCTCTGTATTACCAAAAATCGCAGCAAGAACGCATAGACGATTCAACATTATGGATTTCACTCTATTCTGCGAATATCGGCACAAAAACGCTCTCGCCTAATCCTGACGAAGTCCAAGATGGACTATATGTGGATGCAGAAGAACTGCAATCACTCTACGAGCATTTTCCAAGCATGCTTACCCCCGTTCTAGTGTGGGCTATTCGTGCAAACATCATTTTCACGACATCTGCCTAATATCACCACAATTCAAACACTGGGCTACATAAGCTTTGTCATTTCTGCATGCAAAAGCGTATTGCTCGCCAAAATATTTGGTGAGTACAAAGAGAAGTCATTCGAAGCATCATATTCTGTTACCCAACCGCCAGCTTCGTTTACAAGCAACCAGCCCGCAGCGGTATCCCAAGGCTTCAAGCCCTTTTCATAAAACGCATCAAAACGTCCGGCTGCAAGGTATGCTAAATCAAGTGCAGCAGCGCCTAAACGACGAATCCCCTGTGCACCTTGCAGTACACGGCGTAAACGATCTGTAATCTCGTCAGCATCTTCTGCGATTGTGTACGGAAAACCAGTTGCAATCAGCGATTGTTCGAGATTATCGTTTGTTGTCACAAAAATCTGCTTGTCATTACACCAAGCACCGCTACCAGCCACAGCATAAAAGCATTCATTCATGATTGGAGCGTTAATAACACCCAACACAACCCTGCCTTTATGCCACAACCCTACAGAAGTACAAACAAACGGAACCTGATGAGTAAAATTTGTTGTTCCATCAATTGGATCAATCACCCATGTCAGATCATTCAGCGGAGCATCAGCTGCACTTTCTTCAGCAAGAAAGCTTGCTTCAGGAAGAATCTTCGCAAGCCTTGCCTTCACGTCATTCTCTACCGCAACATCAGTTTCCGTTACAAGATCAATACGCCCTTTGTAACGAACCTTACGCGGCTTATCCCATGCTTCCTGAATAAGCGCACCAGATTCAATAACGGCAGCACGAACTTGCGGTAACAACTTTTTTAAATCCATTGTGTCTTCCAAGATAAAAAGGCGACCTTGGGGTCGCCTTAGTAATTTAGTTTATGTACACATCTGAGAATTTCGTTCGATCTTCCAGCGTCTTGCCGGTACCTCGAACAACCGTGGTAAGCGGGTCATCATCAATAATAACCTGCAATCCAGTCTCTTGCATAATAAGCTCATTAAGTCCCTTAAGCAACGCGCCACCACCTGCCAGAAGCAGGCCATGTTCCGCAATGTCGCTTGCAAGCTCAGGCGGGGTTTTTTCAAGCGCTTTACGAACAGCAAAAACAATCGCTTTTACTGATTCAGAAAGTGCAATGCGGATATCTTCATCAGTCACTTCAACAGAGGTTGGAGTTCCTGACACAATATCCTTTCCCGGTACAGTCATTACCAGAGGTTCTGGCAAAGGAAAAGCAGAGCCGATAGTCATTTTAACTTTTTCAGCCTGGTTTTCACCTACAAGAAGTTGGAACTCTTCCTGAAAATATCTTTGTACGGCGCTGTTTAATGCGTCTCCAGCCACGCGGACTGATTCTGCATAAGCAACGGCAGATAAAGAGATAATAGCAACTTCTGTTGTACCGCCACCGATATCTACAACCATAGTTCCCACTGGCTGATGAATAGGACGTGCTGCACCAATGGCTGCAGCCATTGGCTCCTCAACGAGCTTTACATCACGAGCGCCTGCCTGTTGAGCAGATTCGATTACCGCACGTTTTTCAACCTGAGTAATACCAGTAGGCACACAAATTACAATGTTCGGCTTTACAAGACTAAAGCCAGTAATAACTTTTTTAATGAAGTATGAAATCATTTGCTTGGTAACCTCAAAATCCGCAATAACACCGTCTTTCATCGGACGGATTGCACGGATACGTCGAGGAGTACGACCAAGAAATTCTTTCGCTTCGCGCCCGACTGCGAGCACGCTGTTGCGTTCGACATCAATTGCAACAACTGACGGTTCATTAAGTACGATGCCGTCTTTTTTTGTATATAGAAGCGTATTAGCAGTTCCAAGATCCATAGCCAGATCTTTTCCGAACATGCTCAAGAGTTTTCCTAGCATTTATTCGCTCTCTTGGGTCTTAGATGAAAATGAAAATAGAGATTCATTTTCATGTTCGTAAGCTGCCGCGCGCTGCAGGTCATCAACCTGTCGATGCGCCTCGTACAGTTTGCTGCGCAGGTACAAATTCTCCAAAAACAAAGAAAGATGTTCAGATGCCATCTGGCAAAATGTCTTAAGCTCTTCAGGAATAACTTTGGAAGTTTCACTGGCAAGCGTTAACACACCTCGCGTCATTCCCCCAATTTCCAGCGGAATACAAATTACGCTGACAAACTGTGGTACACCTTTTTTCTTTCCGTACAGTGGAGAAGTTTGACTTGCAGCCTTGCCGCCTTCCACAAAGAAAGGCGTACTATTTTTAAACACCCAGCCTACCAAGCCGCTACCATATGGAATTTCTCCCATTTCACCCCGTAGCAGTTGATAGTTTTCACCCTCAATATGGTAATTTTGACCGCCTTCATCCCTTGTCGCCAAACTGCAATATTCAAAATGAGAGGTATCTGAAAGAAGGACTAAAAACTTAGATAAAAAAGAGTCCCACTTTTTCAGATGCTTACGTAATGAATAAATCACCTGCAAACAATGGTATTGCTGCGATAAGTTGACCTGTTCTTCAACAACAAAAGAACGGGAATGTACCTCGTACACAAGCTCCCCGAACAGTTGTAGAATCTTTTGATCTTTACTGGAAAATGAATACTGTCTTTTACTGTCTAAACACAACACCCCGGCACCATTTTTAAGTGGTACCCCCATGAATGCTTTAATCTTAGTTTCTTCATTCTGCGCATAATACCCAAGATTATACTGTCTGGTATCAAAGTCATTAACCAGCATGGGTTCTTCATTACTAATGATCCACCCTACCAGCCCTTTTCCTGTTCCGGCAGAAAAAGTCTCGTCCTTATTCACCATGTCTCCAAGGCTAAAACTACTGGCCACAGAGAAGTGACTACCGGAGCGATCCGGCATAATTAATACAGCAGAATATGCATCAAAGACACTGCAGATAATGCCTAAAATTCTTTCATAACAAGTGGTTGTATTCATCCAATATAACCCAGTCAAAATATTATGGTTTGCGCAGATGTAAATAATAACTTTGCAGCGCAACATCCTATAACGTTTTTTACGTATAGAACATAGGCCAACCACCCTTTTAGGGGCTAACCATTGCGGCTCTGTATATAGATAAAGCCCTCAGAATTTATTATCATTTTTTTAATAAGACGCCAAGCAATGAGAGTACAGGTTTTTTTCTATGAAATGCTAGAGTTTTTTTTAGAAAAAAAAAATAGTATGCAAAGATTAGCAAGCACATTGAACTATTAGCGTAAATAGAGATTTTACTTTTTTTAACGACAGCCAGCCAAATTGCCAATGCCAAAACACTGGAAAGACGCCTTCCGCGAATGCGGTTTACCATGGAAAGACTCTTTTTCATTTAGCGAACCTATCAGCATCACTACTCTTTCTGAACTTAAGGACTTTCTTGATGCCGTCCAGATCACGCAATGTCTGTTGCGTCCTTTTTTTGAAAACAACGACTATCCACTTGTTGAGCGCGGGGAACTGCTACCTTCATTTGAAAGCGATTTTTTCGAATACAAAGATTTGCCCGGTTTTTCGTTAGTAGCTTTCGAGCGTGAACTTCAATATTTTTCTGAAATTTTTCAATTTGATATTCTACATTCATTAATGGATGTGACATTTAAGGCAGACGGCTATGCCTGCCCTTTAGAAAACTGCACAATTGAAAAAAATATTGAAACAATTCAAAACCGTATTCCACGGAAAATGCACGATAATTTCAAGCATGAATTCGGCAAGGTGGACACCTCCGTACTGGATTATTACCCCCAGTTGCTCCCTTACATTCTTGAAATGGATAGAGCGCATGTTCTGGCATTAGATTCATCCGGCTTCTTTCACCTTGCAGGCGTGTACGGTTCCTTCCCTTCTGATCTTGATCCAGAGATAAAACGTTTTGGACTTCGAGCTAAAAAGTTCGAAGTTGGGAACCATAAAAAATACGAAAACAACAGAGCATTTGTATATCAATATCTTATGGAGCTTTACGGTTTTACCATTTGTTCCGAACGCCGAACTTCAAGCGCCTTATTCTCTCGTCGATTACATAAGACTGGTGAAAAATTCATGGTTCGTGTACTTGGACAAACAGACCGAGTCATCACGACGATATCCTCTGCTACCAAGAAACGGCGCTATCCTACTGTGGAGAAAATTGCGCTTGTACAGGTTGATGAAGATCAGACCGAAGTAATTCGTCGTTTAGAAGAAGGTGGCTTCTTTGTTAATAGAAAACGGCATGTTGTAATTTTGCGCGTTACATACACGCAGCATAAATTCAACCCGGAAAACGTTCGACAAGAACGTGCTCTTTCTGTAGCAAAACAAGAAGTTATCCACCCAATTACCGGTCGTGCCATTGATGATCTTAATATCATTAAAGATACTACAAACATGATCCTGCGTTTAAACGATATCGTACGCGGTGAATATGTCGGGCACATTACGTACAAGCGAGTTGAGCTTGTTGAAAACACTGACACCGAAGAAAAGCGCCTTAAATTTTTATATTCTTGGCTATCGAAGCACCAACGTCGCATCATAAGCTACTCAGACGAATTTTACGCAAATGTCGTAAAAATTCTGGATGGCTACCTGTTCGATCCTGAAAATGAAGAGTCTTTCGACGGGCACAAAAACCTCTATCAAGACGTTCAGCTTCGCTACAACTATATCCAGCAAGCTCGAAAAGTTATGATTCTTGAACGATTGAAAAAGCGTAAAATTAAGGGTGAAAAAATCCCGTACGCAGAAATGCTTCATCAAGCCGTTCGTATTTTACAAGAATTAAAGTTCGACATTGCAACATATTTCGACGAGCTAGTTGCTTCTATGATCAGCATTACTGAGACTATACTAAATGACCGTTACTTATGCCGTAACTATATCACCAAGCGTGATGACGATCTTTCGGGGTACGGATTAGGCATAAAAAAAGAATACGGCAAACTGGTCTCGCTGCTTGACGACATTAAAGCAATTCGCAAATCTCGAAACAAATCTATTGAAGGTTTCGATCTTTAATAAACACAACCACAAAACAACAACACTGTAACCAGATTCGGGAGGACATGCTGTGTCTAAAACTTTACATACCCCGCTTACCGCGTGGCACAAAGCTGCTGGTGCCAAAATGGCTCCATTTGCCGGATGGGAAATGCCTATCCAGTATACAGGCATTATCGCTGAACACACTCATTGCCGTGAGCAAGCTTCAATTTACGATATTTGCCACATGGGCGAATTTGCTCTCGTAGGTGCAGGCTCTCGCGATGCTCTTTCTAAAATCGTAACACATAACCTGGAAAAACTTGCTCCAGGTAAGTGCGGTTACGGTTTTCTTCTGAACAAAGAAGGCGGCATTCTTGACGACCTTATCGTATATTGTCTCGAAGAAGACGAATACATGCTCGTCGTCAACGCTGCCTGTATTAAAAGCGATTTTAACTGGATAAAAGAACGTCTTCCTGAGTACGTGACTCTCGAAGATATGTCTGACCAGACTGCAAAGATTGACCTTCAGGGCCCTAAATCTTACGACGTGCTTGAAAAAATATTCGACAGCTCCCTGCGAGATCTCAAATATTTCAACTTCCGCACTGTTGAATTTAAAGGTCAGCCTGTCATCATTAGCCGTACTGGTTACACTGGTGAATTGGGTTACGAATTCTACCTTCCTTCCGAAAATGCAAAAGCACTTTGGGAAGCCCTGATGGCTCAGGAAGAAGTTGAACCAGCTGGCCTTGGTGCACGCGACACCCTTCGCCTTGAAGTGGGCCTCCCACTTTACGGTCAGGATCTCGACACTACTCACTCCCCTACCGCAGCCGGCATGGGCTGGATGCTTCGCTCTGAAGCAGAGTACGTAGGTAAAGGTAAAGACCGTGAAGGAACCGAACTCCTTATCGCTCTTTCCATTCCGGGTCGACGTTCCGCACGTCACGATGACGTTGTTACACTTGAAGACGGCACAGAAGTTGGCCACGTTACCAGTGGTTCTTACTGCCCGAGTGTTGGACATTCCGTTGCCTTAGCTTACGTAAAAATTGAAGCTGCTGATAATGAAAAATTCCTCGTTAAAGGCGCGCGTACTTCCCTTGAAGCAACAAAAGCAGAACTGCCATTCTACAAAGATGGCACTGCACGCATGAAGCTTGTTGACTAAGCTGCATCCAAATGAATAAATTAAAAGGGAAGCCGAATGGCTTCCCTTTTTTTATTGCCATTGGCACTACATACAATAATGAGATAGAAATTCATGAAAACATTTTTTCTTGAAACAGATAAATGGGACGAGCACTGTGTGCTTGAAGGTCAAGAAGCTAAACATGCGATTAAAGTACTACGCATGCGAACAGGCGAGACTATTCGTCTGTTAGACGGTAAAGGACAAGAAGGCACCTTTACCATTACCGAAATGGATAAACATACGGTATCTATTGAGCAGCAAGAAATCATTCAGCACCCTAAGCCAAAGGCAGAGCATTATGTTGCGATAGGTTGGGGAAAATCCGTGCGGCGTGGCTGGATTTTTGAAAAAGCTGTTGAATTCGGAGCTGCAGGACTCTGGTTCTGGCAGGCCGACCGTTCCCAATCCAAAGTTCCCTCAGAAGTTAAAGAAAGTTGGGAAGGCCAAATGCTGGCTGGAGCTAAACAATGTGACAATCCTTGGATTCCAGAACTCGCAACATTTCCTACTGGATCAAAAGGTGTTATGAACCGAGCTGAAGATTTTGATAATATTTTCATGCTCTGGGAAGGCCAGTCACCATCTGACATTCTATCTTCCGAGCAGCTTGATCTTTCAGGAAAAACACTCTTCATTATCGGCCCGGAAGGCGGATTTTCCGATGCTGAAGCTGAATATTTCAAAAACCAAGGCGCCAAGCCAGTAAGTCTTGGAAAAAGAATTTTACGCTGGGAAACAGCAGCCCTGCTGTGTCTCGGACTTGCATGGTGGAAAGGTGAAGTAAACAATGCTGCACGTTAGCAAGGAGATGTCTATGGAGGCAAAACAACCTCTTGCAGACAAAATTCGCCCTAATTCTTTTGAAGAATTCTCAGGACAGGAACATCTTTCTGCACGTATCACTGCGCTGACTAAAGCAAACCGACTTCCTAGCTTGCTTATGTTCGGCCCTCCAGGATGCGGCAAATCGACTCTTGCACTCTTACTTGCCAAACACACGGGCTTGAAGTGGCTTCGAGTAAGTGCGCCGGAGGCTGGACTAACACAGCTTCGAAAATCCCTGAAAGACATTGAAGTACTCGTGCTAGATGAATTACATCGATTCTCTAAAGCTCAGCAGGACTTTTTTCTTCCTATCTTAGAATCAGGTGAAATTACACTCATTGCAACGACTACTGAGAATCCGTCTTTCAGTGTCACACGTCAGCTGTTATCCCGACTCCACACACTCAAATTAAAACCACTACCCAATACATCACTTCAGACACTCGCACAAAAAGGTGCTGAAGCGTGTGGTGTTGAATTAGACGACACTGTTTACGAAATGGTTGCGGGAATTGCTCACGGCGATGCACGTACAATGCTAAACCTTGTGGAATATATTGCACAACTTCCACCTGAATCAAGGGAACCGGATCAACTTAAAGCCGTTCTCCCAGACGTACTCGCACGCCATGACAAAAATGGAGACAGCCATTACGAACTTGCCTCCGCGATGATCAAATCGATCCGTGGTAGCGACGTAGATGCAGCGCTCTATTACCTAGTATGCCTACTTGAAGGTGGAGAAGATCCAAGATTCATATGCCGACGACTAATACTCTCCGCTTCGGAAGATGTTGGCCTTGCAGATCCTAACGCACTACCTCTAGCAGTGGCATGTCAGCAAGCTACCGAGTTTGTTGGAATGCCAGAAGGCTTCATTCCACTGGCCGAAACTGTAACGTATTTGGCGCTTGCACCTAAGAGTAATTCGACCTATGCAGCGTACTTGGCCGCTGCAAAAGAGATACGGGCACATGGAAGCAAACCTGTTCCACTGCACCTGCGAAACCCTTCCACCAAACTCCAAAAGGAGTGGGGGTACGGTAAGGGATACCTTTATCCGCACAACTATCCAGAAGGGTATGTTCCCCAGCAATACCTTCCTGACGATCTCGCAGGTCGCAGATTTTATCAGCAGCGAGAGCAAGGAGTTGAACCACGTCTAACTGCGTGGCTTGCTCGTGCCAGAAAAAGCTTCCGTTAATCCCCATAGCATTAGGAGACACACATATGCTAAAGAAGCTATTTTGTATTACTGTAATACTTACACTTTGCTACGCCCTTTCAGGGTGTGCCGTGTACAATGCTGCCGTGGACGAGCGCAACATAAGCAAACAATATTCAGACACGGTTATCACAGCAACTATCCTTTCCAAAATGGTTGAGAGCAAAGGAATCAATTCCCTTGATATCTCCGTCAACACCTACAATGGGAAAGCATATCTTATCGGTGAAGTAGATTCCCTTGCACAACGTAACCTAGTGATCTCTACGGCACGCGACACAGAAGGTGTCCAAAGTGTTGTGCCGTACCTACTTCTCAAAAACCAGCAAGACTTCTGCGGAACCACAGACAACATGTCTATGAGCGCAGGACTCACAAAAACTTTAATTGGTGACAAAGAAATTTGGTCCACCAACGTTTCTGTTGATGTTGTACAATGCAACATTGTTCTCACAGGTATTGTCGCCTCTGACAAAGAGAAACAAAAAATTATTCAGCACGCAAACGCAGTTCCTAAAGTTCGATCAGTCACTTCGTATATTCAGGTTCAATAATAAAAAAGGCAGACTCAACTGAGTTTGCCTTTTTTATTTCTATCTTCTGATACAGCCCAACATATTTTCCCCAAAGAGATTTGTCGAAAATTGACACGGCTGCGCAGAAATAAAAAACTTACTGCTGCGAAAGCAATCCATTCCAAAAAACTTCTGTTTCTTTGTACGAATCTTTATATGTGTCTTCATACTTAACAGTAGGGAGGATAGACAAATTTTCCACAGATGCTTCCGCAATTTCAGAATCTTTTATCCAGCTCCGCTTTTTCAACTCAACATCTTTTATCGATAATTTCTTAATAGATGTTTCAAAAAAGTTAATTTCATTTATATCAAGCGAGCTTAAACACATATCTTCAACGACTGCCGAATTCCATTCTATGTCGCTTATCCTATTACAATTTAAAACATTTGCAGATGCTATTTTCGCCCGCACAAACCCAATACTAAGTCCATCGCAATCTTTCACAATAACTTCATCTATCTCTCCGCCAAAAGACAGATCGCTTTCGCTACTGTTATCGCTGGCATATATCTTCGCTATGTTTCCATCGATAGAAATCCAGGCCTTACTATTCTTGACTATCTTCACATTTTCAATTTCACCACCAACCCGCAAAAGTGAATCGCGATTATTTTCGAGAATTAAATTATTAGCATTGAGTCCATATAAATCAACATCTTTTAATGAACTATTCTTTATCACGACATTACCTGCTCCGAGTATCGAAAAAGACAATGTTACTTCTTTTCCAACATCAGTTCTATCAATGAGTAGATTATCAAGATTGGACTTATAAAACACTAAAGAATTACCCTCAACCACAGCAGCTATTTTACACTCAACTATTGCAATACTAGACCCTTTCTTCAAAAAATGCATTTCAACATCGAGCAGCTTACTACCTTCACCAAAGCCGACTTTATCGAACAGGGACGACTTAAAGGTTGTTACCTTTTCATCATAAGGAGTAGAGCCGATTGGTTCGAGCGTGGTATCCATAAACCTGACATTATGAAACTCGCTGTTGCTGAAATCAACACCAGTCAATGTACAATCTTCAAATGTTATATTGGTTAACTTTGCACCTTGTAAGTCAAGATTGTACATATCCACATTTTTTATTGTGAGATCATGCAATTCTAACCCACGTAACGTATAATTTTTTAATGAAGCACCAGAAATATCATTAGGATTAGTCTGTACTAGCTGTGAGACTACCTGTGCATCTTCAGTGCTCAAAGCTGTCTTTAGCTCTTGGCTCATGCAACCGTCCATGCCAACCAGCGCAAATATTACAACCAACCCTATTAAAAACCTATACCGCAGATTCATTTGGAATACCTTTTTAAGCGCAAGAAACGACATACTATCGAGGCAATCATCACCAATAGCAAATTTCCACACTACAGATTCTTCTACCAAGTACTTTCCAATATTCACTGGAAAACACAGAAGCCCATCGAATGTTTAGTCACCAACATTTTTTTAGTAGAAACAAAAAATCATGCAACACGCGAGCACAGTTCCTAAAGTTTGATCGGTCACGACATCAATTCAGGTTCAATAATAAAAAAAGACAGACTCAACTGAGTTTGCCTTTTTTATTTCTATCTTCTGATACAGCCCATAATCTTTGACTCAAAAACTGTTGAACGATTAGCATAGGCATACGAAAATAAAAAACTTACTGCTTTGAAAGCAAGTCATTCCAAAACCCTTCTGTCTCTTTATATGACTCATCGTAACGCACATCTGGAGAAATAGTTAAATTTTCGACAGACACATCCACAACCGTGGTATCTCTCACCCAGCTTCTCTCTTTCAAGACAACATCTTCTATGGATAATTTTTTTATTAATGTTTCAGCCGAATTTATTTCTTCTGCATCAAGTGTACTCAACTTCAATTCATCAATAATCACAGATTTCAATTCTAAGTAAACCATATTATTGCAGTTAGACACTACTGCTGATTTAATCTTGCCTCGAGAAAGGCATACACTAAGTCCACCACCATCTTTCACTAGCACTTCGCCAATATCCCCTCCAAAAGACACATCACTATTTTTTCCTCCATTATCGCTTGCATATGCTGTTGTTATTGCACCATCAACCACTATCAAAGAATCGCTGTTCCCCACGACTTTCACATTCTCAAATTCACCACCAACGCGCAAAAGTGAATCTCTATTATTCTTGATAAGTAAATTTTTAGCTTCAACTCCATAAAAATCAACGTTCGTCAATGAACTATTCTTGATTACAACATTCTCTCCGCCAAATATTGCTAAAGACAGTGCAACGCCTTCTTCCACATCAGTCCTGTCTATCAGTAAATTTTCTAGATAGGAGTCATAAAAAACATAGGAATGCCCCTCAACCACAACCTCTATTGTGCAATCAACAATTGCAAGACTAGACCCTTTAGCCAATGAGTGCAGTAACACATCCAGCAATTTACTTCCGTCTCCAAATCCAACCTTATCTAGCAACGAATTTTTAAATGTCGTTTCCTTCACATCATATCTTGTGGTGCCAATCGGTTCGAGCGTGGTATTCATAAATCGAACATTATGAAACTCGCTATTGCTGAAATCAACGCCAGTCAACGTACAATCTTCAAATGTTACATTGGTTAACTTTGCACCTTGTAAGTCAAGATTGAACATATCCACATTTGTTATCGTAAGATCGTGCAATTCCAACCCATGCAACCTATAGTCTTTTAGTGAAGCACCTGAAAGATCATTAGGATTAGTCTGTACTATCTGTGATACCAATTGTGCATCGCCGTCACTCAAAGCTGTTTTTAACTCCTGACTCATACAACCGTTTAGACCACACAACAACGCCACAATTAAGGCTAGCCCTATTAAAAACTTATATTGCGTATTCATCTTGAACACCTTTTTTGAGCGCCTTGAATAATAAACTATCAGGCTTAATTTCTACATTGCATAATCTTCTAGCAAGCACTGTCAATATTCACAGAAAAACACAGAAGCCCATCGAATGTTTAGTCACCAACATTTTTTAGTAGAAACAAAAAATCATGCAACACGCGAGCACAGTTCCTAAAGTTTTATGGGTCACGACATCAATTCAGGTTCAATAATAAAAAAGGCAGACTCAACTGAGTTTGCCTTTTTTATTTCTATCTTCTGATACAGCTTATAATATTTAACCCAAGAACTGTTGCTAAATTAGTATGTCTGTACAGAAATAAAAAACTTACTGCTTTGAAAGCAATCCATTCCAAAAGCCTTCTGTTTCTTCATATAACTCATCATACTTAATAGTTGGAAGGATAGAAAAGTTGTTTATCGATGCATTAGAAACTTTAGTATCCCTCACCCAACTCCGCTTTTTCAATACAACATCGTCTATTGATAAGTTTTTAATTAACGTTTCAGCAGAATTAATCTCCTTCAGATCAAGAGAGTGTAGCTCCAAGTCCTCGACAACCACATGCCTAAGCTCTAAGTCATTCATATTATTACAATTAAATATTTTTGCCTTTTTTATAGTTGCCCGAGCAAAATCTACACTAAGCTCATCGCTATCTCTAACAACAACGTTATCAATTTCCCCTCTAAAGCCTACACCGCTATCACGACCACCATTGTCAATGGCAGATATCTCTTTTATTTTCCCATTAATAGCAATCCAGGTATTTCTATTTTTGGCTATCTTCACATTCCCAATTTCACCACCAACCCGTAAAAGTGAGTTACGATTATTCTCAAAAATAAAATTCTTAGCATCGAGCCCATACAAATCAACATCTATTAATGAGCTATCCCTTATAATAACATTACCTCCTCCTAGTATCGAAAGAGAAATTGCCACACCTTTTTTTACATCAGTCCTGTCAATAAGTAGATTATCTAGATATGAATCATTAAAAACAAAGGAATGATCTTCAACCACGACAGCAACTGTACTATCTACAATTGCAATACTAGATCCTTTAAGTAAAGAATGCATTAATACATCTAAAAGCTTACTACCATCTCCAAATCCAACCTTATCTAGCAACGAATTTTTAAATGTCGTTTCTTTCACATCATATCTTGTGGTGCCAATCGGTTCAAGCGTGGTATCCATAAACCGAACATTGTGAAACTCACTGTTACTAAAATCAACACCAGTCAATGTACAATCTTCAAATGTTACATTGGTTAACTTTGCACCTTGTAAGTCAAGATTGTACATATTCACATTTCTCATTATTAAATCGTGCAGTTTTAATCCACGCAACTTATAATCTTTTAATGAAGCACCAGAAATATCATCGGGGTCATTCTGTATTAGCTGTGAAACCGCTTGTGCATCTTCATTGTTTAACGCGGTCTTTAGCTCCTGACTCATGCAGCCATTGAGCCCACATAACAACGCCACAATACAGCCCACGCCTACTAACGACCTATACAGAATCTTCATTTGAAACACCTTTTTAACCGCAAGAACAACATACTATTAGGCAATTATAACCAATAGTAAATTCCCGCGTTACAGAATCTACCATTGAGTACTGTTCAGTCTTCACTGGAAAACACAGCAGCCCATCAAATGCTTAATCACCATCTATCTTTTTTTAATAGAGGCAAAATTATTCAATACGCGAACGCAGTTCCAACAGTTTGATTGGCCACTCCGTATATTCAGATCCAATAATAAAAAAGGCAGACTCAATTGAGTTTGCCTTTTCTATTTCTACCTTCTGATACAGCCCATAATCTTTAACTCAAGAACTGTTGAAGAATTAGCACGGGCATACGAAAATAAAAAATTTACTGTTTTGAAAGCAAGTCATTCCAAAAGCCTTCTGTTTCTTCAAACAATTTATTATAATACACATCTGAGGAAATAGACAAATTTTCGACAGACAATTCATCAATTGTAGTCTTTTCTACCCAACTGCTCCCTTTCAACGCTACATTTTCTATAGATAATTTTTTTTATTACTGTTTCAGTGGAATTTATTTCTTCTGCATCAAGTGTGATCAACTTCAACTCATCAATAACCACAGATTTCAGCTCTAAATACCTCATATTATCACAGTTAAACACCTCCACTGTCTTCATCACACCTCTTGCAAAGCTTACACCAAGTCCACTACCATCTTTCACTAACACTTTGCTGATATCTCCTCTCAAAGATACTCCACTGTTTCCCCCCCCATTATCGCTAGCATATACTGTAGTTATTGCACCATTCAGCACTATCCTTGAGTCGTTATTCTCCACAATTTTCACATTTTCAAATTCACCACCAACACGCAAAAGAGTATCTTGGTTATTCTGAATAAGTAAATTTTTAGCCTGAACCCCATAGAAATCAACGTTTGTTAACGAACTATTTTTAATTATAACATTCTCTGCGCCAAATATTGCTAGGGACAGTGCAACACCTTCTTCCACATTGGTTCTGTCTATCAATAAATTCTCTAGATAAGAGTCGTAAAAAACATAGGAATGCCCCTCAACCACAACCTCTATCGTGCAATCAACAATTGCAAGACTAGACCCTTTAGCCAATGAATGCAGTAACACATCCAGCAATTTACTTCCGTCTCCAAATCCAACTTTGTCTAGCAACGAATTTTTAAATGTCGTTTCCTTCACATCATATCTTGTGGTGCCAATCGGTTCGAGCGTGGTATCCATAAACCGGACATTATGAAACTCACTGCTACTAAAATCAACACCAGTCAACGTGCAATCTTCAAATGTTACGTTGGTTAACTTTGCACCTTGTAAATCAAGATTATACATATCCACATTTGTTATTGTGAGATCATGCAATTCTAACCCACGTAACGTATAATTTTTTAGTGAAGCACCAGAAATATCATCAGGATCATTCTGTACTAGCTGTGAAACCACTTGTGCATCTTCATTGTTCAAAGCATTTTTAAGTTCTTTACTCATACAACCGTTTACTCCAAATAATAACATTACAACTAATATCGTCCCTATCATTATCTTATATTGCATATTCATTCGGCAATACCTTTTTGAATAAATCTACAAGCGTATCTGCTGGATGCTCATCACCAATAGAAAAATCCCACCTTGCATACTTTTCTACTAAACGTTGTATGATTTTCATAGGAAGGCACAATGGAACATCAAAAGAATAATCATTAAAAATTTTATTATCCAAGGAATTTTCAGTAAAGTGTAGCGACGCATAAAATATTACTTCATCATCATCAATTTCATGTACAGATGTAGCTAAGAAATTTGCTGCCGAACCACTTGACGCCACAACACCATCCACAATTTTTACTGAACAACTCCCAAGGTATGCTAAAGTTTCTTTTTCGATTTTATGCAGTTTTATCTCTTTTACAGCTGCCTTAGGAAATTCCTTTCCAAAGACGATAGAAGATTCTTTATGCAACACAACAATTTGATAGCCTTCACGAATTGTGTTGAGTGGTGGTTCTCCCATTACAATATAAAAGTCTCTAAAAAGTTCTTTCGTTTTTATACGCTTCATATATTCCGCAGCCACAGCAAACCGTGGCTTACTCTCTTGCAATGAGCACTTTACAAGATCAATTTTATCATTCTCAACATCAATCCACAGACCTTGCGGGGGAGACATGCCCTGTCCCGCCAGTTCGTTATCAAAATTTTGCTTAGATACTGGACCACTACTACCAGAAACAACTATACGCGTAGCATTTGGTGACAAATCTTCAATTTCAGAAGGCTGATCATCCCCTGGAACTACTCCCGCAACCGTCCATGTATCCCCTGTAGGTTCACCTTTAATGTAGTATAATCCAGCACGATGAGAATGCCCAGCGAGACAATACTTAAAGTGCCCTTTTTTAATATGATCCTCAAAAACAATCTTGCGCCGTTTGTAAAATGATCCTTCATCAGCGTGGGTTTCATCTCCGTAAGGAGCTCGTTCAACTTCGTCATATCCCAACCCCATATCTATGATCTGAAGCTCATTAAAATAAACATTATCGATATCAATTACTTTCTCTTCTGTTACTGGAATATCCGTGGCGTAATTTACAAAGGTAAAATGACTGAGTAGAATATTTATCCCCTGTTGATTTTTTGCCGCTTGCTGAATCAAGCTTAGTTGCTCAGCATTACAGGATTCGGGAGAACGCGGAAGACTTCCTCCACGGTGAATGAAAGGCTCAAGATATTCTTCATCATCACCCCATTCTAAGCCAAGAAATATTTGGTCATTAAAAGGGATAATCATATCGCTAACAGGAGAAAAAACTTGATAAAACCATGATAAATTCGATTTATCAAAATTATTATTTTCGACAATATCACCATACGTAGGCCCATACATTAAGCATGCTTCATAAATAGTTAAGTTATGATCAGCTGGAATGCCTGGATTTGCCTTTTTAACATCTATGTTAAGAGTTTTTTTGCCAATACGTGGGGATATCCCATATGGAATTCCATAAGCTTCATGGTTCCCAGATACTAATATTATCGGTTTTTGGTACTTAACCATGAAATATTCGAACAAACCATACACCGCTGTATCATCAATGTATTTCGGATATAATTCATGATCATTCTTAACTAAATCTAAATCAACATCGCGCCAAATGCCACCTGTGTTTGTGGCTTGAGACTTTTCTGGATCAAGGTTCACACAATGGTCGATAAGGTCACCTGTAATTACAAGCAAATCAATTTTCTTTTCAGCTCCAAGCCCATCTTTATCCCCCATCTGATCCATTAAGTCTTTTAACGCCAAGAAGTTGTTCCCCACCATGTCACCGATAAATGGTGAATCTTCTTCACTTGCACCTGGAATTACCTGTGCTTTGCTTCTTAAAAATAAATTTTGGCGAGAAGAAACATGCACATCGGATAATTGCCCAGGGTTCAAATACTTTTTAGTACGAACATAAACAGGATGACGTTGAATTATTGGCGTTTCATTTGTACTTGCAAATCCTGCATCTGGATTATTAGGCTCACGTAAACTTGCTCGGGATACATTCTCTAAATCGTCAAATTGATAACGGCCTTTTTTCCCCTTATCAATTTTATCAAGCCATTTTTTCTGTAGAGTATCTTGTGGTTCATGGAAGACCTGTTCCACATCTGCCGGATTATCCTTTCTTCCTTGTCTATCATGTGCCTTATAGTGATCAAAACCTTCTTTAGTACAGCTCAACCAGCCTAGGTCATGCAATCCCTCTTCAGCAAGCTTAGTCCCTTTAAATCCTTTGGAACTAATGCATACTTCTACCAAACAAGTTAAACCAGCTTTTTGAAACTCAGTCGCACTAGTATCTCGAATAACGCACCAAGCTTCACCGTCACCGTTTGAAACAAACTGTCTTTTCCCAGAAAGTTTGTCCAAGAGCCGCACTTGTACATGCTCAATTCCATCAACATACTTCTTAAAGAGTGGTTCTGAGACTTCTAGTTTTGTTTTCTCGGCCATTTCCTGCACGGTTATGTGCTGAAGAACAGCCATTACAGAATGTTTACCACCCAGAACTACTGCCCCCACTTTTTCTTTCCCTGGATCTTGATTTATAATCGTTTCAAACTTGTTATCCAAAGCCAAAAGCAGCCTAGCCGGAGCCTTCTGACTCGGGTTCACAAGGACTGGGCAAGCAAGTGAAGGAATGACTATCGCTCCATCAAATGGCAACCTTGCTAATCTGATATCAACATCTCCATCTTTTGGAGGATACACGGTAACCGCTTTCCCATGAAGAGACGCCTTAGTGGTCGGAAACTTAATGCTATTATTTGTCCCAAAAGCTTCAGTTGACGACGGTGACGACTTCCCTTCATCAGGAAGAAGCAAGAATTTTCTATTTTCACTTCTCGGATAACTGTGCGTCCTGAAAAGACTATTCGCAACTTTACCCTTTTCAATCATATCGTCATTTTCTAATAACAATTGAAAAGGTAGCCCGTTGTAGCGGTCACCATACTTAAGCAAATAACTACTTGTATGGTCTTCAATTGTAATCTTACGGCAGTAATCAACAACATCTTTAACAGTCTGTTCGGACTTATATTCTTCTAGATCTATATCTTCATCAAATTCAAATGATGATATGCGTGAAATTATATTTTTTATTTCCCGTTCTGCCAAAAACAAAAAACGCTTAGTAAGCTCTATCCAAATATTATCTATGCAATGGTCTGTTGCTTTTGTATTCCGAACATAACAATTACCTTCTTTCAAAATCAAAGGCACTACTGGTGATTCAGACAACAAGACAACTTCGCCATGCCGCAATGAACGTTTTAAGCTTGCTCCTCTCTCGCCAGTACGGAGAAGGCAAGCCAGTTCAGCATCAGAAATATCTTCTACTGCCGCTTCTATATTCAGTAGATCCATCTCCATCAATTGGGCACTACTCTCGACAGAATATTTAGTTAACGTTTTCATTACATGCTCTTATTTCAATGGTTTTATGCGATTTTAAAAAAAGACAGTACAGTAAAACCTCTGTGGTAAAGAAAAAGCTATATAGATATACTCAAAAATAAACAAGTCGTTGCATAACAACAGCATAAAAAAAAAGCGGACTCTTTCGAGTCCGCTTCATTTTCTCTAAGTAACTATTTGTACGTAATGTACAAAGGCAGTTAACTACTAACGGGTAAGTTTACGATACTTAATACGATGAGGCTGATCAGCCTCTTTACCGAGACGTTTCTTACGGTCAGCTTCGTATTCAGAATAGTTACCGTCAAAGAAGACAACCTGAGAGTCGCCTTCAAAAGCAAGGATGTGGGTTGCAAGACGATCGAGGAACCAACGATCATGCGAAATAACCAATACGGAGCCAGCGAAGTTCTCAAGAGCTTCTTCAAGCGCACGCATGGTGTTTACGTCAAGATCGTTAGTAGGTTCATCAAGCAGGATTACGTTTGCACCAGATTTAAGAATCTGTGCAAGGTGTACACGGTTTCGTTCACCACCAGAAAGAACATCAACATTCTTCTGCTGGTCAGAACCAGTGATGCCAAAACGGGAGCAGTATGCTCTCGCATTAACTTCCTGTGTTCCAAGCTTTACAGTTTCGTAGCCACCAGAAATGACTTCATATACTGTTTTACCAGCTTCAAGAGAGCCACGACCCTGATCTACATGAGCAAACTGAACAGTTTCGCCGATTACAACTTCACCTGCATCTGGTTTTTCTTCACCAAGAAGCATTTTGAAGGTGGTTGATTTACCAGCACCGTTAGGACCAATAATACCAACAATAGCACCAGCTGGAATAATGCAATTCATTCCATCTACAAGCAACTTGTCACCGAGAGACTTCGTAACGTCTTTCATCTCGATAACCTGTTTGCCAAGACGTGGTCCCGGTGGAATGTAGATCTCAAGATCTTTACCATGAGCTTCAGACTCATGAGAAACAAGAGATTCATAAGCACTGATACGAGCTTTTGATTTGGAATGACGTCCCTTTGGAGACATGCGAATCCATTCAAGTTCTCGCTGCAGGGTTTTACGACGCTCAGATTCTTTCTTCTCTTCCTGACCAAGGCGGTTCTGCTTCTGATCGAGCCAGCTTGAGTAATTACCCTTCCAAGGGATACCGCGACCACGGTCAAGTTCCAGAATCCAACCTGCAACATTATCGAGGAAGTAACGGTCATGAGTTACCGCGATAACAGTGCCCGGGAAATTCTGCAGGAAGCGTTCAAGCCATGCAACAGATTCTGCATCAAGGTGGTTAGTCGGTTCGTCAAGAAGCAGAATGTCTGGGCTCTGTAACAAGAGACGACACAATGCTACACGACGTTTTTCACCACCGGAGATTACATTCACTGGAGTATCAGCAGGTGGGCAACGCAAAGCGTCCATTGCCATCTGCAGGCGGGAATCGATATCCCAAGCGCCCTTCGCGTCCATCTGCTCCTGAACCTGAGCCTGTCTCTCAATGAGAGCATCCATTTCGTCAGGTTCCATCGGTTCTGCAAACTTAGCGTTGATGTCGTTGAACTCGTTAATAATAGTCATAACGTCGCCAACACCTTCTTCTACTACTTCACGTACAGTACGTGTTTCGTCTACAAGAGGTTCCTGCTCAAGGTAGCCTACAGTATAACCAGGAGAAACGTGAGTTTCACCTTCAAATGTAGTGTCTACACCAGCAAGAACTTTAAGAAGAGAAGATTTACCGGAGCCGTTAAGACCCAGCACACCAATTTTTGCACCATAAAAATATGAAAGAGAAATGTTCTTAAGAACCTCTTTCTGGCCGTGACGCTTTGTCACGCGAACCATTGAATAAATAATCTTATCCGGCTCGTTCTGACTCATATTACCACCTTGAATCTATTAGTAAACTGTAGGCTCGCTACTCGTTTTCATTGCCATTATGCTCCATACTCTCTCCTCGTTCTGAAACAAGCAGAATAAGGTTCATATAATATGGATACATATTTTTTTCTCTTCTTGCGCATTTGCAGCGAATTGTCCAGAAAAGGAAATCACATCTTTCCAATAACGTAACCTTCTTTAGCATACTCAAAATTAGTTTTTATACACAATCTAACACATTGTAATACTAATTGGTTCTATGCTAACTAAAACACGAATTGACCAATATATTTCCACTGTCCGGAGACTACATGAAAAACTACCCTGTAATGTACAGCAACACATACACTACCCCGAGCGATACAAAAGGCTTTCTTTCCAGCCGCCTGCCTTCTCTTTTCTTTTACCCTTCAATGGCCAAAATAGCGTTCTGCGCCAATAGAGAAGCAAAATTAGGGAAATCGTCTGATCAGGCGTGGGTTAAAGCCAGTCTATATATTATCAAAGCACTAGAAAAAGTCGGAGTATCTCTTTCTTTTGAGAACCTCTCAGCCTTTACTGAACTTAACACTCCTTGTGTCTTCATTGGCAACCACATGAGCACACTCGAAACTTTCGCACTTCCGGCGATTATTCAGCCGCATAAGCCTGTCACTTTTGTTGTAAAAAGTTCCCTCCTGAAATACCCGTTCTTCGGAGACCTTATGGCTTCTAGAAACCCTATTGCGGTTGATAGAACGAATCCTCGTGAAGATTTAAAAAAAAGTACTTACCGAAGGGTGTGAAAAGCTTGCACAAGGAAAATCGGTTATTGTCTTCCCTCAATCCACGCGAAGCACAGAGTTCGACCACGCTAAATTCAATTCAATTGGTGTAAAACTCGCTAAAAAAGCTGGAGTGCCAATTGTACCATTGGCGTTAAAGACTGATAGCTGGGGACACAGCAAGCTGGGTAAAGAATTTGGACCAATTGATATTTCAAAAAAAGTTCACTTTGCATTCGGCACGCCAGTTATGGCTGAAGGTAACGGCAAAGAAGCACACGCATCCGTGTGTAACTTTATTGAAAGTTCTTTGGAAAAATGGAAGAAATAAGACATTGAGTGCTAAAACAATTTTTCTGATTTCCTAAAAACGAGAATTAAAGCCTGCTTCAGTTACGCATACTTTTTTATATGCACTTGGAGCAGGCATTATTTTTTTGCATAACCACAATTCACTTTTCCCAAATAGATAAAGATTCTTATGTTTCTGGGAACTAGCGAAGAATATTACATTTTTTACATTTTATTAATAACCAACTGGCACGTGTATTTTTGTATGGTAATACAGAATTTTTTTCTCATGCATTGACGCAAAAAAAATTGTACGATAAGCGTTATTGCGTGCTCAAACAGTTTATAAGGTAGGGTTTCGAGTTGCCGCGACCCCCTACTGGATTAACCCTAAAACTACTGGGTCAAGCTATGACAATGACAAAAAAAGAGGCTCTGCTACTGGCTGCAAAAGAGCTCTTTGGTGAGTATGGTTACGCCGAGACTACGTTTAAAAAGATTTCTGAACGTGCCGGAGTGGCTCTTGGACTACTTACACACCACTATGGAAACAAAGAAAAATTGTTTCTTGCAGCTGGACTGGATGTTCTGGATGACTTCATTATCAAGCTGAGAGAAGCATGTGCGCAAGGTGATACCGGTTACGATTCTGTTATGAATTTTTGTCGTACCTATCTCGATTACTCCGTAATGCCGGAATCGCACTTCCTTGTTCTCGTACGCTGCTCTCCTTACTCAGACATGAAAACTCAGACAGATCGCGACATTATGTACGAGAAATTTAATCAAGTACCACGCGAACTGGAGTATCATGTACGAAGAGGCATTGAAGATGGCTCCATCAGAGACTTACCTGCTCACGAAACCACTTCAGTCCTCACCTGTAACTTGGTTGGTGCAATTCGAACCAGACTTTTGACACCATATGCGCCAGCCAACCTCTACGATGAAGTTCTCAAATTTATTTCACGCAGTATTCAGGGCGACTAGCAATTTTTGCTAATCCATAAAAAAAAGGAAGAGATTTTTCTCTTCCTTTTTTTATGCGCTTTAGCTTAGATCCAACGTTGTGCTGTTGTTGTATCTAAGAAAATTTTTTCTACATCTACTATGCAGCGGTTATCACTAACGGAATAATGTGACGCGCGTTAGATTCTTCTTGAGTTCTGCCAATCTCAAAAGTCACTTCATTTTTTCCAGCAATAGATGCGATCTTGTCCACTAACCCCTTAACATTAATAATAGGGTGGCGCATAAATACCTGAGGAAGACCATAGGTCAAATTACAGGCAAGACACGCACCTTTGCGCTGATTTAAATTAAAAGCGAATTCAAGCATTGAGTCTGTTGCTTTCACAAAGGCAAGCTCAATATCGTAAGCACCACTTTCTGCTTCTCCGTATAACGCATCGAAGAATTCATCAGTTTTAGATGCCGGAAACAATTCTTCCAGCTTTTCTTTAGAAAATACGGTATCCAACTGCATAACTAACTCCCAACCTTTTCTGTGAATTGTGCCAACTTGTTTTTCAACAGCAAATTTATTGCATAACAATGCTCAAAATTGCTCGTTTACGCACCGTATAGATTTTAGACCAACTCAGCAAGCACCAGAAAGCTCTTTAAGCCGCGCTATTACTTCTTCTCCAAGCTTCAGCTCTTTGCTATTGATCAAACCTATAGAAAAGTCTTGCAGCAGCTCACGAGCTGAAACACATCTACATGTCGGGATAATTCCACCAAGGTACGCGATATAACCAATCACTGCTTCTGCAGAAATTCCGGCCTCTCGCATCTTTCGTAATTCAAAATGTCCGTGTCGTTTTGCTAAACGCTCCCCACCATGATCTACCACAAGTGGCAAATGAATATACTCTGGAGGCGTGCACCCGAATAGTTCATACAGGTAAACCTGACGCGGTGTGCAGTGCAAAATATCTTCCCCGCGCACCACCTGCGTAACCCCCTGCCTGATGTCATCAACGACAACGGCAAGCTGGTAAGCAAAAACACCGTCGGATCGCCTAAGGGGAAAGTCTCCGCCGCATTCGCGCCAACTCATGCAGCAATTGCCATGCAAAACATCTGTGAAGTGTATCTCATCTTTTTCGCAATGCAATCGCATGGAGCTTTTACGACCTGTGGCCTCCCGCTCTCTTCGATCATCATCCGAAAGATGCAGGCAAAGCTCAGGATAGGCACTCCCATAGTCACCTTTATGCGGAGCAGACGCTAACGACCGCAATTCTTTGCGTGTACAGAAACATGGGTAGACAAGACCATCCTTCTGAAGCGCATCAATCACGTGCTCATATAATGATGTCGATTCGCTTTGCGTATATGGTGCGTTCTCTCCGCCAATATCTGCCCCTTCATCCCAATCCAAGCCAAGCCAATGCAGATCCTCAATTAAGCCATTCACAAATTCAGGCTTTGATCGATCTGGATCAATATCTTCTATACGAAGGATAAGTTTGCCGTTCTCTTTTCGGGCAGCAAGCCAGCACACAAGAAAAGACCAAGCATTACCAAGATGCATGTATCCTGTTGGTGATGGAGCAAAGCGCCCCTTAACAGCACTGTGCGCCGCCAAGCCAGCTGGGCATATTTCTTCAGCGATTTTCGCAAGATTACTTGTAGAACTCATGCACAGTTGAAATCATGCTGTGCATGATAAGTCAACCATCATTGCCAACGTAAATTTCTTCATCATCTCTTTTTAATTGAAATACAAGACTTCTGGAGTAGACATTCTTAATCCTTCCTCGGGGTTAGAAGCACTCCGAGTGCACATGATTTCTTTACAAAGAGCACACTACTACCTGACTGTTTTTATTGATAATTAAACATATATGGCAATATACAACATATACATCCCCTTCAGAATGTTCTTCCGAGAAGAAAGCTATGGTATAGTCACCACAAAAAAGGAGTAGCTATGCCAGAAAAACATCGTAAACAAAAAAACACGACAACTACCCCTGAGTCAGATCGCATTTATTCAGGTGCAACACAGTCTGATTACTTTGTCATGGAAAACAGAGAAATCACCCCGGCAGAACTAAAGCAATTTGAAGTTTTACTTTGCGGCACCGGTTCAAAAAAATAACAGCAACCTCCTTCCTAAAACACTTCATTACCACCCTGAAAATAAAGTTTTTAATTTAAAATTAAAAACTGTTGCTCTAGAAATTAGTTCGGGGTATAGTTAACTCAAGATAAGCATTAAAGCTGAAGTTTATTAGTTCACCTTGAAACCTAACTGATAGAATTCGAAGTTTTAGGGAGGTGTCCACCTGGAAGCTCCACCATGCCTCTTACAGGCGAAGAGAAGCAAAGAAATTCGCCAGCATCTGATTTAGGAAACTAATCAATTTTCAACGTAACTCAAATATGAAGCACCAAGACATCCGTCTTGGTGCTTTTTTTTACATCCAATCTCTTTTACATCCAATCTCATCTTTAACCAAAACCCCATCCGTTTTTCCAATCTTTTCTAGCAGATTTTTCTATACCTAGTTTTAAATCTTGCTACCCACCAAACTAGTTACTCAACCAGTCGTGCCACTTATTTGTATTTTATAACACGAACAATCACGATTGAATAAACAGTCATTACACATACTGCGTACTATCAACTTTTTCTATGAATTATAGGATAAATTATCGGCATTTTATTGACACATTTTGCAAGCAGGATGTACGACTTTTGTTGTTCTTCAACGTTATAGATTCGTTTGATACTTATGGTTTACAAACGCCCAAATGCAAGGAGGCAGGGATGAGTCTCAATAGGCGTGATTTTGTTAAACTGTGCACAGGGACTGTGGCTGGACTTGGGGTTTCCCAAATGTTCAACCCAGCTGTATGTGAAGCGATTTCCGGTTCACTAAACGGCGAACGCCCTCCAGTTTTATGGTTACAGGGCGCAGGTTGTACGGGCTGTTCCGTATCTCTGCTGAACTCTGTTAACCCACACATTAAAGATGTTCTGCTCAAAGTTATCAGCCTCGAATACCATCCGACAGTGATGGCATGGGAAGGCGAGCCTGCAATCGAACACATGTACAAGATTGCAGACAAGTATGACGGTAAATTCTTCCTTGTTGTCGAAGGAAGTATTCCTACCGAAGCAGATGGTAAGTACTGTGTTATCGGCGAAGCCAATCACAGAGAAATTACCATGGTCGATGCAATGAAAGAACTCGGCCCTAAGGCAGCAGCTGTGCTTGCAGTAGGTACTTGTTCTGCATACGGCGGCATTCCTGCAGCAGCGGGTAGCCAGACCGGTGCTAAAGGCGTGCGCGAATTCTTCGAAACTGAAGAAATTGCAACTCCTGTTGTGAACATTCCTGGTTGTCCTCCGCATCCTGACTGGATCGTTGGAACAGTAACGGTTGCTCTTGACGCTATCAAAAAGCATGGTCTTGCTGATGGTCTTGGTGAAGTAGTTAAAATCCTCGATGATGACGGACGTCCAGTTCCATTCTTCGGCGAAAACATTCACGATAACTGTCCATACCTTGATGATTTTGATGAAGACATTATGGCAACTAAGTTTACTGACGTAAAAGGTTGTCGCATGGAACTCGGCTGTAAAGGTCCAGATACCAACTCTGACTGTTACAAACGTAAGTGGAACAACGGTATCAACTGGTGTGTACAGAACGCTGTATGTATCGGTTGCGTTGAACCAGACTTCCCTGACGGAAAGTCTCCGTTCTACGAGCCTGCTTAACGGCTTGTGCGCCCTTATACATTCCTAAGGAGGAATTAACATGTCTGGTTGCAAAAGAAATGGAGCAGCAGCCAGCGGTAAAACAGCTCACATCGCAATCGATCCGGTAACCCGAATCGAAGGCCATTTGAAAGCTGATGTTACCGTTGAAAACGGCAAAGTTGTGGACGCAAAGCTTTCCGGCGGTATGTACCGCGGATTCGAACAGATCCTTCGTGGTCGCGACCCTCGCGATTCTTCTCAGATCGTTCAGCGCATCTGTGGTGTATGTCCTACAGCACACGCAACTGCTTCTATTATGGCTCAGGACGCAGCATTTGGCGTAAAAGTCACCAACAATGCTCGCGTTACCCGTAACCTCGTACTCGGTGCTAACTACCTGCAGTCTCATATTCTGCATTTCTACCACTTAGCAGCACAGGACTTTGTTCAAGGTCCTGATAGCGCACCGTTTGTACCTCGTTACCAGAAATCCGACCTGCTCGAAGACCGCAACAAAGATCTCAAAGCTGTTAACGCAGCTGCTGTTGATCAGTACATCGAAGCACTCGACGTACGTGCAGTCTGTCACGAAATGGTTGCTATCTGGGGCGGTAAAATGCCTCACGTTCAAGGTCTCGTAGCTGGTGGCGCAACTGAAATGCCTACCAAAGATCGCATTCTTGAGTACGCTGTACGTTTCAAGAAAGTTCGTGACTTTGTTAACAACAAATACCTTCCAACGGTTTACACTGTTGGTTCTGTATACCCTGATATGTTCAAAGTTGGACAGGGACATAAAGCATGTATCGCATACGGTGTATTCCCGCTTGATAATGCTTACTCCAAGTTCATGATGAAATCCGGCGTATACTATGATGGTAAAGATCATAAGTTTGATGCTTCCAAAATTCATGAAGATGTAAAATACTCATGGTTTGAAGACTCCACTACTGGTCTGCACTACTCTGAAGGCGAAACTGTTCCTGCTCCTCATAAAGATGGCGCATACAGTTTTATTAAAGCTCCTCGTTACGACGGTGTTGCTTGTGAAGTTGGTCCTCTCGCACGTATGTGGGTTGAGAACCCTCCACTTTCACCTGTTGGTCAGAAAATGCTGAAAGAAAAATTCGGCATGGACGCAAAACGCTTCCGTGACCTCGGTGAAGATGCAGCATTCTCCCTTATGGGTCGTCACGTAGCGCGTGCTGAAGAAACTTGGTACATGCTTGATTTCATTGACTCTTGGCTCAAAGAAGTTAAGCCTGACGAAGAAACCTTCACAGCCTTCGAAATCCCTGAAACTGGAGAAGGTACTGGCTTTACAGAAGCACCTCGCGGCGCTCTGCTCCATTACCTCAATGTTAAAGACAGCAAAATCGACAACTACCAGATTGTTTCTGCAACTCTCTGGAACTGTAACCCTCGCGATGACAAGGGTGTACGTGGTCCTGTTGAAGAAGCTCTCATCGGCATTCCTGTGCCGGACATTGACAATCCAGTAAACGTGGCGCGTCTCATTCGTGCCTTTGATCCATGACTGGGCTGTGCCGTTCACGTGATGAACGCAGAGACCGGTAAAGTTTCCGTAGTTGAGTTCGAATAAGACTCGCTCCTGAAATTGCCTAATAAAAGAGGAACCTTCTGGTTCCTCTTTTTTTCTCCCCCTTTGTTGTCTCAGCCAGCGGACAGCTAAGACAAAAGCCTTGCTCATGTATCACTGTTTATTTTATTGATAGAGTAATTCATTCTTACAGTTTTCACATTGCTGCTTAAAGGACTGATCATGAAAAAACTTTTAGTTTTAGGTATTGGCAACACACTTTTAACAGACGACGGCGTTGGCGTTCATGCTGCTGAAATTCTTTGGCAAGAAGAATGGCCGGAAAACGTTACTGTTATGGAAGCGGGAACCTTTACTCAAGATATTTACGCTTTTTTTGAAGGCTACGACAGACTGCTTGTTCTTGATGTTATCCATGCAGAGCATGATCCCGGTACCATTTACGAACTAACTGAAGACGATATTCGTTCTAACGAAAAACAACGTGTTTCAATCCACGATATTGATATGCTTGATTCATTGCGCATGTGCGAAATGCGCTGCGGCTCTCGTCCTAAAATGGAAATTATCGGCATGCAGCCCTACGACATCACAACTTGGAACATTGGTCTCTCCGATGCTTGCAAGCCTAAATTTGACAACTTCGTAGCTCATGCCCGAAAACGCATTAACGAGATTATTGTTGAAATGAACTAGTACCTAATTTTACTGCCAGTAAGAAAAAGCCCCTGTACAGGGGCTTTTTTTGTGCCCTACACAATTCTCTGCACCTTTCGAAAAATCTTATACTAATCACCTAATGATATTCTTTTTTTCTATTATGAAAAAAAAATCAATTATGCTATGGTGATGCTTATTATATCAGTTGGCTTCTTTATTGTTTTGATATGTTACGGATGAAGTCAACACTGTTTATACGTCTGGTGTAGCACCACGGTGCAAACCGTTTCCTTCCTATAAGGAGGTTGTATGAAAATTTCTGTAGGTCTCGGCAAAGAAGATGTCGTCGAACGACTAGAAAAAAAAGGGGTCTCCCGCCGTCAGTTCATCAAGTACTGTACTGCTGCTGCGGTATCCCTTGGAATGGCCCCAGCGTTCGGTGTCCAAATTGCCGAAGCTCTCACCTCTAAACTCCGTCCTTCCGTTGTGTATTTGCATTGCGCAGAATGCACAGGCTGCACCGAAGCCCTGCTTCGTGCGCATGAACCGTACATTCAAGAAATTCTCTTTGACACAATTTCACTGGATTATGATGAAACGATTATGGCCGCTGCGGGCGAAGCTGCTGAAAAAGCACTCGACCAAGCTGTAGCCAATCCTAATGGATTCATCCTCGCCGTTGAAGGCGGTATCCCAACTAAAGACGGCGGCGTGTACGGTAAAGTAGCCGGACATACCATGCTGGACATTGTAACGAAAATTGCTCCTAAAGCTAAAGCTCTTATCAACCACGGCACATGTGCTTGCTACGGTGGTATTCAGGCTGCTGCTCCTAACCCAACAGGCGCAAAAGGCGTTAACGAAGTTCTTAAAGATCAAAAGATCGTGGGAATCAATGTTCCGGGTTGTCCTCCTAACCCGTACAACTTTGTACACACCATTTTATACTATCTCACAGAACACAAAGCACCAGAACTGGATGATCTGCAAAGACCTGTCCCATTCTTCGGGGCAACCGTTCACGATCAGTGCCCACGTTTACCGCATTTTGATGCTGGAGAGTTTGCTCCTTCCTTCAATTCCGAGGAAGCTCGCAAGGGTTGGTGCCTGTACGAATTAGGATGTAAGGGACCAGACACTTATAACAACTGTCCTACTATCAAATTCAATCAGGTCAACTGGCCAGTTGAGGCTGGACACCCTTGCATTGGCTGCTCTGAACCTGACTTCTGGGACGAAATGACCCCGTTCTATGAAAACTAGCAGCTTGAACCGATAGTCTTCCCAAGGAGCAAGATACATGAAAAGCAATTCCTCTGGATTCCCTATTACCCCACAGGGCAACAAGAGCGGCAGAGTTGTTGTTGACCCTGTCTCGCGTATCGAAGGTCACCTTCGTATCGAGGTAGAACTAAAAGATGGTAAAATTGCCAACGCATGGAGTTCTTCTACTCTATTCCGTGGGCTTGAAATAATCCTTAAAGGTCGTAAACCGGAAGATGCACAGCACTTTACCCAGCGCTCATGCGGCGTCTGTACCTACGTACATGGCCTTGCTTCCACCCGCGCAGCTGAAGATGCCTGCAAAGTAACTATTCCGGAAAACGCTACCCTTATCCGTAACCTAGTTATGGGTTGCCAGTACATGCACGATCATCTTGTGCATTTCTATCACCTCTGCGGATTGGATTGGATTGACGTAGCTGGTGCACTTCAAGCAGATCCTAAAAAAGCTGCTGCCCTCGCTAACTCGATCTCACCACGCAAAACTAAAGCTGAAGACCTCAAGGCTGTTCAAGCCACACTTAAGAAGTTTATAGATAGCGGCCAGCTTGGCCCATTCACAAACGCATACTTCTTAAATGGTCACGAAGGGTACTACTTGAGCCCAGAGCTCAACCTTATCGGCACAGCACATTACTTAGAAGCGCTTAAAATACAGCTTCTTCCTGCCCGTGCTATGGCTATCTTCGGTGGTAAGAACCCGCATCCACAGTTCATGCAGGTTGGCGGCGTTACTTGTTACAAATCTTTGGAAAAAGAAAAAATCAAACAGTTCCGCGATCTGCTCATGCAGACAAAAAACTTTATTGATCAAGTATACATCCCCGACCTCATCGCTATTGCAGGACAGTATAAAGACTGGACACAATACGGTGGTTGCCAAAACTTCCTCACCTTCGGCGAATTCCCGACAAAAGGTCAGGAACTGGATACACGCTACTTCCCTGCCGGCATTGTTATGGGTCGTAAGTTCGGTGAAGTTAAAGACTTCGACCCGGGTAAAATTGCTGAGCACGTACGTTACAGTTGGTACAAAGGCGATAAAGCATTACATCCTTACCAAGGTGAAACCGATCCTAAATACACCGATATGTTCGGTGAAGATCGTTACTCCTGGATGAAAGCTCCTCGCTACGAAGATAAAGCAATGGAAACAGGCCCTCTCGCACAGGTACTCGTTGCCTACGCTAAAGGTCATCCAAAAGTGAAGCCACTTGTGGACCACGTTATTAATACACTTGGTATTAAAGTTGAGAACCTCTACTCAACACTCGGCCGTATCGCAGCTCGCGGTATTGAAACAGCAGTTGTTGCCGAGCATTGCGTAGATATGTTGGATCAGCTTGAAGGTAACCTCGCAGCAGGCAAAAACCAGATCATCGAAGATATCGAAATGGTTGATAAAGCTGAAGGCGTTGGTTTTGTTAACGCTCCTCGTGGCGGCCTTTCACACTGGCTCAAAGTTGGCGATAAAAAAATCGACAACTTCCAACTTGTTGTACCTTCCACATGGAACCTCGGCCCTCGCTGTGCAAACGATCTGCTGTCACCAGTAGAAGAAGCACTCGTTGGCACTCCTGTGGCAGATGCTTCACGTCCTGTTGAAATACTCAGAACTGTACACTCCTTCGATCCATGTATTGCCTGTGGCGTGCACGTTATCGATGGCGATACAAACCAAGTTCATAAGTTCAAGATTAGATAAGTAAGGCTATTGCCTTCGGCGAGTCTCCGACAGCCAGAGAACCTTTCTGTAGAAAGGTTCTCTGGACTCTCCAAAGACTTTTTTTTATGGCTAGTGGTGCTATCGGGTAGCTAGACATCCACCAAAGGATGACTACCTGAGACAAAGAAGTACCCTAACCAAAGGTCTAAGGGCAGTGCCTTCTTATGGATTGTAGGGTCGACACTCGCCCGCCGGAAGTAAAGGAAAAATACCCATGACTAATCCTCCTGAAATTCTAGTTCTAGGCGTAGGAAACACGCTGTACACCGATGAAGGTCTTGGAGTTCGCGCTGTAGAACAGTTATCTTCTTCCTATAATTTTTCAGAGAACGTTGCTGTATTTGATGGTGGCACCCTTGGCATGAAGCTGATGGATCACATTGTTAAGTACGACAAACTTATTGTTGTTGATGCTGTGCTGTGTGGAGACGAGGCCGGTTCGATATATCGTCTGGTAGGTGAAGACCTGCGCAAGAGTCTTGGGTTTAATAACTCAATGCATCAAACCGACTTAGTGGACACACTCATTTTTTGTGAATTAATAGGAAATCGTCCTGATACTGTTGTAATCGGGATGGAACCCAGTGACTATGCAACAATGAATCTAAATCTCTCATCAGAAGTAGCTTGCAAACTCGATTCAATGTGTGACATTGTGCTTCAGGAAATTACCGAATCCGGCGGCAAATTTTTCGTAAAGTAGCCAGTCGGAATCTATTCAAAGTATATTTTGATGAATTATCAGCGTTACGCTGTTCCTAGGAGTGCTTATGTGTCTTGCAATTCCTGCTGAAGTTGTAGAAATTCAGTCTGATACCATGGCAAAATGTCGTGTAGGTCAAAGTGAAACGTACATTGAGACCTCAACCATGCTTTTAGAAAGCCCCGCAGAAATAGGCGACTTCGTGATTGTTCACGCAGGATTCGCTCTTCGAAAGCTGGACTTTGATGAAGCTCAGGAGACATTGCGTTTGCTCAGACAAATGGCAGGAATTAATGAAAACACACCTGGCGCTTTTTAGTTTATCAATACATAGCGATCCAAGGGTCTCCTGTAGAATAACTGCAGGGGACTTTTTTCTTTTGACAAATAAGTTATTTTTCTTCATCACAGCTGTGTTCTTGACTTTAGCAGGCATTTAAATCAATCTGGCTGACTTATTTCAGCAATGTTACTTCCGGAGGAAGAGATTCCCATGAGCGACTACAAAAAGACGCTGCATCTCCCAAAAACAAAATTTCCAATGAAGGCTAACCTCTCCCAGAAAGAGCCAGAAATGCTCAAAGAATGGGAAAGCAAAAAAGCCTATGATGCAATGCTCGCTGCAAGCGGCGAGAATGGCGAGTACGTCCTGCACGACGGCCCTCCATACGCTAACGGTCACCTCCACCTTGGTCATGCACTGAACAAGGTTCTTAAAGATATTATCATTAAATCTCAGAACATGCAGGGCAAAAGAGCTCCGTATATTCCGGGTTGGGACTGTCATGGTCTCCCAATTGAACTTAAAGTAGAACAGCAGCTCGGCGATAAGAAAAAAACTATCCCTGAGCATGTGTTCCGTAAAGTTTGTCGCGAATACGCAGAAAAATTCGTTGGTATCCAGCGTAAAGAATTCAAGCGTCTTGGCGTCCTCGGTGAGTGGGAAAAACCTTACCTCACCATGCACCCATCTTACGAAGCAGCTACTGCTCGTGAGCTTGGTCGCTTTATGGAAAAAGGTTCTGTTGCTCGTAGCAAAAAGCCTATTTACTGGTGCGCTTCCTGTAAAACTGCTCTTGCAGAAGCAGAAGTGGAATACGACGATCACGTATCTCCTTCCATCTACGTACGTTTCCCTATGAACGACGCACGAGTGAAGGAAGTGTTCCCTAAAGCTGATCCAGCAAAAACATTTGCAATCATCTGGACAACCACTCCGTGGACAATTCCGGACAACATGGCAATTGCTCTTCACCCAGAGCTTGAATACAGCCTTGTTGATGTAAATGGCGACTTCTACCTGCTTGCTTCTGCACTGGTTGAAGAAAACGCTAAAACCTTTGGATGGGAAGGCTACGCCGTAGTCGGCACCACCACTGGTGAACAGCTTGAAGGCATTATTGCTAAGCACCCTATTTATGACCGCGAAGCTCCAATCTGCCTTGGTGATCATGTTACTACCGAATCCGGTACCGGTTGTGTTCACACAGCTCCGGGTCATGGTCGCGAAGACTTTGAAGTTGGTCAGAAATACGGTCTTGAAATTTACTCCCCAATGGACGACGAAGCTCGCTTCCTCGACTCCGTTGAGTTCTTCGCAGGTCTCACTATTACCGAAGCTAACCCTAAGGTAATTGAGAAACTTGAAGAAGTTGGCAACCTTCTTAAGCAGTCCAAGGTAAAACACTCTTACCCACACTGCTGGAGATGTAAAAAGCCTGTTATCTTCCGTGCTACCACTCAGTGGTTCATCACTATGGAAGCTAACGATCTTCGCAAACGCTCCCTTGAAGCAATCCGTAACGATGTGAAATGGATTCCTACATGGGGTGAAGAACGCATCTACAATATGGTTGAAAACCGCCCTGACTGGTGTATCTCCCGTCAGCGTATGTGGGGCGTACCTATCATCGCACTGCTTTGTAAAAGCTGTGACGAAGCATGGTACGATACCGACTGGGTTAAAAGCATCGTAGAGAAATTTGCAGCACATAAAACAGGTTGTGACTACTGGTTTGAGTCAGATATTGCTGATCTCGTACCAGAAGGTCTTGCTTGTCCTAAGTGTGGCGGACATCATTGGAAACGCAGCAAAGACATTCTCGACGTTTGGTTCGACTCCGGCACAAGCTTTGCCGCAGTTGTAGAACAGCGTCCAGAACTCAGTTTCCCTGCTGATATGTACCTTGAAGGCTCTGACCAGCACCGTGGTTGGTTCCACAGCTCCTTGCTGGCCTCCATGGGTACACGCGGATGTCCTCCGTACAAAGAAGTTCTTACTCACGGCTATGTTGTAGACGGTAACGGTAAGAAAATGTCCAAATCTGTGGGCAACGGTATCGAACCAGAAGAAGTTATCAAAAAATACGGTGCAGAAATTCTCCGTATGTGGGCTTCTTCTGTTGAATATCGCGAAGACATCCGTATCTCAGAAGAAATTCTGAGCCGCCTTGTTGACGCATACCGTCGTATTCGTAACACAAGCCGTTATCTGCTTGGCAACATCAGCGACCTTACTGCTGATGCGCTTGTTCCGTTTGAAGAAATGGAACCACTCGATCGCTACGCAGTTGACCTTGTATGTCGTGCGCATGAAAGAATTCAGGCAGCATACACCGAATACGAATTCCACAAGGTGTACCATACCTTGCATAACCTGTGCACAACCGATCTTTCTTCTTTCTACTTAGATATCCTGAAAGATCGCCTCTACTCTTCTGCTGAAAACAGCAAAGAGCGACGCTCTGCACAGACTGCAATGCTACACATTGTTACTTTGCTTGTTCGCAACATGGCTCCAGTTCTCAGCTTCACCGCTGAAGAAGTATTCAAATACATCCCTGAAGGCCTCAAGCCGGAAGTGGAAACAGTATTTGCTCTTTCTTCTAAAGATCTGCAGTTGTTCTCCATCAGTGATGAAGAACGTGCAAACTGGGAAACCATGCTTCAGGTTCGTTCTGAAATGACCAAAGCAATTGAGCCTGTACGTAAAGAAGGTATTGTTGGCCATCCACTGGATACCCACATTACTTTGTACATGGCAGCACCTATTGCTGAAAAACTTGAAGCGCTGAAAACTGACTTACGTTCTAACTTTATCGTTTCCCAGCTTTCTACAGCTGCTCTTGAAGACGCTCCGGCAGATGCTTTTGCATCTGATATCGTTGAAGGTCTTAAGATCACAGTTGCAAAAGCTGAAGGCGAAAAATGCGAACGTTGTTGGATTTACAGTAACGAACTTGGCAGCAACAGCGAACACCCTACTATTTGTCCACGTTGTACTAACGTACTTCAGACAACTGAGTAATCAAATACATTTGCCTCCGAGGGCTGAGGCTTTGCCTTAGCCCTCGCGAGAATTTATTTCTCGCATGCGTTATTACGATGACGATTTCTCACACACCTCTTGCTCTACAAAGTAAAAGTGTTGGAAAAAGTCTAGGGAAAACTTACTACAACAACCTTCCCCTTTCTCTATCTACAAGAGTTATGGGAAGAATAGTTATTAAGTTTCCCTCAATTACCGGAGGCAACTGATTTTGTCATAAATTTAAGAGCCTGCCGGACTTGCGTCGGCAGGCTCTTTTTATATATGCTTCCGTACCTGGAGGTTCCATGCGCACTCGATATCTCATCGTCTACGGAATTGGTCTTTTTTCCATTATTGCAGACCAGTTCACCAAATGGCTTACTGTTCAACACATTCCTCTCTGGAGTGGCTTCCCTGTTATTCCTGATTTCTTTAACCTGGTGCACGTACTCAACCGCGGTGCAGCATTCGGATTTTTGAACAACACAGAAACCAGTTGGCAAATATGGCTCTTTAGTGGTGCGGCAATTGCTGCCTGTATTGCTGTCCACCTCATGGCACGTTCAGCAAAGCCCAATAAGATTCTTTTTACTGCACTCGGACTTATTCTCGGCGGGGCGGTTGGTAACCTCATCGATCGTATCAGAATCGGTGCGGTTATAGACTTTCTCGATTTTTACTATAAAAATTACCACTGGCCAGCATTCAACGTGGCAGACATCTGCATCTGTGTTGGAGCAGGCTTAATGCTATTGACCTTTAAGGACATTCCATAGGGAGGACCCGTGACTGATTTGCTACCAATATTTAACGTATTTTCAGCGTCTGATATGCATCCCGCGCTGTTAGCCTTGGCTCTCACTCTTCCCATTTTGCCTAATTTATGGTCTATTTGGCATTCCTATAAACATGAATTTTCTTCACCAATGGAAAAATATGGCTGGATGCTGGCTGGCGTAATGCTGCCAGTTATAGGTGGAACACTCTACCTTCTATTCGGCTTTCGACGTACCACCGGACTTGCCTCATGGGCGAAACCACCTCAACAGAGAGGATAATCCATGCGAATTGCTATTCGTGTTACTCTTGTATGTATCAGTACCCTCTTCCTGCTCGCTTGCGTTAAACAGGAACAGGTTAATCTCTTAGAACGAAAGCTGTCTCAACAAGAGCAGCAAATTCTAGCACTCAACAACTCACTCGGTTCAACTTCACAGGCACTTGATACTGTTCGTCCAGAACAGGCTGATATCTGGTCTGAATTGAAAGGCATGAAAGTATCCTTAGCAACACTGGAAGGACAACTTGAAGATGTACAAACCGAAACAGGCACTGTGCCTACTCTTGAAACTGATGTAGCAAGCATCAAGCAGCGTATTGCGCAGATGGAAGGTGCAATACGTATGATGTCTTCACAGCTAGGTATTGAAAACCACCTTCCTGTGTCATCAACAGCAGTACAGCCAAGGGCAGTTAATCAGCAGCCTACAGGCTCCGGAACCATGCTTCCTACTCAAAATGGACAGGTAGTTCAGGGCACCCCACCAATGGTACCTGCACCAGTTGTTCCAGCTACTCCTCCCCAGAAAGTAGCACCTGAAGACCTTGCAGAAGCATTATACAAAAGTGCGTTACAGGCATTCAATGAACGCCGCTATCAAGACGCACAGCGCATGTGGAGTGAATATGAAAAAACGTACCCCAAATCAAAACTAGCTGCGAACGCGAAGTTTTGGCAGGGTGAAGCATATTTTCAAATGAAAAACTACCCGCGTGCAACTCTGGCTTATGAGGATGTTATTAAAAAATATCCTAAAAGCAATAAGTACCCTCAGGCCTTATTAAAACAGGGTCTCAGTTTTCTTAAACAAGGCAAAAAGAATGCCGGTAAGTTCCGCCTCAATCAGCTCACAGAGAAATTCCCGAAATCAATTGAGGCTAAACGCGCAAAGCAGGAACTTGCTAAACAGTAAGTGCAATATTGGTTAACATCATGACAAAAGAGTACCGTAAAAACGTTCACCTTACATTTCCGCCGACCATTTCCGGTTCACCTGTTATCTGTGACCTTACCCGAATGTTTGATCTATCTTTCAACATTCTCAAAGCACAGATCACCCCTCGTAAAGAAGGGCATATGACCGTTGAAATTATCGGAACCAAAGAAAGTTACCTAAAGGGTATCGAGTATCTGGAAAAAAACCGCATTGTTGTAACACCTGTTACTCAGCGAATCTCACGCGATGAAGATTCCTGCATGCACTGTGGTATGTGCACGGCAATCTGTCCTAATGGTTCTCTTTATGTTGATCGTGAAAAGCGCGTTATCGTGTTTGATATTGATCACTGTACCGCTTGTGGCATGTGCGTAAAAGTCTGCCCTGTTAACGCTATGCATATTGATGCTGAAAACGGAATGATCTAACACCGGAGTTGTCTATGGAAAAACGAGAATTTGCATCCATCTCATTGTACCTCAAAGGCCGTTTACGCCTTCTCACAGATAAAGATGAGCCGTCCCGTTTTTCCGGTTTCGGTCTTTCTGATTCCGCAGCGGATGCTGAAGAACTCACGAACTCGCATACGCCGGAAGCTATGGTTTCGTTTCTGCTCAACATGAATACAAAACTTGATGCTATTCTCTCTCATCTGAAACATGATCAACTTGAAATGGACTTTCCAAGCCCAATTGAAGTTATCGAGCTCAGCGGAGCGGATCTTACCATCAAGAACACACATGGATTAACTGAAGGCACGCACATTGAGTTGCTAGTCTTCTTAAGTGACTTCCCACTGAGTGTTGCAGGCGCTTGCGGGCGTATCAGCAAGGCAGACAATGAAACTGCCACCGTTGAATTTGACAGAATCAGCGCAGAAGACAGAGAAAAAATCGTTCATCACGTTTTTGTTGAAGAACGAAGACAAATCCGAACCCAGCGCCTTACGTAATAGCTGTACACACAGCCGTACAAAGGCGCACTGGTTATCGTAATAAATAAGCCCTCGTGTTGATTTCAACATGAGGGCTTTTTATATGTCCATATGCCTCCCGCGACATCACAATATGCTCCAATCCCCTGCAAGCACCGCTTGCAACAGGAAAACAACGCATAAGCCGTTGCTTTTCAGACAATAATTATTCATAGTTACACCGTTTCTAAGAGTATTTCTTTATTTTGCACATCAACGACGCCTCAGGGGGACCTTTTCTATGAATACTTCAGACACTTCTGTAATGGATGAAATTCTCAATCGCGTTTCCAATCAGCTCGCGAACAGTATTACCCAGACCATTACCAACAGTGTAGAAAATACCCTAAGTGAGCACCTGACCCAGTCATTGCTGGAAGGTGAATTCTACAAAAAACTCAGTGTAGAAATGCACGAGGGTCTTCAGTCTATTTACTCAGAAATTACTGCTCCAGATGAACAAGAACAAAATGCCTCTGAAGAAAAGAAAGCTACACAGCTTTTCGGAGAAGCTTCTGAGCAGCTGGATGCTGTATATAAAACTCTTGAGAATGCCACCGATGACATTATGACCATTGTTGAGCAGCAGATTCAAATGCGTGAATTAGCCCTTGCTCATCTCCAAAGCGCACAACGCGCTCTGCCGGACAACAAGGACTTAGCCGCTCTTACTTCTCTTGAAGACAAACTAAGCCAGAATATGAATGAAATTATGACTGCGCTTAGCTTTCAGGATCTCGCAGGACAACGCATCCTTCGCATCATCGGTGCCTTACAGAACCTAAAAACTACAGTATTTGATCTCTACTCCACCAGCGATTTCATTGCAGTTAAAAAAGCCGAAAAAGATTCACAGTCTAAGCAGACTGATCTTACAGATAAAGTTGAAAATTCAGAACTCAAGGGACCTAGCGAAGTTTCATCACAATCTGACGTAGATAATTTACTCGCATCCCTTGGACTTTAGAATTTACAGGATGGGGATTACTTTTTTCTGTATTTCTTGTATGTTACCTTCTGCATCAATTCAGAAGGGCTTATAAATAGCCACAGACTGTACAAGAAAAAACGCTGAGACGTGCATCTATAGTAACTTTTTGACGATTTGCAATTGACAGTGAGTTACCAAGGTGTTAGCTACTCTTCCTCAGCACATAGAGGGCCTATAGCTCAGTTGGCAGAGCCTCCGGCTCATAACCGGCAGGTCGCAGGTTCAAATCCTGCTAGGCCCACCAGAGATTACAAGGATTTACGGATTATTCCGTAAATCCTTTTTTCTTTTCTGCTACCCTAATGCTACCCAAGCATACATTGCTACCCACCTATCAAATAAGAAAAGCTTCAATCCATCATGATCGAAGCTCCTTATGTTTACACAGTCTTAGCTTGCAAAATTTCTTTCTCTGCTTCTTCAGCAGATATGCCCAGCCGGTAATATTGAGAAAGGCTCTCTGCCGCTCCTTTGATGTTACCAGAACAAGCAGCTTGTTTCTTATACGCTATCGCCGCACAAGCAAGTCTGTATTTTTTGCTTAACCAGTACCGCAGATCGTGGGAGAAAGGTCTTTTCTTCCATTGCTTGCAGTGTTCGCGTTCATGTACATGCAGCCCTTTGTTCTCACGATGGTCTGGACGAGTTACCACAATGTTACAAAACACCCTGCATCCGGCCTGCCATTTCTTGAGTAGTTTGTTGGAATAAACAACTAACAAGGCTTGCTCCATCTTTCTTTTACAGCAGCTATGTGATCAGGGTGAGAGGTCGTGCCGTTCTGTCTATCATGAAATTGCATATCGAGCTGTTCACCGATCGGTAAATAGGCTTTAGCCCGCAATTCCCTATACCCACCGTTTACGTACCACTCTGTTGCCTTAATCCATTCAATGGAAGGAGTTGTTTCGGGGGTATCTAAAAGCTTCACATCGATGTAATAGCATTCTACATCCTTCCAAAGTTCGAGGAGCTGAATACGTTCCGACACGCCTTTGCCGAGCACTCGTAAGAAGTTATCAGGGTAAAACATATTTCCTCCCTACGCCGGAATTCCGGTATCGTAAGACATTACACCTTGAAGTACTACATTTCCGTTATCGTCGGTAGTTGTTGTTAAATAATCAGAACCGTTTTCATCTAAAATGTGATTATCGCCCCAATCCATGCCTCCATTATAAATAAGCTCCTTAAATCTAGCTTGCATCCAAAGTGTTCCTTCTCTCGGAAAGAGTCTAAAAAGCACAGCGATGGAATTAGGTTCCGGATAGCGTGGATTTAATGATTGATAGCGGCTAGTTCCAATGGTTCTAGCGAGATGATTATCAGCGCTTGCCAAAATTGCAGCCCAGTTTGAGTTTGTTCCGCCATTAACAGTTGGGACATGCCCAATTAAATCATGCACCAGACTGCCAGTACCGCGCCCATAGGTTGCAAGAAATAAAACCTTCTCATCAGGAGTAGAAAAATTCACGTCAGAATGATCTGGACGCCAAACGCGGGCAGAGGCTTGGTACTTTGCACGTACCGAAGCATTACGCCTCATGTCTTCTTCAGATGTATAGCCAAGCACAGCGTATGACGAACCAACATTTATTATTGCGTAGTTTTGTTGTTCATTAAAACGATATTCAAGCGAGTTTGCCTCATAACCAATAGTAAACTCCTGCCAAGTGTCGTCAGCTTTTCTGACTTCTAATGTAGACAACCCTCCCACCACTTTATCAGCCATCTTTAAAACAAGACGAGAAACAGTCGTCCCTGCATCATCGAACCGTGCATCACCCAACAACTGACTCTTCCACTCCTTACCTTTCCAATAACCAACATTAAAAATGCCATATGAGTTTAAAGGAATAATAGATGATGCTTCAGGCGGTAAGCTAAATTCATTGTCATACATAGTGGCCTGACCTCCACCCCCCGTAAACCACTCACCATGATAGCGAAAAATAGCAGCTTCATCGTTTAACCCATAAGCGGCAGATTCAATAGAAGCATAGACTGTATCTGCTCCATCCATGGCTACAACTTCACCACCCTGCATCATCAGGTAGTAATCCATTTCTTCAAAATCCCACGGCGCGGTTGATAATGCACCACTCCAAGTAACTGTTTTAGTGGATTCATCGTATGTAGTTGAGAAATCACCTAGTACGACCCACGGAGAGTCGTCATTACCGTAATCTTGCTTAACACCTATACGTATTTTTGGTGTTATCGGATTATATACATGGTGAAAAACGATTGTGAGTACATCATTACGAGAAATAGTTGGAGGATTGTAACCAGAGCCTCGCCATGTGCAAGCTCGAGCTTTAAGAAAAATTTTCCCTGCGCTAAATTCTATTACCTTTTTACCTGCATATTTAGGGTAAACCGCAGAACAACCTCCAAGCAAATACTCTGTCACATCACGCGTCCCTACTTGCTGATCAGCAGGGTCTATAGATTCTAAACAAACAAGAACCTTATAACCCTTGCCTGTCGTAAAGTCCCAACACACATCTCCATACGTGGGATGAAGTCTAAGCTGTCGCCAAATGTGATTAACTACGTATGGTTCACCAGAGTCCCCAAATGTTATCGCTACCTTACGCCATCCGTTTATTGTTTCTTTTACACAATCATTCCAGTTAGGTGTCTCCCCTTCTGCAAAAGAAATCCCTGTCAATGCCCCTACTGTCCACCCTTGCACGTAACCAACACCAGTGGCGGTAATCGTATCTGACGATACAAATTTCCACTTTCCGCTTTTGCCTACAACCTTACCGCCAAAAATATTTTCAATTTGGGCTTGTAGTATCGCTTCATGATTCGGCAAATACTCAGGCATAGCTCTAATAGTATCCAACGCTTGTTGCTTTGCCGCGTCAACGGAAGATACACCCTCGACCTTATGCGTATCCACAAGAGCAACCGCAGAATCACGAAGACTCACTACACGGTTGTACTGGCTATTCCCTTCTGTTGTTATACGCGAAGCTTGCTCGTTACCTTCTGTTTCAACACGGCTATGTTGCTTATCACCTTCCGTTTCAACACGACTGTCTTGCTTATTCCCTTCTGCAAGAATTCGCTCAACTTGCGCATCGCCGTCGTTATTAACCTGCACTCGCTTTGCTTCTGCATCATCAAGAGCCTTATTCGATGCGACAAGAGCAGTATTTGAAGATTCAAGTGTTGCTGTAGCAACATTGACAGCATTATTAATGTCAAGCTGCGCTTGTTCTATAGCGTCCAGCATCTCACCGGCGTTTGCCACTTTAGTTTTTTCAGTCCCTTCTGGGTACGTAACGGAACGATTCGCCCGTTCTTCCAGTTGCTGAATCATCATCACGATACGATCAAGCGCACGGTTCAATGCACCTTCAGGAATAATCCCGTTTGCAGGAATCTGGAGCAGCTGGGTAAAATCCACCTTGCGGATCACAGTTACCCGAGTCCCACTAGCAGGCTGGGTGACGAGCGCAACTTTGCCCCCTGCCTCGTTACCGGCCCCGGTAACAGTGTAGTCCGTTCCTAACGTTTTCGGCGTGATCTCATACAAAACCACAAGATCATCTTGATCGTAAAAAAGAAACGGAACCTGAATATCACCGCCGGAGTAGATAACCGTCACAGCGTTTTTGTTGTTCTCTAACATGATATCCACCTTGTCCTTTCCGTAGTTTGTGATAAAATTTTAAAATATTTTTTTAAGGAGTACCGCATGAGATATTTATTACTTATTTTCTTACTTAGTTATGCTGTGCCTACCTATGCAGGCACATTTGGAACTCAAGATGTAGACTCATCTGTCGACTGGAAACATAAGTGTTCAAAACCCCAAAAACCTTCTTTTACTGTTTCAGATGTTGACTCGTATAACTCTGCTGTTAAGGATTTTAACGCCTACGTTTCGGAAATAGAGAGCTATATCAATTGCGTAAATCGCGAAGCTAACTCTGACGCTCAAGATCTAGCCAACGCTGTGCAAAAAGGGGCACAACGTGCAGTTGATGATGTTTCAAGCGCTCTAGAATCCGCGAAATCAGATCTTGAAAGCAAAAAAAGCATCATCAAATAGCCACGCATAATTTATTTGTTAGGTTCAGGAATTAGTGGGTTGATGATCGTACCCTCGCCGCTCTCTAGTTGCTCCATGCCTTTCTTGTAGCGTCGTGCAAGCTGGGAGGCAGGGACACGGGTTGCGTAGGAACCAAGATGGAACAGCGACCACAGCATTCGCTCGGTTTGTTTGTCGTCTGGATTTTCTAGAAACGCCCAACCTGTTTTTAAAGAGCGTTGCACTAGTTTTATTCCTGTCATAGCCGGTGTCTTGTCTGCATCAAAGGAAGAGAACACAGAAGAAACAAGCGGAAGCCCTGCGAACTGGTACATCGCTACACCTGCGCCCATCTCCAAAAGGAAATCGAGAACCGTCTCATCGTCATCCGGATCAGGAGCATTGCCCCACATAAGCGCAAAGGCCAGTTGCATAGCGATAGGTGGGAAAATCTGGTCGTACAGAACATACTTGGCGTACTCTACTTTCGTCATTTTTCCGGCCTTCATGGCTCTAAAGTGGTGCCGCTGTCGTGCGCCAAACGTTCGGACGGTGTAAGTCTGAAACATGGAGAGCATACGCATTGCGCCTTGATGCCGCTGCCACATGGTTTGATCTATGGCCTGAGAGGAAGGCTGAGACTTGCGAATAATATCGTCCGCGTAGAAGACAGCCTGCTCCATGTCCTTGCCGTTACGCATGGCCTTTTCGTATGCAGTCACCCACAGCGTGTAGGTGGTTGCCATGTCTGCCACACGGATAGGCCAGAAGCCCAGATCAACCGCGTCTTGATGGCTCAACTCTTTGCCGAACACTTCAATCGTCCGCACATCGGTACGGAACTTATTCGCCATGTCAGAAAGTTCCCTGTCCATAGAATTAGCGCGATCACGCATAAACGGTGACACTTCATGAATCCATTTCATATGGTTGCGTGGACTCGTGGACATGACAGTTTTCAGTCCCTTGCAGAACTCTTTCATACCAATGTCATGCACACCACCAGGAAGGGAAAACACCTGCTTTGCAGCAACGCCAAAGTTCCAGCCAAGAATAAACGGAGTCGCAGCAGTTCGCAGATCCTCACCAAGACGCTGCCAAACATCACGCACTGGTTTTTCCGGCTTTGCAATCGACTTCAAATGTCCACGTACTGCATCATATGCAGCACTACCCATCACATCTGTATACCCGCGCTCCCACTTCTGATGACGAGTAAGCCTATCCGCAAAACGTAACGCTTCTGCATGGGTCACGTAGTGAATAGTGTCGTACAAATGCTCTACTGCAACATTTACAGAAAGCTTTAACGGAAAGCCTGGTGCCTTTGCTTTACGTCCCTTCGTAAAGCCGGAACGTGCGGCAGGAGTCTGGTTAATTGCTTCAGCACGGGAAATAAGCTCATCAAGCTCAGTGTACTGCTTTACAAACTGAGTTTGCGGCAATGTGCTGTCATAGACCGCAGGGAAATAGCCGCCTTGATACTTTTTAATCTTACCGCCGCGCTCGATGCCAAACGGCAAAGCTTCAGTTTTGGACATGTTGAAACCGTTGAGCTGCTTATGCACCTTGTCTATTTCTGGATACAACGTATCCACGGCATCCCAGATTTGCTGAATGGCATCCCAATCCTCATGGGTGAGCATACTCTTCAGGTACGAAAGCACTTGGTTTTCTTTAAAGTCAGGATAACCGCCATACACTCGCTCAAGGTTAGAAGTCGTACCTGTTTGCAGCATGAGCCCTAAAATAGAATCAGCAGTCCACTTACGATTGTCTTCCTGCAAAATGGCAGGCACGGGAAGTTCAATATACTTCTGTCCTTCGAGGTGAACATCTGAGCCTTCTCCAATCTGCTTGCGAAGCTCATCTGTAAGCATAATACGGGTAAAGCTTTTGCCGTGCTGCTTTTCCCACTTCCGCGCTGTCCTACGAAGGTGGCGAAGTGCAGGTTTTATTTTCACCTGCATATCACTCCACATACGAGACTTGTTATTTTGAGCTTCAACCAGCGGATCAAAAATCATGGAAATATTGTTGCCACGCACCCCGTCTTTTCCGGTGTCATTCTCGGTATCGAAAGATGAAAAGAGATACTGAAGAGTATCGAGGGAGGCCACAAATTTGTCTTTTGCATCCATCACCTTGCGCATTACTGTTCCGTATTCATGCTTTTTGCGCTTACGTCCTTCTGCATCCTTCGTACATGCCTCTGCTGCGTTGTCTATACGCTCCTTAGATACACGCTCGTTCTCTTTGGATTGTTCGCGGCCTTGGTGTTGCAAATACTTCAGGAGATCATCAAGAGTGCGAAATTCATCCACAGTAAGATCAACCCAGTTCACCGCCGTACTCCCTTCCACAAGCCACTCTGGGAAAGACGGGGCGGTTTCCATAATGTCGTTCTGGCTTTCTATGAGTGTTTTCAAGCTACTCATATGATCCGGACTAACCGGCACAAGAGATTTGCCACCAAGATTAAACCGTTGAACCAATACGCGGATATGGTCGCGGTAATGGTTATCCATTGTTTTACTTTTAGCGAACCGTTTAGCGCGGTCTGTAATCTTCTTTACTTCCTCACGCACACGTACAGACTCGCCAATAAATTCATGAGCCATACGCACTTTTTCTAAATGAAAAGCCTCTGCATTTGCATTGCGCTCTACAGCTGCTTCTTCACGCAACTTGCTATGCTTACGCATGGTATGCTGATGGACATCATACCGCATGGCCTCACGTACTTTTGTAGCTGCGCTGGTGTTCTTCACAAAGCTACGCAGGTACTCACGTGGGCTGTAGGTCTTGCTTCTAATCTGCTTGGCAAGCATGGCGTTGTATTTTTCCAAGTACAGCCCGTAGGACTCACCAGCGAGAACAATTTCATCCGGATTTGTCTGTGCTTCTTCATACGCAAAAAACTCGTCAGCAAGTTGATCTACACGCTCTTTGAAAGAAGGAGCATCAACCATGGCATATACCATCGCATCTGAGTCATCATAACCGTGCTCAGTTGCGGCATCATCACCATGCAGGCCATCTTTTTTAATCAGCCCGCGGTGTTTCTGACGAAGGTCTTTAACGGTATCTTTCCCGTAGTACTCAAGCATATAAGCTTCATCTAAGCCCCTACGCTTACTCATCCATAAGATTGCTTGATACACAGGTTCATTTTCCACAACAGCCCGTGCGTCTTCCTTTGCTTTACGCATACGCTTGTTACGATCACGCAGGGTTGCCCTATCCATAGCGCTTGAAGTTTCACGCTCTGTTTGTGCCATAAACTTTTCTAAATAGGCTATGTCCTGCCCGTCGGCCTCTATATCGACAAGGCGTTGGCGCTCTACGGCAACCATCTCGTTCACGTATCGCGCTTCTGCTAGCTGCTCATCAGTGGCAAGCATACGGTCGAACACATTGCGAACGTCATCGTTAATTTGAACGTTTAGCCCCTTAATGTCTTTATAGATGCTCACAAGCCATTTACGAAATTTATGGAAAACCTGCGCCAGTTCTATAGAAGGCGCTTCGCCTTCCCGTAGATATGCTTCAAAACCACGGGCAAAGGTTTCGTGCTGAACCGTAGAGAGTGCGCTCCCATCAGGGAGCTTTAACCAGCTCCGCAGGATAGCCATGTCCTTTTGCAGCTGAGGAGGAATATTGGGAACGGGATCGGCCTTAACAACAGTTCCAAGGCGCTCTTTCTCTTTGTTGTACTCGTGCTCCAACGCTTTCAAGCTGGCAGAGAAATCAGACTGAATTGCCATAACGCGCAATCCGATCTCCATAGTGTCCCAGCCTTTAACCTTGTCTGCATACAACACGCCTTCCGGATCACGAGCGTTTTCGCTGTCGCTTGCAGCCTCGTCCATTTGAACGCCCAGCTGTTCCTCTTTTTCAATCATCCCTTCTAAAGCTGGTGATGTGGCTTCCTGTTCAAAAACCTGCGCTTGTCCAGTAACCCTCGACATCTCAGCAAGGAACACATGAGCACACTCATGCAAAAAAGTAGAATTGTCTGAAGTAGAAGCAAGCTTGATGAGGTATTTGCTATCTGGAAGAAATGACAAAGAACCGCGTTCGTCCTGCCAGAGTCCGGCCTGTGCATCAGAAGTGACGTTTTCACCCACCTGCAGGCGCTGCATAAAGTCTACACCGTCGAGGCCGTAGCTTTCCCATGCACGGGCAAAAGCAAGTGGCACATGTGCCATCTGCGCGGCATCATCTTCATGCACTCCCTGTTCCACCAACCCCGCAACAACTCGTGATTGTTCCGAGGCAAGAGCATCGTCCCGTTCTGTACTAGTTACGTACTGATTAAAAACGCGCTCTGTTTCGCCCTGCCAATCCAGCTGCACACTTTCGGCTTCTGACATGGCAAGAGGGTCTGCTTTCAAATGTGGAATAAGCAGGTCGCGTTCGTTCTTTGTTAAATTTTGCATAATGGAGCGCACTGGCAAGGCGATGGTTTTACCCTGATCAAAGGCTTCTTTGAACGCTTCCGGAGAAACTTCCAAACGAGTAACAATATCCATCAAGGAAGCTGGTTCTTCGCCTTCCTCTACGGCTTTGCCTGTGTCGTGCTGCAAGCCTTCCTGAAAGAGCGTCACAAGCTGTTCAGCATCAACAAATTGCTCTTTGGCAGATTCAGGCAGTACAGAGTCTACAAATTCACCCAATGTTTCCGGTGAACGCTCTGCAAGCTTGCTCTCTGTTACAGCTTCAGAAAGAGCACTTAGCCGTGCAGCATTTTGAGTTCCTTTATGGGCTGCTTCTGCCTTCTTACCAACTTGCTCTGCTGTCTTTGAAACAGCACCGGATGCACCAAGCAAAAACGCTCCTGGTATCACATCCACATTTTTCAGGCTGGCAACAACGTCTTGAATAATGCCGTCCATATCCTTGCCTTTTGCAATCGCAGAAAAGGCCGCTTGAAATGGCTCTTCAAGATATTCTGTTACCCCTTCAGCACCACCGGCAGCAGCACGTCGGGCAAGGTTTTGCACAATAGTTTTGGTAGGAATCTTCTTTGTAAGCTCTTCAAGACCAATTTTGTTCAGCAAGCCGACCACTACACCAAAACTGGTTGCCGCTGTCCCTGCGCTAGCCTGATCCACATCATCACGTACAAGATCTTCGTACAACGATGCAGCTTCCTGCAAGCCACCAACGACAGAAGGCACAGCAAGACTGCCACCTGTTGCAACGTATGCAGCAACCATAGGTAACATGCTGGAAGCAGCTTCACCAACTTGTGTAACAAGGTATTCGGGGTTCATTAAAAGCTGTGGGTTATCCCACAACGATTTCTGCAAATGCTCAGGAATTGCCAGCAGCTCAGAATTTAAGACTTCATCATTTATGTACTTGGACTGAGCAAGAAAGAAATCCTGCCCTTCCTCAAACAATCCACCACGCTTAAAGCCAGTAAGCTGCTCAACGCCCTTCGCTGCGCTATCAAAGGCATCTGAGAAATATGCTAACGCTTGGTTCCCAGACTGAAAGAGTTTAGGAACAGCGCGGCCTGCTGTTTTACCTACAGCACGAAATACATTTGCCTTCTGCTCAATCCCTGCAAGTGCTTCCACATCATCATGCGCGACACTCGCTTTTGCGGGGTCAGCCATAAAAGCCATTGTGTCTGTTGCACCAACCCATTCAAGGTGACGCTGCATACGCTCTGCTTTGTCCTGCCCAGACATATACGCATAGTTCTTTTCAACCAGATTAGGAGACATGCCTTTGTGCTGTGCAATTTTCTGAGCATCAGCAACTACATCCGGATTACGTGTAGCAGCCTGCTGCATGGCAAGTGCAGAACTTGCCGGAATGCCTTCAAAGATTGAATCATCAACTCTCAGCTTTTCAGTCTGTTGCAGCTGTACCGTAGGGGCCGTGTCAGGAATTCCCTCAAAAATAGAATCATCAACATTGGTGATATCAAGTGGCATTAGAGAATTCATCCGTTACCCCTTCTTTTGTGTTAACCGTGCGTACACCTGCATAACAGACTGAGGAGTAACAACTCGTTTCTTTGCTTGAAGCAGTGACACAACCTGCTGAAGATGCTCTTCCGGTAAACGCTGATACACAGGAAGCCATGCTTTGTTGTGCGAAAGAAGTTGCTTTTCATCTTTCACATCAACACCCAGAGCCTTAGTTGTGACCATAATTTTGCTCTGGTTTTCTTCGCTTACATCCGGCAAAAACTCGGCAATTTTCTGAGAAGCAATTGCTTCAGCCCGGGTAAGGTTTTTATCCCCCCAGAGCGTCCCACCATCAGGAATGATACCTTCCTGCTCCATGTATTCACGAAAGGACACGTTCGTTTCCTGTTCTTCTACCAAGTTGCGAGGGTTCCGTTCTTTGTAGAACGACTGCAAAACCGCATGGGCATCATTAAACTTTCGCATCTTTTCTTTGTTGCTCAAATCCTGCTTGAATCCAAACTGAGCAAGAATGCGGTTTGCTTTTCCAATGGTCAGCGCTGGAACTTCATCCTTATTCACCTTGCGAAGCGTTTCTTCTAGCTGCTGTTGATGCTTCAACGAAATGCCATCGTATTGCAGACGCAAATCTTCTACCTTCGTAATATCTTTATCTAAGATAGACTGTTCTACTTTTGCGAGCTTAACCATGTCTGTTAACTCGGAAGGATTCAAAATGCTGTTTGCCTTTTTGTAGATTTCTTCACGCATCTGCACAGGTGCGGACTCGACAATTTTCATAAGCTGTTCGGATGCCGCGCCCCTGTTGCTTGGGTCAACTTCTACTGAATAAAGCTGCGCAACGAGATCTTTCTTCGTGGCCTTCTCTGCTGCTGCAATTGCGGTTGTTTCTTCCGAACCACGTAATTTCAAACGCTGCACAACCTTGTCATGCAATGCTGGATTATCCGCGTACTTTTCATGCGCGTAATCAAGGTTTTCCTTCAGACTCTTACCGTTACCAGCAAGCTCGTTTGTAATCGCAAGGCTCTGGGTTGATGTGACCTTGTCCTTATGCTTCTCAGCGTAGACAGATTTCATGGAACCGCTGATGCCGTACTTTCCTGTCTGCTTCAAAGCTTCTTCCGGAGCCTGATCGTACAAAGCTTGCCATGCTGTTTTCTTCATACCAGCAACTTCAACCATGAACATCTCACGCTGCGAGGGAAGAACCGCGCCAGAGGAAACACCCAGATCAAAGTTCTGCGTTGCCTTAGCTACGTGGGTATCTATGTCATACGGAGTATCAAGCATCTCCTGCTTGAGCACTGCCATCGAGCCGGAAAAGTTATTCTTAGCAACGGTGAGTTTCCCTTGATGTTCTGCAAAGGCATGAAGCTTGTTCTTGCTGCCCAGCTGCCCACCGCGATGCTGCTCCAAAGCATGTGCAACTCGCGGGTTTAAGTCGGAAGAAATTTCTTGCCACTTCTCCTGCTCTGCCTGCTGAAAATCGCGTGTAAGCCCCGCAGCAGACTCACCTTGTCTTTGTGCAGCCTGTGTTTCAAACTCAAGATTCCACGCATCATACTTGGTTCTTGCTGCTAAAAACTGATCGTTATCTTGCCGCGTACGTTCTTTCTCGCCAATTTGCTGTACCACTCTCCCAAGCGCGTTGATGCCTTGCCCGAATGCAGCACCTTGCTGAAGATTTGTTACAGGTGCGTCAGAGAGTTGTGATTGCTTGCTAGAGGTGGGAATTTTAACCATATGAACTCCTGCCTATCGAAGAAGAGAATACGCGTCGCTACCAGCCTGCGCTAACCCGTTAAACATGGAAGCAGTGTTGTTTGCTCTGGCCTGATTTTTAAAAGCCGTACCCTTTGCTTGGCCTCCGTAATACGTGGCAAGAGCATCCATTTCCATGTCCACCATGGTTTCTGCGAGCACATCAGAAGGGGTGCCACCATCATCAAGCTGCACACCGCTTGCACCATAGCTTGCTTTCTGGGTGGACATTAACTTTCGATACTGGTCTTTTGTGGAAGCAGAATTGTAAGCACCAACTTTTTCTGTGTACTCAGCTTGCGAGGCCGCCATATTTCTTTGGCTATTCATAGATGCAGCTGTTCCACCGATTCCGGCTAAAACACTTGCCGCCATCAAGCCTTCGGCTATCCCGAAAGAACTCGCTGCGGCTGCTGTACCTGCTGCTGCCGCACTTGCAGCACCTGCGGCTGCCGCGGTTCCCGCTGCGGCTGTGCCTGCTGCCGCTGCACCACCCGCTGTGCTTGCTACAGCAGCTGCGGCTGTCCCAACCATAACTGATGCCATAATTTACCTCTCTTCCTCTGGTAAACAGATACGCGCATACAGGTACCTATCCATCAAATTGTAACCAGTTGCTCTGCAAAGCCCTTCACGCTCAAAACCTAGATATTCAATAAAACGAACAGCCCTTGCATCTTCCGGATTAACAAGCGTTTCAAAGCGAACAACACCATGCCGCATAGCGCGTGCAAAATACGCTTTGCTCACCTTGAGTGTTACAAGCGGGTACAGTTCCAGAAGCGTACTCGTAAGTAAAAAGACCATGGAGGTTTTTCCAAAAACGAAGCCACCAAGACACGCGATAATATGCCCGTCATCTGTTAAAAGTGTTGAAGCATAAGGTGTAAGTGCAAGTTCTTTCCCATGCGCAACTAAATCGATACCTTCTAAATTTTTGCAATCACTTGCACGAAGCTCTATTTGCAAAACATCTTCTGCTTTGAATGGTCTGATTGTTGGCATCTATGCTGTAACCTCAACTTCTCGAATGAGAGCTAAGAGAGAAAACGGGAGAGGATCGTCACCAAAAACAGTTACTCTGGGGTTGTTCTGCCAGCCGGTACCAATTGAAGAAATTTCTAAATCGTCGGTTAGCGGTTCAACGGGCTTGTTCATGGCCTTGTTAACGCTACGAAGAAACGTATCGCGCTCTTTATCATCACCAACCTTGTAGCTCATCCCAACAGACTTATAGACTCGGATAATTACTTTTGAGAGACGCTTAATCGCACCTTGTCCTGTGCCTTCTGGGTGTCCACCTTCTGGCTGTAATGGCGTTACCCGATATGAATACCCAAGCCCCACAACAATCTTCCGTGCAGCTGCATCAAGAGTAATTTTCCCGCCCGTTACAGTTCGCGCCTTTTGAACACCGCCATCTGCCAGCACTTGCACTTCCATGCCTTCTAAATGATCAAGGCCGGAAAGCTCCTGCAGCGGCTCTCCTTCATACGTCAGGCCGCAATCAACAAAGAAACAATTCACATCATCCAAGCGATTGCCCTGCCACGGGGAAGCCATTTGCTCGATGCAGACTTTTCCATTTCGTTCCACAGCAAACCAAAGCTCCGTGTAGTCCTCTGCACCGTTAGCACAAATGGAAACCACCTTTCCCTGTGTTTCGTGCCTATGCCACGCATACACCTGCTGATCTCGAAGGTATGTCATAGCTGCAAGAGTTCCATCATCGAGTACACTCCAAACGATGGAGTCAGGGTCTTGCTGCCATGCCATTTGCTTCACTTGTGGACGTAGCAAATGTTCAGAGAGCAACGAGGCTTCAATGGGAACAAAACCGTCTTGCTCAAGGTTGTAGATGAACTCGCGCATCTTTTTGCGATCACGAGACATGAACAACACAGCGGAGCCAATCAGCATAGGTGGTACGTTAGCAGCGCAACCGACGTTGCTGTATCGTGTGGCCTGCACATCTGTAGGAGAAATTGCAGCGTTACCGGAGCCTTTAAGCGTCCATTCGCCACCACTGGTAAGAACAACCATGTTACGAGCCGCCACCATTCCCCGAATCTGGTTCACCTGATCAGAATCGAGACTAAATCCTGCGCCAGAATCATCTTCCTTTGCTTCACCGCCCATCTCTAAAAAATTACCTGTTGCTGAGAACCAGAGCTTTTGAGGATGGTTCGGGCATCCACTCCACCAGGTACGTTGCTGATGTAAATTAATTCGAGAAGGCCAGTTTCCTACCTCCCATTGCTCTGGTTGGTTTGTGAAAATGCATTCAACAAGCTCAAAGACATCTGAACCGCTACGAATAATTTTTTGCGGTTTGTGGTTTCCATGGCACATAAAGAGCACGTCAGCAGATTGAGCAAAACCAAGTTCATACACTTCTACCGCCGTGTATGGCAGCGCAAGTTCAAGCGGAGCACCGTCTTTCATTACCTGTCCGCCATCACGCCAAAAGCGCACATAGCCATCACCAAATTCAAGTACATATGTTTGAATGTCGTTGAAGGAAAAATCTTTAAGCCGAGGATTGCTACTGCCTTCCTTCGCATGGCCTCGAAAGATCGTGCCCATTCTTCGAGTTGCTCCGCCATGAGGCCACACAATGACGTTTTGCAGTTCCTCACAGGCATTCGCGCGTTTCTGTAAATCAACGTGGCCGGCAAGACGAGGAGACCACTCCCCAGAGGTGAAATTTGTTTGAATCAGTCTAATTTTGGGCATAACGTCTCCGGCCTCGACCTAACTTAATCTCTTTCCAACGATGGGTACGAACATCTTGAGGTGTCTTTTCTCTGGAAGTCGTATGAATCGCACGTTTCAACTTTTCCTGTGCTTTCACTTCCAGCCGGTCTGCCAAAGTTTTCTTTGAACTGATCGGTAATGCGATACGGGCAGCAAGTTCATATACAATCGCGTCTTCTAACGCCGCATCAAACAGTTTCGTTTCAGTGGAAACGTATTTGATAGAGAGGCTTTCCGCATTGCTGAGAATTACACCACTCTCAATTGAATATGATGTTTCAGGGTGCACACTCACTAAAACCGCATAGTCTACTGGAAGAAAATGTGCGTACTCATATTCCCATGCTGGGGAATCTTCGCTGCGGTTGAGCTTTTCCCGTTTCATGCAACAAGGCCAGTGGTGCGCCCGAAGCACAGCATTGCGTGCAGGAGTCCAAGAACGGTTAACCACTTCAGCATATGCAGAGCCGTCATCTTGTGCGGAAATCGCCGGTGCATTCACTTCACCGAGCGCCCTGTTGATAATATTCAATGTGTCTGACATGGCGTTTCCTTATGTGCAGGGAGCTTTCCCCCTGCACTTTTCAAACTGAACTGCTAGAGCTTTACGATTGCCTCTTCGAGAACATCTTTATTTTCTTTGTCTTTCACCATCTGTTTCAACTCTGCGATTGAAACTAGCTGGGCAGTTGCATCTTCCGCAGCTTTGGCTAGCGACTTGTTTTCATTTTGCAGTTCCGCCACAGACTGAAGCGCTATGTCGCGCTCCTGCTCGATGATGCTGACCCGCTCCTTCTGGCTCTCAAAATCTGCAAATAAAACTTCATGTGTTACTTTAAGTACTTCGAATTCATCGCTGAAAACCTCTACGGCTTCGGGACTTTTCTTCGCATCTTCCGGATAGACCAACAGCGTTTTACCTTCTTCATCCATCGCACCCCAAGACTGCGCGGAAACAGGTTGAAAGAACTCCACAACCTGTCCCTTCTCGCACATCTGCCCGTCATAAAAGCAGCGTTTTTTAGCAACGAAGTGTGGCATTCTGGATGCCTCCTATCGTGTTGCGTAAGGGTAGACGTCCACTTTGCCGACACAGGCTCCGTCGGACACAAGCTCGCCCTTAACAAAGCGCTTTGTCTGCGAAGGCAGTACGGCCTCACCGAGATGCCCACCAGCCACGTAAGAACCTTCATGAAAGGTCACACGACAGACTTCGACAAAAGTACCGTCCACGGTGTCGCAGTCCTTCACCACAAGGTGCAGAACCTTTCCTGCAGGAATGGACACAGCGGTTTTACAACGCACAGTCACACCCGTGCCACCAGCGGAACCAGAGATAGGTGAAGGGTCACCCGTCAACACGGTTGTTCCGGTGTTCGGCAATGTGGCATCCTCACCCAAATACTCCCCGAATTGCGGGAGTCTGTTATCAAACATACGCATATGCAGCTTCTCCTACAGGTCGATGTGCTGATCACCAGCATCTGTGAAGTTGAATGAAGTCTGGATTTCCACGCCGTTCCAGTGTGTGAACGTGCGGTTAATGTCCTTGGTATCCGTTGTTGTCTGCATGCTCTTGCCTTTGTGCTCGTTAAGCAGCGTCTGGCATTTAGGGTGGCAGAAAATGAAGGTCTTTGAAGAGTTGGACGCACGACAATCTGCAAGCATGTCATCGATCATGTCGGCTGTAGGTCTGTTTGCTTTGTCGATGTTTGTGATTGCGGCAATCTTTTGAGGGTTCGCAAGCAGCAGCCCCATGTAGGCTTTAAGCGCAAGCCCGTACACAAGCACGCCCTTGCTGTCCTTGTAGAGCGCACCGTTGTTTATCGGCACCGCATCCATGACAGCTCCCATCTTAAAGCCTGCCGGAGAATACAGGCCGCAAAGCTCGTCCTGTGTGAAAGTTACAGCGATCATAGTGTAGCCATCACCAGTTGCACCAGCGCCCACAACCTTTTTGTGCTCCAAAGCGTAAGGCAGAAAGTTGTTGTAAATGATGGCAGTTTCCGCGCTCATACCGGAATCACGCTGTGTTTTAGGAAGCTTGCTAGAGAAGTATTTTTCTTTACCGCCAAAGGCCACGGCACGGTCTTGAGGCACTTCAATTTCGCCGCCAAGGATTGCCAAGTCGGTCTTTTTAATGTCAGCAGAAACGCTCATGGCTGGCAGTGGCGCGTTCATGTCTACCCAGCCTGCGCCCTTTACGCCTGCCAGTTCTTCATGGTTATGCCAAAGCTCATGCGAAGAAGGTGCAAACGGAATGGTCCCAAGAATCGGCGCCTCTTCCGTGATCGTGTCCACCTGTTTCGGCTGCTTTTTGCAGTGCTCGTTGCTCAACTCTTTAAGAGTCCCCATCATAAATTCTTTACCCATGCTGATACCTCCGTATCTGCGCTGTTATGAAAGACGGTATGCCCTGTGCGGGCTAGTTCATGGCTTCTTTCAGCCAGTCTTCCGTGCTCATTTCTTCATCTTTATTCTGCCCAGCTCCTTCACTTCGGAAGTGACCATCTTCACCAACAAGCTTGCCGAGTTCTGCAATAGCTTTCATACCGTGCTGAATGCGCAACCCTTTGGATGCATCAATTCCCAAAGCCTTAAGACCACGTTCTAGGGCTGGCATAGCTTCCTGCGCCTTATCGCCGTAGACCTGCTTCATGATGTTTTCCGGCTTCTGCGCTTCGATAGAAGCGGCTTCAGACTCAGCAGAAACCTTGAGCACAGCCTTTACGTAATCTTCGTACACCCCAGCAGCCTGATGCTGAGTGAGTCCACGGTTTGCCGCAATCTCTGCGAAAAGCTTTGAATCACCTTCAAAATCAAGAGATTCTGCAAGATGTTCTGGAACTTCTACGCCTTCAAAGGTTGTGGGAATCTGGTATTTATCCGCACTATCAAACGCGCCATTCTCACGGGCAAACGTGAGAAAACCTTCAGGTGTCGAGTAGTCCGGTGTATTTTCACTGCCACCGTTATCACCGGAACCGCCAGCGTCACCGCTCGAACCACCTTCATCGCCACCATCACCACCGGAGCCACTGTCATCAGCTGCGCCACCAGAACCACCGTCACCGCCTGCATCATCACCGGAGCCGCCCCCGCCATCTTCTGCAAAGGACAGACACGGAAGGCACATCATCATTAAGAGTTTCCAGAAATTACGCATTACGCCTCCATAATTGAGATTACTTCTTTCACCAGCGCCTTACGCGCCCCGTGGTGAATCATTGCTTCATGCTCTTTGCCAATTTGGTACGTTGATCTATCTACACCGCCGCGTACCTTCAAAAACTCCAGCAGTTCTTTCCCGTCTGGTGTGCTTAACGCTCTGCGGATAGCCTGCCTTGTTTCATCAGAAAGTGGTTTTTCCGCTCCCTGCTTCTTACGAAAATTACGCACTCATTCCCCCTTGAAGCTGCTCAACTGCTCCTGCAATCGCATCAGCATTTGTTGCGGCTTCGCCAACTGTTTTGGCTGTGTCAGCCACTTCTTTGCCTGCCTGTAAGTCTCGCGCCTGCGCTGCCATATCCTGCCGTTGCTTGCGGCCAGCATCCCGTTCTTTTGCGTCAACAAGATACTTTGCAGGATAGCCAAACAGCTCTTGCGAATCCCGAACAGCCTCATCCAAATCGAAGTTATCCATAACTTGCGGGTTCATCTCCACCATAGGCTTGATGTACTCAAGCGCACGTTGGAATGTTTGCGCCTCAGATGCCTTTTGCGCCATCGTAATCGGGGAAACATATGCAACCTTCAAACGGGACACTTCACCCTGTTCAATAAGTGAATGCAGCACGTCTGGTGCTTCTGGAATATCGCCACGGCGTTCAAGAATGCCGTTCATGCGGTTAACGAAGATCGGAAGAAATTCCGTTGCAAGTCGTCCCCACATAGGAAGAAGCAACATCATTTTTTTAGAATCACGAAGAGCTACTTCGTAGGCCGTCATGTTCGGGCCACCCACCATTTGTAGCTGATCGTTAAAGAAGATCGAACGGATTTCCCCAGCTCGTTCTTTGGTGGTCATATGGACTGCATTTACATCTGCACCGGAAGAAATTGGATAGATTCCGTAGTGTCGCTCTCCGGTTACGGAGCTCGCTTCGTAAAAGTTAGTTGCGCCTGAATCTGTGTTGATACCACCCTTGTACATGCCGGAATCAACGGCATAGGCTGGTTCACACTGCGATTGAATGGCACCATCTTTGGAATCTTCCTGTGCATGAAGCAAGCGGATATGTGGCAGCGCAATATGTGCTGGCCCACGTCCCCAAGGCTCTGCGCCGGAGAATTTCGAGTACCGCGCAAACATGAAAGGCTGCTCTCTGTAGCCGCCCTCGGAAAGAAGCTGGTTAGTTTCTTCTTCCCAGAACACAGAGGCATACATGAACTTGCTTGGTATGGTTGCTTCTTCAGACCATTCACCATGCTTGCGCGGGTAGATGGCCTGCCAAACGAAAACCTTATCTTCCAATTCTTGGCGGTCTATCTTGCGCTGCACCTGATCCGAGTACGTACGCTTCTGAAAAATGTCTGAGGTAAGCCCACGTTTGCGCTTGCCCCAACGTTCCTGCACTTGTCGCACAGTGAGCTCCAACCGCCGAAACAAGGTATCAACGATCCCGTGCTTGTTCTCAGAAATGAAACACTCATGCGGAGAAATGGAAGAGAACGGAATTGGCGAGTCGTCTTCTGGATCTTCAACGAACAACCCCATCTGCCCAAATGTTCCATAGTCGAGATAACATTCGTTCATTTTGGAATCGAAGCCCGCCTCTTCATGCTTGCAAGCATCCATGATGAGTCCTGCAATTTCAGAAGCCCATTCAGTCACATCTGAGGAAAGCTCTTCAGCCCCCTTCCCTGTGAGAGCAGTGTGCAACCAAGTCTGTGCAGGATTCGTCAGCAAAGAATGAATGCCAGCTGCAAACTGTTGCAACGCATCTTCTGGAATGGAACTCCAGATCAGCTCGCGATTCTCAGCATCCGTTGAATCGTCACTGAAAAAACGGGCTTTCGGAGGCTGCAAATATTCTGCAAGCTCCTGCCAGTCTTCTTCTGCACTTTTGCGGCTCTGTTTAAGAACACGAAGGCGTTGCTGTAATTCTTTGACAAGCAGATTCATGTTACGCGCCTAACTTTGCTTTCTTAATATTTGCATCATCACCCGTTGAACCACCAAGCATGGTGCCACTACGCCCTTTATTAAGCAGGGACTTCTTTTTATCTGCTGCCTTTGCTTCTTCTTTTTTGCGCTCTTCCTCGTAGTCTGGAACCTTTGGTGTGCTTGGCTTACCGCTAAACATTGACCCCATAGCTACCTCCTGCCTCGTTTCTTGCCGCGTGTAGACTGCGCGTGTGTTTGTGTCTGTATTTGAACTGGTGGCTTGAATCCAATTGCTGAGTACCTAAAGGAGTCCGCTCCGTTTGATGCCCAATCGTGTAGCGGCTGGCTTTCAAAGCACCCGCGTTCGTCATTCCACTTTTTGCGGTAATGCCTTAGTGCCTTGAGTCCGGCTGCACAGTTTGCTTTATCAAACCAGCAGCTCGGCAAAATATTACGTACAGACTGAATGCCGTCCGCCACTGAAACGCTTGGGCACACAATAAACTTGATGCCCAGCTCAAGCGCGCTTTCCAGCCTGCTCTTTGCCTTGTTGCCAATTTCACGAACGCGAATGTCGTGCGGGGCAATGTGGTCAGCGTAGCGGTAGCCGTACTTGTCCGCGTATTCCTCAAGCACCTTTGCGTAGTGCTCCAAGCCTTCGCCGCTGTTTTCATAAAAATTGATGTATCGACGCTCGCCGGATGGTGAGTACTGAAAGAACCAAATCGCGGTGGTGTCAGAAACGCCCAAGTCCCACGAGGTGTAGACTTTCAGCAGTGGTTCATGCGGCACATTGCACACGCGCCCCTGTGCTTCGGCCTGCACCAAGTACTTGCTGTAGTAAGCGCCCTCGATAGACTGCTCGAACGCTTCTTTCGGCGTGGTCGGGTATTCGCGTTTCATCTTTTCGCCCAGAGAGTTGGACATAACCGCGTACCACGCCTTCTGCTCTGGAGAAAACTTGTAGGAAAGCTCCTGTTCCATCTTGAAGAAATAGGAGTCCTGCTCCGGTGTAAGGCGCACAGTATGCGCGGGTAGAACGTAGTCCGCACGTTTATACCAGGGAAAAAAGTGGAACTTGAAATCAAGCGAGCTTAACGGTTCGTTCATGCGCTGTTTGCGCTGGGCAACGTCACAGGTGTCGTAAAACAGGCCGGAATCACCTTCCGCCGTAGATTCGAACACAACAATTCCGTCAGTCGGTACGGTAGGCAGCGCGCCCGTTTGCACCTCTTCTGCACGTTGCGGAAAGCGAGCAGCAATTTTCCCAAGCTCGGAGACATGGAGAAAATGTAAGGTGCCAGAGCGAAACGACAGGCCGACGGCAATGGAGGAGTTATTGCCGAGCAACAGTTCTTGCGCGTTTTCAGCCTGCGCTTCTAACCCCGTGACCGCTCGTAAAGAGGGAGGAAGGTTCTTGTAGGCGTAGAGAACCTTGTTTCTAAAAATCTTTTTCACATCATCCATAGTTTGCGCGATAATGCCGACGCTGGTGTTCGAATTGAACAAACACAGATCAAGCCCGAACATGCAGGAAAAGGTTGTGAATCCAAGCTGTCGCGCCTTCAAGATGCTGTTACGGGTGTGCATCTCGCTCACAAACTTTGTCTGCTCCGGATTCAGCGTAAAACGGACGCTATCGCCCTTCTTGTCGATAATCTTGTACAGATTATTCAGCCGCCAGAAACGATTGCTGAGGTTCCGCTTCATGTCGTCATAAATTATGCTGGACATGCTGCGTCTCCATCTTCAGGCAACAAACCACGCTCTGTTGGAGTCAGCGAACGGGTTACACCATCGATCTCTGCAATCAGATCCGACAACTCACCGCTTGTCTGCTGGGTGGCCTGCTCTGCATCAACCCTATCCATAACAATCTTCACAGCATTAACACTTGGCTGCACATGCTTTCGCACACGCTTTGTCTCAAGCATCAAAGTCTGACCAGTAAGCTTGTTGGTTACCGCCTCCTTGGTAACCTCAGTAAAACTGAAGCCCTTCACAAGCTTCATAAGAGAGCCACGCGCCTCATCTATCGCAAAGTCTTCAAAGCCCTGTTTGCAGGCTGCGTCAAAGTCCGGATACTTCTTGCGCCATTTCCAAATGGTGTTCTTTGTTACGCCGAACAGCCTTCCTAATTTAGCATTAGAAAAGCCCCCCATAGCGCATGCTTCACGCGCTTGGGCTACGTAGCTTTTCTTATAGGAAGTCTTGCGGCCAGCCATAGCTAGTTGCCACCGCTATTGGTGGTGAGAATTCGATAGATGTCGTCAATGCGACCATTCTGATATTCAGAGTCCCGCTTCAGGTACTTCACGGCCTCTTCAATGCGCCCGATTGTCGCAACATCTTCTTTGATAACGGTAATAGCGCTAGCGTTGGCGGTGGCCAGTGCCTCTACGTCTACAAGTCGATCATAGAACATACAGGCACCGACCATAGCCACACCAACATACCGCAGGATAGTAAGGAAAAATGAAAGATTGGAGTTCTCAGAAGATATGGAAAGCCGCGCAGCTTCGCCCATTTAGCGCACCTGCGGCCTTGCTTCTTGTTCGCCACGAGAGGAGCCGAACTCGAAGCCATACACTTCTTTAACGATGTTGATAAGACAGCCCGTTACAACAAGAAGTAAATCTCGTGCAGAGCCTTCCGGAACTGGAAACATAAAGAGCGCAGCCATCACCCCGACTAACGCCACCATTGCAGTAAGCGCCAACAAGTCAGCACGAAGATTGCCGCCCTTTACACGGGTAATAGCTATGTCACGCTGACGCGCTGAATCGCGATCCGCAAGCTCAGCTGCAAGCTGTGCCTGTTTCCATTTGAGCATTCGCGCTTGTTCCTGCGCTTCCAGCTCCTTTAATTTCAGCAAGTTTTCTGGATTCTGAGAGATAGCCTTTTCTACCGCTTCCGGTGAATCATCACAGCCAAGAATAGACGCGACAAGAGAACCAGCTGCACCGGCAACAGCACCTACAGGGCCACCAAGAACAGTACCCAGAATAGGCGCAGCTTTTGCCACCGTGCTGGCGATATCTTTCCAATCCATACAATTACCCCGCATAGTAAAATCGGTAGTGATTTTATTCGTGGGTATTGTCCGGTGTTGCTCACCAAAACGGACAGAAAGAAGGAAAACCAACCGCACGACAGCGCACGGACAATCACCCAGAATGATAGGGATAATTATAACACGATATTTACAAGGGGATTAAAGAGAGATAAGCGGGAACTTACCCTCAAGGTAGGCTGGAGGGAATTGACAGGGGGGAAGAAAATTTCGGCAATGTTTTTTCTAGCCAATACCTTACCCCAATTTTAAATTACTAGCAGATAATTGGAGAATAATATGGATACAAACATCCAAATTGAAATTGATCAGGCGTTGGAAAAATCAGATGCAGAAACTCTTAACGACCTTTTAGAACCTGTCTTTGATCACGAGCATGTAGCGTACGATTTAGATGACCTTTTAGATGACATTGAAGAAATGGATTATGAGGCAGTGAATAATTTGTGTTTTAACATCATCCCTTCTTCAGTTGGAGATGTTACTGATTTTCATTCGCTACTCACGCTGGCGATGGTTAACTTCACTGAATAGTAATAAAAAATAAAACCGTTACGTGTAGGGACAAATTAAAACACTGGTAAAAATCATACGGGGGCTAAATGCAAATAATCGCCAATTGGATGAACGGACAATACTTACGCAACCATATTAAAACAGGATGCAGGGAAGCTGAAGAAGTAAAGGCAGCTGTTGCCTACGCGGGAAATGTTCCAGAACTTTTTGAGGAATGCAAAAAATCTGGAACCAAACTCACATATTGGGGAAGAATGGATTCATCAATCCCCATCTCACTTGGAATTTTAAAGAACTTTCTTAAATCAAGTAGCGCTAATTATTCTTGTAATCTTGTCTTTGGCTACTTGCATTCCAAGGTAATTTGGTGGGTAGGATATGGGGCATATATAGGTTCCGCCAACCTCACAGATCGGGCTTGGAACTCAAATATGGAAGTTGGAACCTTTTATCCCCATGAAGAAATTTTAGAAAATAATCTTGAACAAGATTTAAACGATATTTTTACAGCAACTCAGGAACACTCAAAACCGTTGACCGAAGAAATATACAACTACATTGAGCGACACCAGAAAAAGCAAGAGAGAAGACGAAAAACAAATATGGCTCTCGATAATGACTTTGACAACAACTTCCAATCCTTCCACGCCCAATTTCCAACTAATGTAACCCCTAAAACGGTTACGGAAAAACGGAAAAACAAATTTCTTGATGAATGGAATGCTACTCTTCAGCAGCTAAGACAGCTTGCAAAACGAATTTCAACCTCAGACAATCTTCCACCTTGGTTAACTCAAGAAGTTCCGGCAGGCGCACTGGTGGATCAATTTCTACACGCATATTACTACATTTTGGTTCGTGAAGGTTCTAGATACCCTTACCAAGAACTTCATGCAGAAAACTGCACTGACATTGATGCAGCGGTAGATAAAGTAATTAGTTGGTGGCGCACTGAACAAACTGCTCCATCTAGTGAAGCTGAAACATTGTTTGAAAACGCTCCGATCGTCAAAGACCTATGTAGTCCCGACAAAATTTTATTTTTGACTGAAGAAGAATTTTGCAGAATGATTTCAAAAGTGCACGCTTTTATGAACCACGCACGAAGAATGGAACTGTCAATTTATGGTGTTACCTCTGAACTAGAACAACTCAGCTTCGATGAACGGTTACCAATTCTCACCAAATGGCTATACGGCCAACGAACTCCAAGTGGGAATTCACCATTAGAACTAATCTATTACATTTTATATGGAGGCGATATCGACTCTGTTCCTGAAAGGCTTTTTGTTGCAACTCATGATGAAAACGAAAAAATACCACACCTTGGTATCAGTGCTCTTGGAGAGCTCATTGGCTGGGCAATGCCAAACCAATATCCCCCTCGAAATGGTAGAACAAGTAAGGCACTGCACGCGTTAGGCTATAATGTTACAATTCATAGTGTCTAAGAAACACACGTAACTAGAAGCATGCAAATTGAATCTACTCTTGCACTAGGAAATATATAGGGCTTAGTCGTGTTTCATAGAAAAAAAACTTCAATAATTGGTACAGGGACAGCGTTTGACAATTCGTTATTTTGGCTCACAATCATCATTCTCGTTTTTTCCACTGGCGGTCTTACATGGCAATATATACCGACCTTTAATCTTGAAACACATGTTACAGAATACGATAAAATTATTATTGAAAGCTTCTCTATCATCTATTATTCCATTATATCACTCATATCATTAAGAATACTAGTAAAAATTATAAAGAAAAAAGAAGTTAGTTGGACAACTTCTCACAGTAACAAAGCACTCTCACTTTTCTTTCTTTTCATCCTACTCAACATAATTTGGAATATAAACATTAACCTATTTCAATGGATGACAAACTACGTCAATACAGATTTTGAATTAGGCAGAATTTACAATTTAACCGCTCTACTACTTCACATTGCAATTTCCTACACTCTGCTATCGTTTTTTTCATTATTCCTTATCGCGCTTGCTACCTCTATTTATAAAATTCAATCTTTCTTGAACACAAAACAACACTCAAAAACAAATGTCCCAGTACATTCATCGGATGAATGTTCATCGCTAGCTAACTTAAAATTCAGGTTAGAGTCCCAAGTTAGCATTCAACATTTAAAACAACTTTTTATTATCGTAGCAATATGTTCCAGTTTATTAATCGGAGTTTGGTTTTTCAGTAACTTTGCTGGAAACTCAGTAATGTCAGAAATTAACGCAGCGGCACGATCCGTAAACACTGAAAGAATCGCAAAAGTCATTGAACAGGATGGACTGGATACAAAAATTGCTTCAATAAAAACTAAGATAATGAAAGCTAGGTTAGCGAATCTAAATCCTCATAAAATTGAAACGTTAGAACGAAAAAAAATAACAACAAGTTCAGAACAAACCATTACCGTATGGCAACCCAAGTCCAACCAGTCAATTAATCAAAATACCGCTTCCGAAATCATTAACGAATTAGAAAAAATCGATACTCTTTCTATTTCCGGAGAAAAAATAAATTACCCCCTACTCCTTAAAAAAAATTGCAACGGAGGTAAATGCACTCAATGAGCGCTTAAAAGAATACCAGCCAATTGACTGGGAAAGTGTCGCTATTCGGATAGCTTTTCTGTCGTTATTGATCTTTATCATACAGCTTTTATTTGCTGCATATAAACAAACTTCAAAAGAATTAATTCGATTACAAGACCAACTGACTACTGTAGAAATCATCCTTGCAAATAACACAAATAATATTGACTCAATTGGCGACTTATTCGCAAAGTTGACAAATAGTATTCAAATAGAACGAACACCCGAATCATTGTATGAAAAAGGCTTTAATAATATGTCTCGAACGGTAGGTGGCAAAGGTATGGACAAGGCAAACTGGACGCCGACTCAAAACTAGTTTCAACCATCTGACAAAAACTCTAAAATTCCAAATTTTTTCAAAGATCAGACGTCCTTGTTTTTACAACTTGGACGTCTTTTTACGCAAAGCAAGGTAATTAGCCAGCATAATGACATATTTGCAATGCGATATTTACAGAAAGATTGAAGAGGCGTAAGCGAATACTAACTAGCAAACGTTGGAAAAATCGCCACTACTCAAAAAATCGCGAGCTAATCATGATAGAAAAATTTTCAAAAATTGATCTTGGATGCTTTAATAATTTTGATTGGAACAGCACTGTCACAGACCATGGAAATGAAGTAAAATTCAGTAAAATGAATATTATCTATGGTCACAATTATGCAGGAAAAACTACACTATCAAGGATAGTACATTCTATTTCAAATAAAGATATACTCAACAAATACAACGCAGCATCTATTTCAATTCAAATCAAACAGGACGATCAGGCTGAACACTATACCGATACTGCTTTTCCTTTAGAAAAGTTATCCACATATGTATACAACAAGGACTTTATTCATAAGAATTTAAAATTCTTGGTAGATGAAGATAGCAAGATTGAACCTTTTGCACTTTTGGGGGGAGGTAACGTTGAAATCCAATCAAAAATTGATCAGCTGCGCAAAGAAATTGGAAATGATGAATTAGGCATCGCAAAAGATTTTAATCTAGCCAGTAAGGAATATTCAGATAATACAAAGAGCATTAAAGTAATAGAACAAGAGATAGGTGATGTTTTAAAAAAATGTGCATTAGCATTAAAAAAGGATTATCCGCACCTTCTAGATAAAAGCATTTACACAAAAAAACAGATAGAAAACGATCTCAAGCAAATCAATACAGAAAAATTCGAATGCCTCCTTACAGAAGAAAGTAGTCATGACTTAACTTGTATTTTGAAATCGAAACATAAAGGTGAGCTTCATATTCCTGACCTAACGCCCTCAAGCTATAGCAAATTAATAAGTAACGCTAATACTCTGCTGTGTAAAAAGGTCTCTGCTCAAAAGGTCATTGAAGAACTCGCTGAAGATACTGAACTAAACAAATGGGTTGAAGACGGAATAACACACCATAAGGGTAAAAGAAAAATATGCGTATTTTGCGGCGGTGATATTCCCGAAAAACTTTGGGCAACATTTGATGATCATTTCTCTAAAGAAGTAGAAATTGTTCAAGAAGAGCTCTCTTCACAAATAAATTTAATTAAAAAAGAACAAGAAAAATTCGACTCATTTCCTTCCCCACCAGCAGCAGCTCTCTTTGAAAATTTGGCAGAGCAATTCACTGCCCAGGAAAAGAATGTCAATAATGCATTTCAAGCTTATATTCTCGCTTTAAGAAAAATCGAAGATAGCTTAGTTCAACGCAAGAATAACATTTTCAAGCCACTCGATCCAATTTCGTCGTCGTTTAATCAATCAGACTTAACAACTGAGCAAGAAAAGCTCTTATCAATTATGCAACAGCATAATGAGTTGTCAGCTCAATTTGAAGACAAACAAAAAAAAAGCTAAGAAAAAAACTAAGATTTAATGAGGTACTTAAGATTATTGCCTCTAGTCCACTTGGAGCAAAAGAAAAAAAAACTCCAGAATGAATGTAGTAATACAGGTAAGTTGAAAGAAACGTATCTTCACTACAAGACAAATCTTAAAGAACTGAATAGCGAGATTGAATTACTAGAAGATCAGTTAAGTGACGAAAAAGAAGGAGCGAAGAAGGTAACAGAATATTTAAATAACTTTTTTGGGCACTCTTCGCTTACCCTTAAATGTGTGGATGAAGAAAAAGGAACCAAATTTAGTTTATACCGAGGAGATTCTCCAGCAAAGAACCTTAGTGAAGGGGAATGTTCTCTCATTGCATTTTGCTACTTCATTGCAAAACTAGGTTCACTACAAGATAAAATCAATGATGCTATCGTCTGGATTGATGATCCAATCTCAAGTTTAGACAGTAACCATGTCTTTTTCATTTACAGCTTAATAGAGTCAGTTATCGCGAAAGAGGCTACATACAAGCAACTTTTCATATCAACGCACAACCTAGACTTTCTTAAGTACCTAAAGGCAATGACCAAACCTCCCAAAGGAAATCCTGCCCTTGGTGAAAAAAAAAGATCAAAAATCTCTATTCCTACTTCAAAATGATGGAACTCGTTCGTATCTTTCGCCTATGCCTAAATATTTAAAACTACACGCGACAGAGTTTAACTACCTCTTTGAAGAAATACATAAATGCTCACTGGAAGACACAGAAACTCAAGATTACAACTACTATCATAGCCTCGGTAACAATCTCAGAAAATTTCTTGAGTGCTATCTATATTTTAAATTCCCGAGCAATGACGACTGGAAATCCAAATTTAATAGGTTCTTTCCTGAAGAAAAAATCGAAAAAGCTCTTGTTTTTAGATTAGTAAATGAATTTTCTCATACCGAAGATCAGTTTGACAGAGCACGAAATCCCATAAGTATACCAGAAATGAAAACCGCCGCAGAGTATGTGCTTCAAAAGATTGCAGACGCAGATGAGCCGCAATATAACTCCTTGCTCCAAAGTATAGGGGTAAAACCAGCTGCGTAGGCTAACTCTTTCTTATCTAAACAAAGCCTAAGTGCACCGCTCCACCAACCACCTAGCCACTGCATTTAACTCAGCGCCATATACGCCCCCGTCTTTAAAGATGGGGACGTTCTTTATTCATCTCCCTTCACAAACAAAAAGCCCCTCTGCATAAACGAAGGGGCTTTTTTGTTTCGATCGAGAAAACTATTTATCTTTCTTCATCCGCAATTCGTTCGCACGAACCGTTTCAATAACATACTGCACAAACCGAACAAGTTGTGATCGAATTGCCCTCTCACGGGCAAGCCTTTCTCTTACTGATCCCAAAAGAGCTTCAAAACCATTTGCTCTACCGTTTGTGGTAATTGTTTTTACGCCAAGGAGCTCTCCAGTTGGTGCATAGATTCTGTATTGGACTTTCAACTCAGTTGGAAACTCTATAGATACACCTGAGGAACCTAACTCAACAAGAGTTGCATCAATCTGATATTTTGGGACTTTATTACCAAAAATACCAGATAACGCTAAAGTAGTCTGCAACGTTAAAGCAAAGTTCTTTTCATCAATCATAATCAGTTGAGAAGGAATTTGAGATTGAACAGTAATCTTTTTCAATCCCTTATCAGTCTCATTCTGGCAGAAGGCAACTTCTTCGGGCACCAGATGGGTAGTAAACACTTTTGTGCTACAGCCTTGTAAAAATAGCAGTGAAAAAATAAACAGGACAATTAACTTTTTCATTCCCTATTCTCCCAACTTATTAATTTTTATGTACGAAGCGTGGTTCATGCTTTTTTGAACTGCAACAGAATTAATTATTATTTCAGGCTAAAACGCCACATTCTGATTAACTGCTAAAAAACATTCAGCACTTGATGGGAGTGATAGAAACATTACAAATCCCCTCAAAAATTATTCGGTGAAGATGTATAACAAATCTACAAACATTTACAAAAAGCTTAAAAGGCTAGAATACTTTATATTGTCTTTATCTTACTAGTTACAGATACTTTTTTAATGTTGTCCTTCCGCCATGCCACTTAAGTAGAACAAGAAAAACACTGGCAACTTTTTTCTACTCTCTACTTTTATCGCTCGCTCCCTTTCACATGTAAGCCCTTACGCTCTTTTTTCATTCACACACACGTTTCTTTTTTAATAACCACCTCAACCAAAAGCAAAAAAGCCTTTTCAAATCAAGGAAAAGGCTTAGCATTTTTTAATCTCTGTACAATTGCTAACAGGCAAATTTGTTTCCCCGCTCCACCAACCACCTAGCAACTGCATTTAACTCTGCCCCGTACACACCACCGTCCTTAAAGATCGGTGCCCCTTCCGTACGCCATTTGATGATGGTCTTGCGGCTCTTGCCGAATGCTTCACAAATCTGCTGCATGTTCTTGAGCATTACCGGTGCTACTGCTGTCATCTCGCTACTCCTCAATTCCTGTTACTGTGCGTTCATCTAAAAGAGTTTCTACTGCTTGCTGACGGATTCTATAAAGTGGCTTATGTGACGAGCCTACGTTGCTGGCCTTTAGCTCTCCGCGCTTTATCAGCTTGCGTACATACTTTGGGCTGATTCCTAACCGCTCTGCGACCTGTGCGACTGTCAGCGTTATCGTTGCACTCATAAGCACACCTCAAATTGGTCAATTGCTGCCCGTAGATGTTCGTTACGAAACGACAGATAATTTTCTGCACTCGCCACGCTTTTGTGGCCTAGAGCTTTGGCTGTTTCGCGGTAAGCATCCACGCCTACGCCTTTCGCTACGAGGTTCAGCATATGTTCATAGACATTGTTGCCGAAGGTTTTCCGCATGGAGTGCGTCCCAAGCTTTCCGGACAGGCCCGCATGCCTAAACGCGGTTGAAAGAATCTGATACGCCCGCACCCGGGTAATGGGGCTATTCTTCCCTTGTCTTGATTTGAATAGAAAGCTGTCGTGACTCCACACTCCGCGCTGCTGCATGGAGTGGATCAGCGACAAGATAGCCTGCTGCGCTTGTCGGTTTAGATAGATTTGTCTGCTTTCGTGTCTGCCTTTCATATTGGCGCGCTTAACCTCTATCTCTTTCACCACGCGCTTACTCCGCACAACATCACGCACTCGCAAAGACAACAGCTCAGAAATACGAAAACCACTCGTCACTCCCAGCAGGAACAGCGTTCTATCGCGCTGCTCTTCCCAGCCGGAAAAGCTACCAAGCACTCTTCTCACTTCCACACCAGAAAGCGGTCTACATCCCTTCATAAAACAACGAACTCCTAAATTTCAGCGAAAAAGTAACCGACTACGCAAAACAAACTTAACTATCTGAATTAAATTTAAATCCAGAATCTACAGATCGACTACGAATAGAATCAACTCTGTGAAACATTTCAGCCTGCTTTAAGAACCCTCAAGAATACCTGCAAAGCCCTCTATCCCCCCGTGGATATGTGAAATTAATGTTTGCTAAGAATGTTAAACTGGGAGTATTTCATCACCAACGTTTTAATTCAGGAAGGAAACAAATGCCCTACCCCATTTTCAATTTAATAGACCCATGCGTCGAAAAGGCTAAGCAACGAAGAAATATAATTATAATTTCACTCATAGCGATAGTTAACCGCGCTCTCTGGAGCCACACTCCTCAATTCATGTTTGATACCACTTCTACGTCTGTCGCAAAGTTCTGTATTACGTTCGTTCTAGCAAAAGGCGGAACGATAACTTCAGGCGTCCTTGGGATGATTACCTTATATCTAGCCTTTAACTATTTTGTTGAAGTCTATGATGAAATAAAAAAAGAAATTCATCCAAAATATAAAAAAAAAGATCAAACAACTTGAACAAACACGAAATGCTGAATTAGAAGAATTCCGGCATGGGCGTCACCCTGAGTACGACGAATACAACCCGTATATAGATGGGCCACAAGATCATGATGATGAAATCATCCTCGCATATCACCACCAAATTTTACCGATAAAAAACATTATCAAGAAAGATTTACTCATCATTCAAAAACTTTATTTTTACCGACAAAAATTAAATCTTTTTCTCCCTCTCATTCTTGCAACTTATGCTGTCATAATCTCATCAAGAAATATATTCTATCTCTTCCGTGAAAGCTGGCCTTTTTAAATACTCCCCTAACCCGCCACGATCCCCCCGATACCCAATAACCCGCACAGCTTCACCGTAACGCTCGTGCTGGCCGGTATCGAAGTGAAACCAACTCATACCGTCGAAAGCTTCAATGCGCTGGATGTGTTCAAACTCCGGCGCATTTGTTTTTGCCTGCATGTCGGCCCAGATCTCTGCCGGTGAAACGTTGCGGAACTTGCAATCAAAGGCGCGGAACATTCGATGCTCAGATAAGGTCGCGCCCTCTTCACACTCCCATGGACGAAAGCCGGAGAAACGGAAGATATGCTTTTTACTTAGATCAAGCGCATCCTCTGGGCTAAACGCCTTCCAGTTATTCACTAAGCAGGAGCCGTAACGCTTACGCAGCCGATCAAGCGTTACTAGTGCCAGCTGATCAAAGCAGCGAAACAACTTCTGCGGATTACTCGCGTAAACCTGCTGCATGTTCTGCGGCAACAGCGCCACCGGTGGAATAAGCTCCTCGATCGCAAAATGCGCTGGAAGAAAATTTTGGCTCATTTAAAACTCCCTTTATAAGTTGATTTTCTCAATTTTTAAGAATAGATAGAACTCTAAAAGAACTACCTCCGCACATTTTTTATCACTCCCTGTCTCCAACAGGTGAAATCTAGAATAGGAGGCGAGCACTATGGTAGATCCCTCTATTGCTCAACAAGAGTTGCTCCTCGAGGAACTCCTTCGACGTCTTGAAAAAGCCGACGAAGCCACTACCAAGGCTAAACCTAGCAAGTTTAAATCTTGGAAAGGGGTGTTTTTTAGCAGCTATGCACTTTGTTTTGCGGCTACGCTTGGCGCTAACATGGGACAGGATCATGCAAAGCTACTGCATGATCTAAGCCCTGTCATAATTCAGATGCTCATAGAGTTTTTGAAAATAAGTCTCCAGTAGGCCCTTTACTAATGCATTCTTGTTAATAACCAGGGAAGGTTTACACCTTCCCTGACACCCCATCTTTCAAAACAGTATTCTCACACCCTACACAATCCCTCACATACCGCCATTTCCAGCCAACTAGCTTGCACGGCCTCAAGTGCGAATACTTTTCTTTCCACCCTTTCGCCTGTTCCCAGCTGATGCAGCCTATGGATTCCGGCGTGGGTGGCGAAAACTTACACCCTGCTGCCATACTGACGCGGCGTATTCTTTGCCGGACTCGCGGCATTAACCTTGCCAAGGATGCTGGCTATATTCTGCAATGCAGCCTCGCAGTACTCCTCAGAGAACACTTCCTCTCTCGATTCCGGTGCACCGTTCAAGGCCAGCTGCTTATGCGAATTCATATCTTCGCGAACAATTGCCAGCTGCTCGAGCACATCACGGCTAGTAGGCACAAAGTTGTTTTTCACACGCCAGCGGGAGATCACTGCGCAGAATTCCACATCGCTGATCCGGTACGGCGCTAAGTCTTCAAGCATCATCTCCACCAGCGCGGTCATTTCTGCCACGCGGTACCGGCTAGTTGGGTGTAATCGCAGATTGAGCTTGCCCAGCTCCAAGCGAATTCGCTCCACTGTCACGTTTTCCATCAAGCTGCTCCTGTAGCTGATTCAAGAAATCATTCTCCTGCCGCTGCTCCAAGTCCACACAGTCACGGTATGACCTCGGCTGCGGTGCTTGCCCTTGCTCATAAGCCGCCCCAACTGCTTTCGGCTTATCCTGTTCACGGGAAAGCCACCCAGTAATAAACGCCTTTATGCCCCTGCGCGTCTTCCTGCGCTTCTGGTTTCCAATAAGCCACCCCTTCATGGCTCTTAATGCTTGAACCACATCCACGTTTGGGTACAGCGGAGCTACCTCTGCGACAAAGCCCTGAGTCACCTCGAAGTCAGAACCGTCATTCAACGGCAAAGTGCAAATTATTTGCTGCTGACTTATTTGCTGAGTTGATGCCAACGGAAAACTTTCACCCACAGGGAAAGAAGTGGAAGATTCAGTGATAGGTTTACTGATTGGTTCTATGATAGGTTCTGTCCCCCTATTTTGGGGGTGCTTCTCGGTAAAATTGGGGGAGCTCCCACCCCCTATTTCGGGGTAGCTTGTTGGTAAAATTGGGGGTGCACCGTTTTTGGGGGTACTCCTATTTTGGGGGTGCTTTTTTTTTCTGTTCAGAAAAGGTGGCGGTTTTACAAATGTGCTTCGTTTCTTTAAAGGCTTCTTCACGCCCACGCACACCAATTAATCGGTACTCGGGCGTACTTTTTGTTTGGCCCATTTTACGCCCTGTTTTCTGTATTATTCCGGCATCTCTTAATCGGCGCAGTGCTGCCTCAATTGTTTTAATATTTAAGCCAGTGTCAAACTGTAGCCTACTCATCGAAGGATAACAGCAGTGCCGTTCGTCTGCCCTATCTGCCATAGATAGAAGAACAAACTTGTCTGTCCCTTTTACAATTTGTAGGCTCCAAACCCAGCGCATTGCGTCAAAACTCATTAGTAAAACCGCCTTCCTGTCCTTACAAAATTCAGGGAATTACTTTTCCCTGTTTACCATCCTTGTCCACTGATCAACATCCTGCACGCCGACAAGTTGGCACATAAAGTTTGCCTTCTCAGTACTGAAACTTTCCGCAATGGAAATCTTGCCCATTATTTTAAGTTGCTCAATTGTTCCTGAAAGTAATGACCTATCCATCACAGTCTTTGTTTCAAGCTCTTCATACGAAACGGTGCACACATTGTGTTCATCCGCTTCAAAAGCCAAAGCCAGCAGCAAAACTTTTTGTTCTGCACTTTCAACTTCCTGATTCCAAGCCCATGCATATGCTTTTTCGTTCATATCTTTCTCCTTAAATTAATTCGATTTTTAAGGGGATTGCATATTTTTGCCCAAGGCTAAAGTTATCTTTCTGCAACGCTATTGTTGTACAAAGGACTTTTTTCTGCACTTCACTCATATGTTTAGCAAAACCTGTACAACGTATATATTCCTACAAGCTCACTAGCATTTTTTGCAGGCTACCGAGTAGATAACGGCAGACTAAACACATACCCCTGCAATGTGTCTGCATTGCAATTGTCACCACACTGTTATTTTAAATTTTCTCCTTGGATAAAATTTCTTTTTTTATTAAAAAGTTAGGCAGACTATCAAACCCGAATCCAAACAAGGAACCACCCATGAGTATGTCTAAAACATGTCCTTTTGCTAAAACAATCCTCCCCAGCCGATCAGGCCTAAACGGTTATGTTAATCCTCACACTCGAACTGGAGATCATGAATGCACGGTAGAAGAGTGCAAATTTAACGAAAATGGAAACATCTGTCGCATCATTGCAACATATGATCTCGAAAGAAAAAACAACGCATTGCTACAAGAGATTGCAAAAAAAAACGGAATCACGATCTAGCCTGCTCCAAAACCTTCATCACATTGAATTGAACTGTTGCGGCATATTTCCCGCCAAGGCCAGAAGACACGTTGCCATCGTCGTCTAAATTTGCCGTTACGGAAAAACAGGCAACATACATGTTACCTTCCGAGGAACAATGTATTTCACCACATGTTGCCTCTGCCGCAGCAGTTTCTACTTCCTTTATCAAGTCAGTTAACTTCATAGTCATCTTCTACTCTCCTTGCTCTTGCTCATATAAAGTCACAGTTTGCCGCACTTCATCCACATGCTCATCCAGCAGGGTTTGAACCGCGCGCATATCCTGCCCATCGCGCACGGCTTCGTGCAGCTGCACCAAAGTTGGATAATCTTCCAAACACTCTGCCCTCACATCATCACACGTAGGGCAACCCTGCTCTATGGGCAGACAGGTGTAGCCAGCTGGCAAAGCTAAAAACTGCAAGATTGCGTGGGCGGTTTCATCACCGCCCACTTCGTGCAGGTTTTGCAGCAGCACACGAACCCTATCGATCACAGGCCGAGCGTTATCTCCATCAAGATCAGGATTGCGCATTTGCCTGTACAGCTGCTTTTCTCCAACCTGAAAAATCTTTTTCAGCAGCCCCATTCCGAGAACTAACTTTGCATCAATCATCAATTCCCACGGCTGCATATTGTTCTTGGGCACTTTCTACGCTCCCTTAAAAGGTAGACAGTTCTATAATAAATTTCGCCTACCCTTTTTGACTCAGGCTGCTACAGTGAGTTATCCCTGTCGGGCTTCCCTGTGCGAACAACTCCGGTCTCAGCTCATTAAGCGGAATGCCTAATTTTATATGATACCGAAGCGCAGCTTCACCACCGATTTTTCTTTCTCCCTTGCAGTGACGAAGAACGGCTGCAGCAGTTAATCCACAACTTCGACCAAGAGCTGCAAAAGTTAGTTCCCTTTTCTGCCGATATTGTTCGATAATATTTTTCATAAACAAAAAGATACCATGAGTCACCTCACATGCAAAGCCAAAAATTGCCACAAGACAACTCAAAAGAACGTAAAAAAGATCGTATGGTTATGTACGACCCAGAAAATGCCTACGCATGGGGGATTATCATGAAAGAAGTGATGAACCTCAGAGCCAAAGGGCACACACAAAAAGAAATTGGTAAACTGCTTGGTGTTAGTAAAGAATCCGTCTCACGCTGGATTAGCGAAGAACGAGGTGGGGAAAGAACTACATTCGGAGCAATGTTGCGCTATGCCGACGCACTAAATCTTCCCTATGAGACACTTTTTAGCAACACGGCAAAAGCACAAAAGAAAATTCAAACTATTACAGCATACGACCTTGTCATAAAAAATGTTCTTGTAGAATTTGCAAAAGATACTGATCTGACCATTTCAGACATAGCTGAAAAAACAGGAATTGAAGCTTTAGAAATTAATGCTGTTTTTAACGGTGAGCTGCCAGTTACACCGACGATTATGACTTCAATCTGCACGCTGATAGAAGTCGGAGAATCATTAATTCATAAAAGGGCCTCAAAAAAACTGGAACAAGAAAGAAAAACAGCTACTGCTAAAGCTGATAGCACACGATCAGCGTAAGGGTCATCCGAGGGGGAGGCTTACCAAAGCCGCGGGGGCAGTGCTGTTTAAAAACACGTCATCACTTGCAACTCATACCCTCTAAAGATAGTAAGCACAAACAAACCGACTGATCGTAAGGGTCTTACATGTCAAAAACTTTCCAAGCCAAAACACCTTTTGGCCTAGTACTTAGTACGTTAACAGACATAGCTGGAACAGTTCATTTTGATGATATTGTTATTGATAGCAATTTAGCTTTTACGATAACAATCGATGACCCTTACTTCAAAGACCCTACCATTGTTGATTATAGAATCAGCCAATTAATTACAGCCATCCAAGAAGATTTTTTAGGAATTTACAACCAGATATCCGGCGAAAAGATAACCCTCGACTCTCTCCGATACCACCCTGAATTAGTTATTAAAGCAACACTCCGGAAAGGATCATTAATCGCAGAGGTCACAAATGCGATTCGTGCATTTGATAGTTTCATGAAAAACTTTGCCCCCGAGCAAAAAATGAAAGCTCTAAAACTTGCACTAGGCATCTTTGCATTAGGCTGTGGAACTCACCTTGCTACAAACCTTGGAGGAAAGTACATAGATTATCTTTCTGTCGTTAAGGTGGAAGATACTAAATTTGCAATTCGTCAACTTGAACTGGCCGCCCAAAAAAGCCCTATCGTAAAAGAGGCTATTAATGCAGCCAAAAACAACTCTAAAACCCCAAATGCCATAGCAGGTATTATTTCAGATACCGGAACATTTAAAATTGGTGCTGCACCTAAAGTATCTGGGCAGGAACTTCGTTTTAAAATTCAGCAAAACAAAATTGAAGAACAAGCAATTGAGAGCATGCCTTTTAAACTAGATGGCGCTTACAAGATTGACTGCCAGAACTATGACAAGCAAACAATTCAAATTAAGATTAATAAAAGAATCGTTTGGGCTTCAACAGCTGGTCTTCACCCTGATGACCGAGAAGAACTAAAAAGAATTACAGACGCAGCTGTTGATCAAAAAAAAGCGCAAACGGCGTTCCTACAAGTTTCTGTTGAAATTGTTGACGGTAAAATTCTTGACGCTAAAATCGAAGGAATTGGTAAGCAACGTCCAAATTCAAAATCTGTCCATGAAGCATTAGCTATTGCCGCCGCTACCCTCCCAAAATATAGAACTATCCCTCTGGCCTTACCTAGTTCGAACTAATCATCCTAAATTTTTCTTTCTTCACTATTTTTTAAATCATGAGTTACCTTGAGTCATTTTTTCGTTGACATAAAAAGTTGCCTTGAGTCATACTTTCTTTACGCCGCAAGAAAAAGACCAAACGCAACGCGAGCATAGCACCGTTGTTAGTCCGTCTTGTCTTGGGTGCCAATCTGGGAAGTACGGGATTCGGCTTACTGGAAAGGATTTTGTTTCGTGAACCGTAGGGCTGTTGTGTGCAGCCGATAATCTCCTGTTGTTTGGAGAGTGCGCTCGGCGGTTCCATGTACGGAACCGCCCTACGGGGCGCGAGAATCCAACACCTTAATCACCAAGGTAGAAGCAGCATGAATGAGTACAGCGAAAAGCAACTACCAAGCACCGGTTTTATCAACCGTATCTGCATGGCGGGAATAATGCTCCTAGTGTTTGCGACCTATCTCAGCCTTGGGGAACTTCTTACTGAGGCAATATAGTTTTCAACCAACTCAGGATGGCAAGCAGGTGCGGGGTTCTTCCTTCGGCTCCGTGCCTGCCAACTGGAAGGAGAGGATATGATTAGCGTGACCATCACAACACAGAATGGCGTGTGCAAAGTCTACAATCTGCCAAGTCATTTCAAAAACAATCTGGCAGAAGCCCCATACCATTTGGAAGTTGCAGAAGTTAACAACACTCCGGTTGTTGCCTGCTGCGATACATGCGGCCGCCCTATCTGCTCTGGTGACAACTATTCTACACGGCAGGGTTTCGTGTGGTGCAACCTGTGCTCCCCAGCTGACAACTAAGGGAGGATGTTATGCCAGTAGTTCCATGCGAGATATGCGGAACCGAGTTCTATGTTCGCCCTGCGCGCAAGGAAGCCGGACGAGGAAAATACTGCTCTCGCAAGTGCGCAGGTAAAGCACTGCGCATAAAGCGTAGTGTTAGCTGCCCGTGGTGCGGCAGACACTACGTAAAACGTGCAAATCAAATCTACTGCTCCCGTTCGTGTGCAGCATTGGCAAACCATGCTGCAAACAACAGACACGGAACAGATGAAAAACGCTGCATCGTGTGTGACAGCAAATTTACCCATGGCGTTAGCAGTAATATTTGCAGCAACGCCTGCCTCGTCAAACATCGTGAAACCACTTCTTCCAGTGGGTACACCCTGTTTGAAGACCCGTGGGCTACCGGAGCAATTCCACCAGACAAATTTGCTCACGACATGTTCCGGCAACCAGATCCGGTGTTGGGGTTCTGATGCAGATACGTCAGCGACCATTACCGACGGAAGTTATCCCAAAAGATACGTGGGTAATTATCCAGCAGCCAAGCAAGCAGATCAGAGCCATCACCTGCGAAGAAAGCGAAATTGTAGACGGGAAGCACATGATCAAAGCCAACGGTTATGGCTTCAGCGGCAAACCGTTTCCGGTTTCAAAGATAGTGAAGACGGCTGCATTAAATGCTGTGAATGGACAATAAACCTATGAACACCATCACCACACAGGACAAAACGCTGCTTCTTATCGCGGCCCTTTCCTTCTTCCCTGGTATCGGCGCAGCGTGCAGCATTATCACCCTACTCGGTGCTTGCTACGAAGCAGCCACCCAAGATTGGAAAATGTTTTTAACATCACTAACACTCGGCAGCACTGCCTGTTACATTTGGAGCTAACTATGGAATTTACCAAAGAAGAACTTTCCCAAATTCATGAAAATGCAATTGTACAGGCATACGCACCAGCTGCACGACTTGAAGTACTCAAGCGAAAGAAACTACTCACTGTAAAAGAAACTTCCGAACTGTATGGAGTCAGCGAATCAACCCTTGCAAAAAGACGCATGCGCGGCCTCGCCCCCGCATGGCTAAAAGTGGGCGGAAGTGTTCGATATAGGCATGAGGACATAGAGCAATACGTCAACTTCTGCATTCAAAAGACAATCAACTAACAAGTGAACCAACACTAAAAAGCCCGATACTTACGCATCGGGCTTTTTGCTATTTCAGCAGCATATTCAATAAACGTGCAGCTTCTTCCTTTTTGTCTGGTGCAAGCTTTGCGTACCGCTCTGTCATTCTAATGGTGGAGTGACCAAGCAACTCTTGAATTGTTTTCAATGGTACCCCTTCAGAAACAAGCCAAGAAGCGAATGTATGCCGAAGCGTATGAAACACGACTTTATCGCGTGTATCTGCTAAGCCATCATTTAGCCCTAATTCTTTTACGGCCCTTTCAAAGGTATCTGGCACTTCTTCGCGAAAGTCACCATGTCGGGCAGGAAAAACAATCTCTCCGGCCTGCGGTTCAATATCTTCAAAAGTCTTACGCACAGCATCTGTCATGTACGCAACACGACTTAAAGCATTCTTTGTATCATTAATATATATAAATCCCTCAGACAGATTAACGTTCTCTCCCATTAATCCAAAAATTTCACTTGCGCGCATCCCTGTGTGCAAGGAAATTAATGCAATCCTGAAGGTATCCAAACTCCTGCAACAAAGCTCATCCAGCAACATAGAAGCTTCTGATCGGGTAAGAAATCGAGTGCGGTCATTATCGACACGAGGAATCTTAATCGCCCGAGCTGGGTTCTCGCCAGTGTAATCTCCCCACTCTATCAATTTATTATATACGGAACGAACAATGCTTACGTAATGCCGTATAGTGGCAGGGGCCTTTTGACCAACTAAAGAAGTCGCAAGTTGTTGCATATCTCGTACAGAAATTTCGGCGATCATCTTATGTCCCAGAACAGGCTTAACACCAGAACAATACATGCTGCGTATCCGTCGTTCCGACTTTGTAGCAGCGAGATGCGTTTTGCAATACAACTCAAACGCTTTGTTCAGTGTAATATGCTTTGTCTTAGTAGGAGCCTTACCTTTTCGTACTTCAGACAAACGATCATTCTTAACCTGACTAGCAAAACCAGCCGTTATACCTTCCGATTTCCACCCGACCTTTTCCCAGACTTTCCTTGACCCTATTTTGTAGGTAATGTCATAACAAACATCTGGACGCCCTTCATGGCGTCGCTTTTCAGATGTACGCTGATATACTCCTGAATAACGAGTTTTAATCCGTTTCGTCATTGCCATTTTTTGCTACCCTCCTTGCTACCCAAAATCGGAAAAAAGGTAACATACAGGACTTAAACGGCAAAGAGCTACATCGTGGAACGTCCTTATATAACAAGGGCAAGAGCCGTTTTAACGTAGCATAAAAGCACGTCCCTGCCCACTCATAACCGGCAGGTCGCAGGTTCAAATCCTGCTAGGCCCACCAGCATTCAAACGCTTGCGGAAATTTCCGCAAGCGTTTTTTGGTATTCTATGGCCAAAATTCAAAGCAAAACCTCCCCCTCAACTGTCCTGCATTAAACCCTTCGAAAAAATTCGAAAGACTATTTGTATGGTAAACCAATCACAGCATTATCTACGTTGCCTGTAAGGTTTTTATGCCATACCATACGGAAGTCACCAAACATTGCATTTACCCGACACACCCACTACATACTGAAAATTCCTATTACAACTTATGTGCAATATTGATCTCAGATGTAAAAGCTGTATACACTGTTAAGCAATATTCATTACAGGTTGAATCGGGTTAAACCCGCAGCCTGCCTTGACGAGAAGCACTTACTAACGTAGTACTCTCATCAAATATCGACACGCAATTAATAGACTTCGTAATTTAAGGGGCATAATTAATGAAGCTTTCTGCGCGTACTCGCTATGCCGTTCGAATTTTAGTAAAATTGGGAAGGCATGGCACTGATTCTCCATTGAAAACCACTTCTCTATCCGAATCTTCCGGAGTTTCCGTTCAGTTCATTGAACAAATTCTGCGTCCCCTCAAAAAAGCTGGGCTCATTACAAGCATGCGCGGCGCTGCCGGCGGACATATGCTTGCTAAAACGCCTGATACTATTTCTGTAGGTGACGTGATTCGCATAATGGAAGGACATGTAGGACTTACCGCTTGTTGCGACAAAAAACTTGCCGACGACTGTCCACGCAAAGAGTTCTGTACAACTCGCAGCGTTTGGATGAAAGCTTCCCAAGTTTTAGAGAACGAGCTGAACTCAATATCTCTACAGGACATCATAGATGGAAAAGTTCATCCTATTGAATAGTCTTTAACACTTTTTCTTTCGTGTTTTTTGCATTGCAAGATGCTATTGATACGGCATAAACAACAACGCCCTGCTATTTCTTATAGCAGGGCGTTGTTGTTTTTTATTATCCCTCATTCTTCTAAACATCGCTGTAACCTTCCTCAATACTTACAAATAGTTTCTTTTCTGTCATATTCCGTTCTCCATAACTCCCTATAATACGCACCACTATTTTTTTGAATCCTTGTTGACACCCCCCTCTGATTCAGCTATTTCCGACCTATCTAATCCGGATTAAATTAATCTGGATTACAAAGGTAGGAATTAAACAGCGACTACACACCAGCCCCAAGGAGCAAGTCATGCGTATATCTACAACTGCACATAATGCATCGTTACTGCTAGCTCATCTTGCTCTTCAGGATGGCAACAAACCAGTTCCAGCTGCAACTTTGTCTAATAAAACAGGTATCTCTGTTAAATTCATCGAAAAAATTATTCGTTCATTAAAATCTGCCGGAATGGTGAGAAGCGTACGCGGCGTTGCCGGAGGTCACATCCTCTGCAGACGCCCTGAAGACGTAACCCTTGCACAGGTTTTACGGGTAATCGAAGGCGGAGTAATTGCCCCTACTCTGCAAACTGATGATGCCGTTATTCCGACTCAGGTTGTTGGTTCATGGGATAGTGTAGCGCAAGCATTAGAAGACACCCTTGAGAAAATTACTCTTGCTGATCTGATGCAGAGTCACGCCTCAAGCTACAGCCAATAATTTTTTTGTTTTTGGTGACATGCAGGGAGCACGAGATGCGACACACTCCATCCCCCTTCCGATGTTACCCACCATTGTAAATAGATTCAGGAAAAAACGTTTGCGTTGCCGCATGTCCCCGTTTTTTCCGTGAAGATAATGTTGCTTTAAAAATCGTCTAAAAAATGACGTAACCGCTTACTGGTGGGCAATTAACCCGCAAGTAAGACTACTTCACTGATATGTAAGAGGAGATCAGGCATGAAGAAACTACTTATTCTCGGTTCAGGCTGTGGCGGCACAATGATTGCCGCAAAAATGCGTAAGCAGCTTGCTGAGAAAGAATGGGATATCACCATCATCGACCGTGACCCGATGCACCACTACCAGCCAGGCTGGCTGTTCGTGCCTTTCGGTGTGTACACTCCAGGTGATTGCGTGAAGCCGAAGGCTGAATTTATCCCTAAAGGTGTTAACTTCGTACTGGATACCATTACCAATATTGATCCTAAGAACAAAGTTGTTACCACTAAAGAAAGCAAGTACGAGTACGATTGGATCGTAGTTGGTACTGGCTGTCGCGTTGTGCCGGAAGAAGTTGAAGGCATGATGGATGACTGGCGTGGCGACATTCACGATTTCTACACCCCTGATGGTGCAGCGGCTCTTATGCCTAAAATGCACGAATTCACCAAGGGTAAGCTTATTCTTAACATTGCTGAGACACCGTACAAATGTCCAGTTGCTCCACTTGAATTCCTTTACATGGCTGACGACTTTTTCAAAAAGCGCGGCGTTCGTGACAACATTGAGATCGAACTCGTTACCCCGCTTACTGGTGCTTTCACCAAGTCTGTAGCTAACCGAATTCTTGGTGGCCTCTGTAAAGAAAAAGGCATTAACATCGTACCTAACTTTGTTTTGGACAGCGTTGACGCTAAAAACAAAGCTCTTGTTGACGTAATGGGTGAAGAAAGAAACTACGACTTGCTCGTATCTATTCCACCTAACTTCGGTCAGCAGGTTCTCGAAGATTCCGGCATTGGTGATGCAATGTGCTTCGTACCTACCGACAACCACACTCTCAAAGCTGAAGAGCACGAGAACATGTATGTTATCGGTGACGCAACCAACGTTCCAACTTCTAAAGCTGGTTCCGTTGCTCACTTCGAATGCGACATCATTTGCGAAAACCTCACTGCTGAAATCAACGGTAACGCACCGCACCACAAATTTGATGGTCACTCAAACTGCTTTATTGTTACCAGCCTCGAGAAAGCGTCCCTTATCGACTTTAACTACGAAACTGAGCCACTTCCAGGTAAGTTCCCGCTTCCAGGTATTGGACCATTCGATCTTCTCGGCGACACCCGTATGAACTACTACGGCAAACAGATGTTCCGTTGGGTTTACTACAACCTCATGCTGAAAGGTCACGAACTTCCATTTGAGCCAAACATGTACATGGCTGGCAAAATCGACGTTCGTAACAAAAAATAGCGGAGCTTATAATGACCAACGAAGAACTCATCTTAGCCCGCCTTGAGGTCATGGAAGAAAAAATCAGCATGATGCATAGTCGCGCTGAAACCATGGCTGATTTGGGGGCTACAGTTACCCCGATTATGCGGGACACGCTTCACAACGTGATGCTCGGAGAACTTGATTCTCTTCAGCACCGTTGCGAGCTCAATGACATCACTGCCCTGTTGAAGCGCTTTGTAATGAGCGTACGCAATATCACATGGGCACTTGAGCGTCTTGACGATCTCGTAGACATCTGGGCGCTTACTGAGCCTATGATTAAGCCTACTTTCCTTGCTGGAATCGAAAAGTTTCAGGAACTGGACGAAAAAGGTGTATTCAAGTCAATTGGTGCACTTACTGAATCCATGGGCAAAATCACCGAGCAATACTCTCCAGAAGAAATCGGCCGTATGGGCGATGGTCTGGTAGTACTTGCCGGACTTCTTGAAAAAATGGGCGATGCTGACCTCAAAAATGCACAGCCTGTTAGCCCGCTTGGCATGGTTGGAAAACTTCATTCCAAAGAATCCAAGCAGGCACTTGGCCTCGTTATGGAACTTCTTTCCACACTCGGTAAAGAAAAAGCATAACAAACAATATCCCGATGCTAAAAAAGCCCTCTACTTTACGTAGAGGGCTTTTTTTATTGAGCATAAGCACTGTCACACAATGACTGTTTTGCTCTCGTTTTTTTAATTCCTACAATTTTAGTAGGAAAAAGGTTGAAGCAAACTTTTCTATGTTGTAGCGTCATTTACATACAGTAAGTTTTTAGTATTCACATTGGGAACAGCGATAACTATACATTTTATCATATTGTTCCATTTGACATCATTTAGAAGTTTGAATGATGTGCGTGTAGATATTTTTTTGTGTTCAAATCATACCTTGCTGGTATGATTTAGGGTTTAATCTCATTGTACAAAAACAGACGGTGGCGACTGTCCACTTTGTACAACGTTCATTTATCAGATTGTAAAAAATCTGTTCATGGGCACGCTCAACCAGGAGGAAAGGGAAATGGTACAACCTAAAACTGCAAACGCCCCTAAAGATTGGAATGACCTTTGGGAACCACAAAACAAAGATCGATGGATTAAAAAAGCTGCTGAGCGCATTAACTGTGCGAATGAGACAAAAGACGAAAGCGCTGTAAACAGGCCAATGGATTGGGACATGTGGCAGCCGAGTAAAAAAAGACAGTAATTTTCTTTGATCCTCTTGAAAAAAAGTTTTCGGGAGGATCATTCCTTTTATAAATGCCCTCCCCGACAATCCATAAGCATTTCACTCCTACACCCCATTCTCCGCGGTAAATATCTCCAACTTTCATTCCGGTGTTAAAGCACGGTTTGCATACTTTTCTTGACCATCCTCATATGTTATGTCATAGCACACATCCGCTTTACGACACGCAAAGAATGGTGCCGATTGCATATGGTCAACAATAAGTCAGAGCATTGCCAAAAAAGACGTAAACACTGCTGCAAGCAGAACACCGCTTTTTTTCCCTATTGCTGGATTTATTCTCAGTTTTCGTTGATACTAACGCTGTTTTACAGGCGACACATTTTACCGCCTTTCTAACTTGCTGAGAGAGAGTCATGAAAACAACTGACCTTATCAAAAAAATCGAAGATACAGCTATACTTTGCGGTGCGGCTTCGTGGGATAACTGTGGCGTGCAGATTCCCAATCGAAGAAAAAAAGTACAAAGACTTGCCCTTGCGCTTGATCCTACTGAATATACAATTCAGACAGCTATAGCACAGGGAGCAGATTTTGTTCTCACGCATCATCCGTTGCTGATGAAGCCCCGGTACTTAAACAAACTTGATACATATTTTTCAATTGTATCAGCGCTCGTTAAGAATGATATGTGCCTTTACAGTGCACATACGTCGCTTGATGCAAACCCCGAAGGACCGGCGGGATGGTTAGCACGCGCGCTTGAACTGCAAAATTGTAAACTGCTTGGCACTTCCTGTACGCTTGAACCGGAAGCAATAGCATTTACACCTTCGCGTGACATCGCAGCAAGCTCTATGCTTTATGAATGGGAAAGCAACCCGAAAATTCATAGCGTGCGGCACATTGATCAAATGATCAATGTAACATATAGTAGAGAGCACAGAAGCACAGTCCTTGCTCAGCTTGCAGCAGATTTGGACGAGTTGCCAATTTTTATACCTTCTACACCTGATACAGAGTCTCGAAGCCTCGGCTTTGGCACCATTGGCACTTTGCCAAAACCTGTATCTTTTGGCATATTCGCTGAGCAACTTGCCTCAGTGGTGGATCGTGATTATTGGGTAAAAAGCGGCCCTATTCCTGAAACAGTATCTAAAGTTGCTTACTGTACGGGATCTGGTAGTGATTTTGCCCCTAAAGCGTTTGCTATGGGTGCGGATGTGTTTATTACTGGTGATGTCAAATATCATTCTGCTCTGGATACAACCGGATGCATTCTTGATGTTGGGCATTTCAGTCTTGAAGAAGAAATGATGCGCCAGTTTGCCTTGCAGCTTGCAGGAGAACTGGATGACATAGAAATATTTTTCCTGCCCGCGCAGGATCCAATGCGTTTGATCGGTCCATTCGCAGAATAGAAATTTCACAGTGTCGGCAAGTCCGAACCCTATGGTTTTCAGGAGGAAAAAACCTTGAGCCTGTATCTAAAGCAAATCGAACAGCTCGTTGCATTGCAGCTTGTTGATGATGAAATCCTTGGTATCACAAGTGAACTTGATGAAGCTCCAAAAGAAGTTGAAGCTCTTCAGACACGCTTTGATGCGCTTGAAAACCAGCGCAATAACTTCCTTGAGAAGATTGATCATCTTAAAGGACAGGAAAAACGCATTAACTCTGAGATCGAAAACGACGCTCTCAAAGTTAAAAAAAGTAAGTCCAAACTCATGCTCGTTGGTAACACCAAAGAGTATCACGCAATGATGCGTGAAATGGACAACCTTGAGAAGCTTAACCGTCTTCGTGAAGAAGAAAAATTTGCTCTCTCTGAAGAACTTGAACGCCAGCAGATGGCAGTTGCAGACATGGATGAACGCTACGGCATCATCAAAGTAGACTTGGAAGAGAAAAAAGCCAGTCTCAAACAGCGTGTCGAAGAAGCAAGCAAAGTTCTCGATAAGCTTGATAAAAAACGTAACGTTGCAGGTAAAGAAGTTCCGACTCCTATCCTTAGTCGTTACGAATTTATCCGCTCTCGTTTGGACAACCCAGTTATTGTTGCTGTTAAAGAACAGATCTGTAACGGTTGTCACATTGCGATTCCACCACAGAGCTACATTGAGCTTCAGAAGGGGCATCAGATCCTTAGCTGCCCTAACTGCCAGCGTCTGATCTACTGGTCAGAGCACTTCGCAAGCGAAGCAGATAAAGCAGCAGCTGCCGCAGCAGAAGCGTAAACATATTTTTGGAGTTGGACAGGTTATCGTCGCGCACTTTTGTGCGGGGAGGAAAGTCCGGGCTCTAAAGGGCAGAGCGCTGGGTAACGCCCAGGGGGAGTGATCCTCGGAGAGTGCCACAGAAAGCAAACCGCCTAAGCAGTTTACTGCCGGTAAGGTTGAAACGGTGAGGTAAGAGCTCACCAGGTATCATGGTGACATGGTAGGCTAGGTAAACCCCGTTCAGAGCAAGACCAAATAGGGAAACAGTTACGACCGGCCCGGTCGTTGTTTTCGGGTAGGTTGCTTGAGGTTATGAGTAATCATAACCCTAGACGAATGATAACCGCCCTCGCAAGAGGGAGACAAAACCCGGCTTATAGTCCTGACTCCATATTTTAAAAAAAGGGTGCTTTGCACCCTTTTTTTATATGCTATACTTTTTTATTACTACCACTGCACAATATGTAAGGAATTCCCCATGCATTGTTGGTCCATCATTCTTGCTGCCGGTTCCGGCACACGTCTCTCTGCAGCCACTAACGGCGTTAAAAAGCAGTTCTTGGAATGGAAAGGCGCTCCGCTCTTCTGGCATTCTGCAATCACTTTCTCTCATACAACACGCATGCGTGGACTCCTCTTTGTTTTCCCTGAAGAAGACATTGAAGAAGCAACAGAAACACTGACAAAGCTTGATTTTGGACGCAGACTTGGTCTGCCTTGGAAAGTGGTAGCAGGTGGCGCACGTAGACAAGATTCGGTTTACAACGGACTACAGGCACTGCCTTCAGAATGCACACACGTACTAGTGCATGACGCAGCTCGCCCGTTCTTCTCCACAGCGCTCACAAACACACTGCTTGATTCTCTCAAAGCTGGTACTCAAGCTGTAATTCCTGCAATTCCAGTAACAGACACCATTAAAGTGACCGAAAACAACACAATCAGTCACACACTTGACCGCTCTACTCTTCGAGCTTGTCAGACTCCGCAAGGCTTCGACAAAAAAATGCTTATTGCGGTGCACGATAAATGCAACGAAGAAGGCTGGGAAGTAACAGACGATGCTTCCATTGCTGAACAGGCTGGATTCACCGTTGCCATAGTGGAAGGCGAAGCAAAAAACTACAAAATCACAAATCCGGAAGACCTTACCATGATCGAATCTAAGCAGGTTGCCATGCCCGTTCCTGTCACCGGCTGGGGATACGATGTCCACCGTTACGGTGAAGGACGTCCTATGAAGCTTGGCGGCATCCCTATTCAAGGCGGCCCCCAGGTTGTGGCTCACTCTGATGGTGATGTTCTGCTTCACGCTCTGTGTGACGCACTCCTCGGTTGCATGGGTGACGGCGATATTGGTGAACATTTTCCGGATTCTTCAGAAGAGTTTGACAATATTTCAAGCGGCGTACTCCTCAACGAAGTGTACGACAAATTTCTCCAGCGAGGCTACAAGCTCACAAATGTAGATCTCACAATCATCGCACAGGTTCCGCGTCTTGTGCCTTGGAAACCGCAGATCAAGAAAAATATCTGCCGAATGCTTAAGCTTAACGATTACCAAGTAAACGTCAAAGCTACCACCGAAGAAAAGCTCGGCTTTACCGGTGAGAAAAAAGGCATAAAAGCCGTAGCAGCCGTTATGGCGTTGCGCAGCTAACACGTTTATTTCGTGACTAAACATTACCTTTCATAAAATCAAAAAGGGGGTGTCCTATTTACTAGGACACCCCCTTTTTTGTTCATCAAAAATCTACTTCGAACTATCTGCAATAGCTTGTATTAGTGTATGCATCCGTTGCTCATATGTGTGTTCAGCCAACACAAGCCGCTGTGCATTGCGTGCATATTCCAAACGAGCATTACGATCGTCGATAAATTCAGAAATTTGCTCAGACAGCTCTTCTGGTGACTCAAACATTACCAGTTCATCGTATGAAAACATGCCTTCCATAAGTGTCCGTTTATCGACAATCTGGAACCCGCCACAGGCGGCAATAGCAAAAGTTTCCATATTTACGGCATCACCGCTACCAATATTTGCTGAATGAATGTTCACGATAATGGCAGCATCTCTGTACAAGGCCTTACGTTCTGACCGCGTAAGAGACTGCAGTTTGCCTTGATAATATGGCATAAACTGTTCGTAACGCTCCCAGCCGTCACCCCAGAGAACCATTCCTCTGCCTATGAATGAACTTAACGCACTAGCAATCTTATCGCTAGCGTCTCCAAGAACTACAATCATATCTTCAGCTGCTGTATGCGTGCTTACCGGCGTGCAACATGCACTTTTAGCCGCGAACGGCAGATATACGGATGTATGACCAAGCACAGAAACTTCACTAATCAGCGGCTCATGCTGGATTGTTGCGACGACATCGTACCCTTCAATGACTTTACGCCAAAAAGGGAAGGAAGTGCATTCTTCAGTCATCCAACACGCTGTTGTTATTGCCTGAGTCTGTAGCTCTTTTCGAACATCTGCGGTCAGGGGAGACCGAGGAAACCCGAGTACAATCTTTATCCCTTTTGATTCTGCCACTGCTTTCACTGCACGGGCAATAAGATCGAAACCTTGTGCGGCTAGTGTGTCCTGATGCTCAAGCGTTATAGGTAAATGCTGGAGCGCAGAACATACAGACAGCCATGCTTTTGTATCAAAAACATCAACATGGTGCCCCTGCTTTTCCAAAGCTTCCTTGCAGCCTGTAACAATACAAGAAGTAGAATTATCGAGAGGAGGCACGATCAAAATATGTTCAAAAATCTTACTCATCATCTATCTCCTCGTCATTCACGCAGCTTTGCATGAGCCAATCCTGCTCAGCATAAAAATTATTGCTGCCCTGCGGCACTGTTTTGCTGATTTTAGTAATGCCGACAAACTCAGAAGCAATACCACGTAGAGCAAGGCGCTCCACCGCATGTTCTTCTGTTCCAAAAACCGGCATATACGTCACACCAACTTCATCCAGCATGGAAACATACCCGGTCACACCCTGTGGATAATCATCGTCGATTTTTCCAGCGAGAAAACGTTGCAGCTTTTCTTCACCGAAAACATGCATGCATGCAAAATTTTCAGCACAATCGTCTTTTGGGATACATGGTGCGCATGCTGTATCAGCTTGCCAAACTCTATGGCCTAATCCATAAGGGCCATTTTCCATACACCAAGCTGATGAATGGAAAAAGGCATTAACAGGTGTTCCAACATGCGCGGCAGCGTGCATTAGTGTGGATTCCGGTGTAACCAGCATATCCAATGTACTAATAATCTCGAAATCTTCTGCAAAAGAAGTTTCAAAGCACCGAGTTACTGTTTTTGCTGCAATTTTTTCTTTTAACAACGGAAGCAATTCAGCAACAAGCTGCTCGTCTGCTTTCTCGCCAAAAAGGACTACGTCTGTTTCTCTGCTGGCAGTACAAACGGCATTAATACATCCTGCAAGGACGGATAACGGTAAGGCTCTACCGTTTAGATCCCGTAAAACAACTCCTATTCCACCACCCTTACGCATGGCTATAGGATTCACCATATGGGAAGGAATTGGGGACGGAACAAGGTGCGCCCAAATATCCATAGTATTCAAAAAACGTTGCCGACCGTGCACGCGAGACAAACAAGTCAGCCACGGACTGCGATGCTCACGCCCGTTATGTCGCCAATAGCCACACATGACGTCTGAAGAAAAAAGGGTCGACATCATCATATTCTTGGAAGAACCGTGTAGATTGTACACCGCTTCGAAGGAGTCCAAATCTAGATGATCCGGAATAGAATCAGACGTTGCCACATTCGTAAATTCTTTACTAAATGGAAATGGATGGAGCTCAACTTCCGGATACAAAAAGGCAGCTGCATCTTGCAGTTCAGGGACAACACAAAGATGCACCTGTGCTTCTTTTCGACACAAGGAAAGAATAAGCCGTTTTGTCTGAAGTAAGTCAGTAAGGCTACCTGATTGAATAACGCAGTATTTTTTCATAATGATTTATTACGGTAAAAATTATTTCGTTCAGTTGTTGTTAATAGTGCCTTACGCACAGTGCAAAAAGTACAGAAGCCCCGCCAGAGCGCAGCGCTCTAGCATTTAGGAGCAACCATCCTATGTTTTTATCGCAAACTTACTGAAGGCAGTATTTTACAAGACGCTGCACACAATATATAAGACATGTATGCGCTATTATCCTCTTCTATTAGATCTTCATGGCACGCAATGCCTTATTGTAGGACTCGGCAAAGTCGGCCAGCGTAAGCTTGCCACTCTTCTTAAAGCAAATCCAGCACAGGTGACTGTTCTGGACACCTTTGCAATTGGAGAAGTAAACGATGCTGAATTGCTGCAACTACTTAACAGCCCTCTCGTTACCTACGCTCAGCGAGATTTTGAAGCAAGCGATGTTACAGGAAAAACTCTTGTTTTTGCTTCAACCGGTAATCGGGCTGTTAATGAAAAAGTTTCAAGCGTATGTGCGAAACAGGGAATTCTGTGCAATGTCATTGATGACCCTTCTGCGGGAACTTTTACCGTGCCTGCACATATAGAAAAGGGAGACTTGCTGATTACGCTATCTACAGGCGGCGCAAGTCCGGCACTTTCTCGCAAGATAAAAAAAGAACTTCAAGAACAGGTTGGCGACAAATACGCCCCTGTTGTCACGCTTATGGGACGGATTCGTCCATTGATACTTGAACTGGCAAATGATACTGCACAGAACACAGCTATGTTTCGTAGCCTTGTTTCATCTGACATTGCAGAAGCCATTCAGAAAAAAGATCGGATTGCGGCTGAATCGATTTTACGGTCAACCCTTCCGGAGACATTGCATTCTAACATAGGAGCGTTACTCCATGAGCTCGTTTGAGCTATTCTCCATTCTCGTCGTTACGTTGTATTGTTTAGGTGCTCTTTCCGTTTTTACCGGTTCGATTGTTAAAAACCCAAAGCTTAAGCACTTATCCAACGCACTGACTATCTGCGGTTTTGGACTGCACACAGTTTTACTTGGGTATGCCATGGCGATAAACGGATGGGCATTGCCTTCCGGTTACTATATTTCCATGCTGTCATGGAGCTTACTACTTATTTACTTTTTTATTGTGGTGGCGATTCAAGCTTTCGTTTTTGTCACTCACCGCATCTCCGCTTGCACTAGTACTTTTTTATTGGTTCATTCCATGCGAAGGGTGCATCACAATTGCCAAAAGCATGGGCTGGCGCATTTTTCGGGTTGCACATTGGCACATTGTTTTTAAGCTTTGGCTTACTGGCAATGGCCTTCGGTGCGGGAATTTTGTTCACGCGCCTTGAAAGAAAAATCAAATCAAAAGAACCACTTAGTGATTTTGAAAAAGAACTGCCTGCATTAACCACTTTTGACAAAGTAAACCAACTTGCTGTAGTTGCCGGTTTTCCTTTGTACACCGTGGGTGTCGTCACCGGATTTATCTGGGCTCGCATTGAATGGGGCAGAATACTCAGCGGTGACCCTAAAGAAGTTGTTTCCTTAGGTGTCTGGTTTGTCTACGCGTGGCTGTTCCACCAGCGACTCGTGATGGGATGGCGCGGCCGTAAAGCCGCACATGCAGCTATTTGGATATTTGGTATCTGCATGTTCTCATTAATTGGCATTAATATCTTTACATCAACACATCATAGCTTTCTTCAGTAATCAATATGGATCGCGATATTTATCTCATTGGTCTTAACCATAAGACCGCCGGTGTTGAAGTCCGCGAAAAATTCGCTCTTACAGACTGCAAACATCTTGAAGAAGGCGTTGTGCCTGTTGATGGATGTATTAAAGAAGCGCTTACGCTCTCTACCTGTAACCGAGTCGAATTACTCGTTGTTGCAGATGGCGAAAACGCCATTGAACACGTATTAGAATGCTGGGCAAAAGTATGCAATCTTCCGGTTGAAGAACTTGCTCCGTATATCTACAAGCACAAAGGGCTGGATGCGGTAACACATTTGTTTACCGTTGCTGCCAGCCTTGATTCTCTAGTCATTGGTGAGCCGCAAATTTTGGGACAGCTCAAAGATGCCTACCATGACTCAGTAGACAAAGACACCACTGGTGTTGTGCTGAACAGACTGCTGCACAAAGCATTCTCCGTTGCTAAACGAGTGCGAACAGAAACTGGCGTTGCTTCCAGTGCTGTTTCTATCTCCTATGCTGCCGTTGAACTGGCAAAACGCATTTTTGGCGACATGAGTGAACGCAGTGCGATGCTTATCGGTGCTGGCGAAATGGCAGAACTTGCTGCAACGCATCTGCTCAATAACGGCATCAGCAAAGTATATGTTGCTAACCGCACATTCGCACGTGGACAAGCCCTTGCAGAACAATTTAACGGTGAAGCAATTCCGTTTGACCAACTTTTCGACCAGCTGGAAAAAGTTGATATCATCATATCCTCCACTGGTGCTCATGAAGCAGTTATCCGCGCTAAAGATATACGTCAGGTATTGAAAAAGCGTAAAAACCGTTCCATGTTCTTCATCGATATTGCTGTACCGCGTGACATTGATCCAGACGTTAACGGCCTGGACAACGTGTACCTGTATGACATCGATGATCTCAAAGAAGTGGTCGAAGAAAACCTTGCTCAGCGTCAGGAAGAAGCCAACAAGGCACGCACAATTGTTGACTGTGAAACCGTCACTTTTAATAAGTGGCTAAAATCACTTCAATTGCAGCCGACCATTGTTGACCTGATTTCCAGAACAGATGCAATTATGGAAGATGAGCTTGCTAAAACGCTTAAGCATATTCCTGACGCAACGCCTGAAATGGAAATGCATTTACGTGAAATGATCAATTCCATTTCTAAAAAGGTGAACCACGAGCCTATTTCTTTCCTCAAACGTCGTTATGAGGAAGAAGAAGCTGGTGATCGATACATTGATATCACACGCCGTATGTTCAATCTGGACAGGGATGACGTGACTGAAAAGGCACACCCTCACAGAAGACGCTAGCCCTATTGCCGCACTTACGCTGTCAGCCGAATAGAAAGGAATACTCACATGCGACTCTACCTGCTTGAAGATTTCACTAGCGATAATATCGCAGCCATTGCCGGACGACTTAACGAAATGGAACTCACTGGTGCTATGGAAGGCATCTACTGGCTTCCATGTCCGCAAGACCTGCTTTCCGACGTCCAGAAGGAACACACAGACGAATGTGGCCCACACTGTATGGCTCTTGAAATTGACGGCAAAACGTTACGCTTGGAGCTTCTCGTACGTGCTCGGAATAAACTTCGCTGTGAATGCGTTTCTTACGCTTCTGAAGACCTGCGTGCACACATGATCAAATACATTGATGACATGCTCACTGAGCTTGATATTTATGTTTAACAAAGGCTGTTGTTGAAACAGATCATGAACAGACAACTTCCCATAAGTTTACAAGACCTCAATCCCAAGACAGCGCACATCTGTCTTGGGATTGAGAATTTTATCACAAACAAGTTAAATACTCCTCTTAAAAACTCTGTTTTGCTTGTTGCACTTTCGGGAGGGGTCGATTCCAGCACCCTACTCATCATTCTCACATGCCTTGCAAAAAGAAATGACTGCACCATCCATGCAGCTCATTTCAACCATCAGCTTCGTCCCGAGGCCGGTGCTGAAGAGGCACATGTCCGTCAACTTTGTGCGTCACTAGACATTGAATTAACAGTATCTTCTCAAGATGTTGCAGCACACGCTTCCCTCCACAAATTAGGTCTTGAAGAAGCTGCTCGCTTGCTACGATATGAGTTTTTAACGTTAACACGCCGCACAATAAATGCTGACTGGATTGTCACAGGGCACCACGCAAATGACCTTGCAGAAGACGTTGTCATGCGTCTTGTTCGAGGAACAGGCTGGCCTGCTTTGGGTGGCATGGAAGGAAGATGTAATAATCGCAAGATATTACGTCCCTTGCTTGCAACACCGAAAGACACACTTATTTCGTTTGCGAATGCATGTTCCCTTAACTGGTGTGAAGATGCATCAAACGTAGACACAAATTTCCTACGCAACCGCGTAAGATCACAAGTTATCCCGTTGTTATGCAAAGAGAATCCTGCTTTTCTTGATGCAATAACTTCTCTTTGGGAACTTGCACAGATTGATACCGATCACTGGGCAGCTATTATTGAGCAACACCTCGAAAACACTGACATTGAGACCCCGACATTGCTCAAAGAAGATCTTCGCACCATGTCCCAAGCTACAAGACTGCGAGTATATAAAGCAGTATTGACTAGTATGGGCAAAGGACAGCCGCTTCAGCAAAATCTGCTTGCGCTGGATACAGCGTGGCAGGCCAACGTTGGCGGCAAGATCGTGCAGTTTCCCGGTAATAAAATTGCCACTATTCGAAAGGGTGTAATCTATTTTAGCTACCGATGATTATTTATTTTATCTCTCTGCGATTGACAGACGTTACAGCCTGCTGTATTTCATTTGTGAAATAAATGACAAGGAGGAATGAGGTGAACATTCTCATTTTTGGACCAAACGGTAGTGGTAAAGGTACTCAGGGCGCTCTTATTAAGACAAAGTACGATGGCATGGCTCACATTGAGTCCGGTGCTATCTTCCGCAAACACATCGGTGGCGGAACTGAGCTTGGCAAAAAAGCTAAAGAATACATTGACCGCGGTGACCTCGTTCCTGACGAAATCACCATCCCGATGGTTCTCGAAACTTTGAAAGTAGATGGCGCTAAAGGCTGGCTGCTTGACGGTTTCCCACGCAACATGGTTCAGGCAGAAAAATTGTACGAAGCTCTTAAAGCTGAAGACATCAAGCTTGACCACGTTGTTGAAATCCTTCTTCCTCGCGAAGTTGCTAAGAACCGCATCATGGGTCGTCGTCTTTGTGAAAATGACAACAACCACCCTAACAACATCTTTATTGAGCCTATCAAACCTAAAGGTGAAGTTTGTCGTGTCTGTGGTGGCGCTCTTACTGCTCGTGCAGACGATCAGGACGAAGACGCAATCAACAAACGTCATGATATCTACTACAACACCGGTGACGGTACCCTTGCTGCAGCATACTTCTACAAAGATCTCGCTGCAAAAGGTGAAACTAAATACGTTGAGCTCAACGGTGAAGGTTCTATCGAATCTATCAAAGATACTCTTATCTCAAAGCTCTCCTAGTAATACTACTTTTGTATATAAAGCCCTCTTGCCTTTGATAGGTAAGAGGGCTTTTTTATGCATTAGAATCATTGAACAAACTTATCTTATACTGTGTCTTGCGTACCACACTTAGCTACCCTTAAGAGTGTTATCTTTGACTACCAGCATGAGGGGGCGATCAATGACCTTAAAATTTTGTCGAATATTCTTATCTTGCATCTTCACTCTTTCGCTAGCTATCGCGTCTCCATGTAGTGCCAGCAAAATGATGGATAACCCGTTAACGCCACCAAATACGTTTAGCCCTCAGGCAACGCTACACAGCTACCTTACGAATATGACAAGGGCTTTTGCAGTCCTTCAGAAAGCTTTCGTGCTTGATATGAAATCAGAAAACATCTTCACGCACTCACCTGAAATTCTTAAGCTACAGGAAGAAGCTAATCTGTATTTCCAAAAAGCAATCGAATGCTTAGATCTCTCTAAGGTTCCCAGCGTTTATAGGGACGAATACTCAAAAGAAGTTGTAATTCAACTGAAAGAGATTCTAGACAGAATTAATCTTCCTGATCTCGGCATGGTGCCAGCAGAAAATAATTTTGGTGCAAAAAACATCCCATTCTGGCGTATCCCTAATACACCAATTGAAATGATGCTTATCACCAACGGATTTCGTAATGGTGAATACTTGTTCAGTGCGGAAACTGTTTCCAAGATTCCTATTTTATATGAAATGGCAAAACGCCTTCCATACAAAACACACGACACTGAAGATTTCTTTCAATTCTACATATCAACACCGGGTAGTTTGCTTCCACCAAAATGGTTTCATTACATACCAGCATGGATGTCTGCAGAAGTTTATTGCGGGGAAACCATTTTTCAATGGATGATGCTGATTTTATCTTTCATATTTTTAGTTTCATTCGTTGGGATTGTTTACAGGGTATGCAGTCGCAGAATTGATCCAGAACACCCTATTCGCTCTGACTTTTATAAATTAACGCTTCCACTTATGCTTACAGGGCTGGCCTACCTGCTCATGTTCTTCCTTGAAGAAGTTGTTAACCTTTCCGGTACAACTCTACATTATACTACAGGGATGTTAGACGTCATAAAATGGCTCAGTGCAGCATGGGCAATCATCGTCGGAGCAAGCCTTGCCGCAAACATCTTTATTGCAAACCCAAATGTTAATCCGCAATCTATTGATGCAAGTCTCATTAGGACTGTGGCCTATTTGAGCAGTATATTTCTCGCCATATGCATTTTATTCTACGGTGGATCAAACCTTGGCTTGCCACTTATTCCTATTGTAACGGGCTTGGGCGTCATTGGTCTTGCGGTATCACTTGCTGCCAAACCTACAATCGAAAACATCATTGGCGGGCTAACTCTTTTTGCCGACCGACCGGTTCGTATTGGTGAGTACTGCGCCTTTGAAGATCAGTGGGGGAAAGTCCTGCATATTGGCTTACGCTCAACGCGCATACGTGCCGGTGACCGCACAGTGATATCAATCCCAAACGCCGTATTCTCACAAATGCAGCTTGTAAATATTTCACTTAGAGATCTCTACCGCTTCAGCGAGTATCTCCACTTACGAAAAGAAACCACCGGTAAACAACTGCGCTGGATATTAGCTCAAGTTCGAGAAATGCTCATTGCACATCCGAAAGTGCTTTCTGAATATCTACATCGCGTAAAATTTGATTCATACAACGAATACGCACAAATTATACGAGTATACACATTCATTAACGGCGAATTGGAATGGGAAGATTATCTCGATGTTCGGCAGGATCTTCTTTTCAGGATAAGCGACATAATACACAATGCCGGTACCGACTTTGCCTACCCTTCACAGACGGTTTATCTTGCACGGGATAAAAAAGACATAGCTCCGTCAGACACTGTAGACAGGGGGATGAAGTATTCTGATAGCGAGTATCCGTATCCAGACACATCAGAGGAACGGTACGATGAGCTCGTCGACAGAATGAAATACCCACCAACCAACGAAGAAGATTTTGCAGGCTTGCCGCTTGAAGACAAAATTGAAGAAGAGACAGTAGAAAAAGAAAAATTAGATGAGAAAGAGAAGGAAGAAAAAAGCATTAAAGTCATGAGGAGATAGCAAACCTCTGCATCAAATTTTGACACAGAAAACATACATCAAACACTCATTTTTATTTATAGAGAGACTAAAAAACAAAAAAAAGCCTGAGGAATAATTCCTCAGGCTTCATTTTTATTTCTTCCAGAACTCAGGAACAAACAGAATAAATACCGTGTAAATTTCCAAACGCCCTAGCAGCATACAAAGAGTTAATACCCATTTTGCAAACGCTGGTAGATGAGCAAAGTTCTCTGCAGGACCAACGGAGCCAAGCCCAGGGCCAATGTTGCCGATACAAGCAACAACTGCGGCAAAAGATGTAAGAACATCCAGTCCGGTTGCAGAAAGTAAAAATCCGGAAATAACAAACACTGCCAAATAAATAACAAAAAAGCCCAACACACCGGACATAACACTTGCCTGAACAGTTCGTCCGCCAAGTTTAATATGCTTAACAGCACGGGGGTGAACAAGTCTGAACAGCTCATGATACCCCTGCTTGAGCAGCAGCTGGATACGCATACATTTCATGCCACCACCAGTAGAACCGGCACAGCCGCCTAAAAACATAAGGAACAGCAGTAACGCCTGAGCGAGTGGTGCCCACAGTTCATAGTCTGCTGTAGCAAACCCAGTCGTCGTACAAATTGAAACAACTTGAAACGCCGCATACTGTAAAGAAGCAGCGAATGAGTCGTAATTTGACCCGTAAACTGTAATGGTGATTATTGCTGTAAACACAACGATAATTGCGATGTAGAATCTGAACTCAGAGTCCTTCCAAAAGCATTTAAAGTCGCCTGCCAGCGCTCTAAAGTGCAGAGAGAAGTTAGCTCCCGCAATGAGCATAAAGATGGTAATTACCCAGTCAATATACGCACTATTGTAATATCCCGCAGATGTATTCTTAGTGGAGAAGCCGCCTGTAGCCATTGTACCGAAGGTATGACAAATGGCATCAAACAGGTTCATACCACCGAACATAAGCAACACACAAAGCAATATGGAAAAATACACATATACTTTCCACAATGCTGCTGCTGTATCTTTAATGCGCGGTTTAAGCTTATCAGGAACTGGTCCCGGAACTTCCGCTTTATACAACTGCATACCACCAACGCCAAGAAATGGCAGGATGGCAAGGGAAAGTACAATAATACCCATACCACCGAGCCAGTGCGTTAAGCTACGCCACATGAGCAAGCTTTTCGCGACAGATTCAATATCCGTCATTACACTGGAGCCAGTAGTTGTGAAGCCGGAAATAGATTCAAAGACGCAATCTGTCCATGTTGGGAAGACTGCCCCGAAGTAGAATGGCAACGCGCCTGCAAGACCAGCAGCAAGCCAGCCTATGGCTACAATCGCCATCCCTTCCCTGTGGTTCATCACGAGCTTTTGCTTTGGACGAAACATCAGAAATAGTGCGGCCCCACTCCAAAGTGTGACCACTGTGGAAAGCAGTAACGGAACCAAACCTTCATCCTGATAATATAACGCCCAACCAATAGGAAAGAACATGGTGAGGCCAACAGCCCCGAGCAATGCTCCGATAATGTAAAGGCAGTACTTAACTCGCATACGGTACCTACACGGACTGTAACGTTACAAGTAGAGCCTGCTCGACTCGTGCAACGTTTTCCGGAGTAGTCAGAATAATAATGCGGTCATCAGGATGAATGACGCTGTCGCCGCTTGGAATAATGACTTCTGTGTCACGCAAGATACCGATAACCAGCGTCCCTTTAGGAAACGGAAGGTCTTTAATCGGTTTGCCGACAATTTCGGAATTATTTTCAGCAATGGCTTCAAGAGCTTCAGCACCTTCACCACTAATTGAAACGGAAGAAAGCACTTTGCCCTGTCGTACGTACTGCAAAATAGAGTTAACAGCAGAAAGACGCGGTGAAACAGAGTGATCAATACCAACAGCTTTAATAAGTGGCTGGTACGCAAGCTTGTTCACACGGGTAACGGTTTTCTTTACGCCAAGGTTCTTGGCAAGCAGAGAAGTGAGAATATTAGTTTCTTCGTCTGATGTAAGAGAAATAACTACATCCATTTCGGCAATGTTCTCTTCCTGCAAAAATTCCTGATCAGTACCGTCGCCACAAAGAACGAGCGGGGCATCAAGTTTTTCAGCCAGAACACTACAACGGGCGGGATTCGAATCCACAATTTTGGTATGGATTCCCTTTTGCTCAAACAATGAAGCAAGTCGGAAACCAATATTACCACCGCCGATAATGAATGCATTTTTTATCGGATCAAGACTTCGTCCGCACGCCTTGCGCACAGATTCAATACTTGTATCTTTACATACGAAGTAAACAATATCGTCTTGTTGAAGAGTATCACTACCACCCGGAATAATGAGCGCATCATCGCGTACAATCGCAGCGATAATTACGTTGATATCTGGAACTACGCTTCTAAAATTTACAAGCGCTTGATCCAGCAAAGGACCATGTCCCATTCGAACACCGATCAGTTTAATCTTACCACCAGCGAACTCGTTATAGTCCACGGCACCCGGCATAGATAACAACCGATCAATACTCTTAATCACTTCAACCTCGGGGTTGATGATAGCAGAAATATTGAGGAGATTTTCTGAAAGTTCTTTACTGTATTCGCCGTATTCTTCGTTACGAATACGTGCGAGTTTCTTTGCATTAGGAGCAATAATATTCGCAAATAAGCATGCGATAATATTGACTTCATCGCTGTCTGTTACTGCTAAAAAAATATCAGCATCTTCAGCACCAGCATTTTTAAGAACTTCTGGACTGGAACCAGAACCAAGAATGGTTTGCACATCCAGAACCTCTGAGATTCTTCTGAGTGCACTTTCATCCTGATCGATCACAACAACTTGTTTATGTTCTTGAGCAAGTCTGTGTGAAATATGATAACCAACTTCACCAGCTCCGACGACAACAACTTTAAGCTGGTCAACCTTAGGTTCCCGATGGAATAAACGCATATAGAGAGTAACTCCCAAAAACGTGAGACATAAAAAGTTAGGGGCACATGCCCCAATTCAGTGACCACACGTAAAAATACCTGTCACTAAAATATGTCTCACAGCTAATTGAATTCTCAACAGCACAATAAAAGATGTACATCACATCTACCACTGAACTGCATCGAAACAGACGTAACAAATTCAGATTAAGTACAAATCACACAGAACAACGCGTCTTAGGCTATTTACCATAAGACTTGAAGGCTTGCCTACGGCTGGACTAGTCTCAAAAAACAAATCCTACATACATAAATGTATGCTTCCCCCTAGCCTTCTCAAGCGCAGTAAACTGAACGAAGTTGCATCAACCTGTAAAAATGACGTTGCCAGTAGTGCCACAATTACATCAACACTCTTTACATGAAGAAATCTGGTTCATTACGAAAAGTTACCAGATTCAAGATACAACATCAACCAAGCAAAGTAATAGAAACATTTGAAAGAAAAAAAGCCCGCTAAAAAGCGGGCTTTTTTTGAAATGTCAAGCAGGACAGGCTAGGCTTTAATGCCAGCAACAGCCTTGCTCAGACGGGAGATCCTGCGGCCTGCGGTTTTCCAGTGGATAACGCCTTTAGTGGCAGCTTTATCCAGGATACCGTTAGCTACGCGGAGAGCTTCCTGAGCTTTCGTCATATCTTCTTCAACAACTGCAGCGCGAACGTCTTTAACAACGTTACGTACGCGAGTTTTCATAGCACGGTTAAGTGCAGCACGTTTAAGGGACTGACGATGTCTCTTGATGGCAGATTTATGGTTAGCCAAGGTAATTTCCTCCAAAACTATATGGTAGTAAGATTCAAAATAAAGACCTTACTGGAACACGGGAAATAGCTCATTACGCGCATCGCTACGCGGTGTCAACTAATTACCCTTTTTTATCAACGTATCCCAGTAAAAAAACAACTCTACATCTGTAATGCTGAGAAATCAGCCAAGCGGCCAAGCTGTTGTACAAGAGCACTCAGCAAGTTCAACCGGTTTGCGCGCACCTTTTGGTCGTCGCACATAACCATTACATTATCAAAGAATGCGTCAACTGCAGGACGGAGTTCTGCGAGCAACGCGAAAAGAGCATCGAAATCTTCTTCAGCCCAGAGCTGAGCAAACTTAGGAGCTACGTCCTCGAGTGCTTTAGCAAAAGCTTTCTCTGCATCATTTTCAAATAACGTAGCATCGTATGCGCCACTGAGCTCTACGCCAGCTTCGCTACCCTGCTTACGAATAATGTTTGCAGCACGTTTAAAGGTAAGTACAGCCTGGTTGAAACCTTCACCTTTGCTGTACGCAGAAAGAGCTTTTAAACGGGCGTCAGCTGCCCAAACGTCGTCAGAATCTGCACCAAGTACAGCTTCAACCAACAGGGTTTCATAACCCTTGCTGGTAAAGTAGTTCTTAAGACGCTGAGCAAAGAACTCATTCAGCTTGGTAAGAGCTTCCTGCTCATCCAGCTTCCAAGTAACACCTTCGTAACGGTTCTGTGCACTGGCAAAAAGCTCAGCAGCAGAAATACGAAGATGTTTTTCAATAATAATACGTGCAATACCAAGACAGCAACGACGTAATGCGTATGGATCAGCAGCGCCGGTTGGAATCATGCCAAGACCAAAGCAACCTGCAAGGGTATCTGCTTTGTCTGCCATGGAAACCAGAGCGCCACCCATAGTAGATGGTACCGGAGAGTCAGGACCTGCTGGCAGGTACTGTTCTGCAATCGCTTTCGCAACCACATCGGACTCACCTTTACGCGCTGCGTAAATACCACCCATAATGCCCTGAAGGCTGTCGAATTCGCCAACCATCTCAGCAACAAGGTCAGCTTTACAGATGCGGCCTGCGCGTTCTGCATCAGCTGTAATCTCTGGAGCAACTTTAGTTGCAAGATCAGCACACAGGCCGGAGATACGACGAGTTTTGTTACCCATGCTACCAAGTGGAGCAAGGAAGATAACATTATCGAGCTTTGCAAGCCAAGTATCAACATCAGCCTTGAGGTCAGTATTCCAGAAGAAGCGACCATCTTCAAGACGAGCACGCAACACACGTTCCCACCCTACTTTAACAACTTCCATTTCGTTTGGAGTAGTGTTCAGTACAGTAAGGAAGTGAGGAAGCAAATTGCCTTCAGCATCTTCTACACCAAAGCTTTTCTGGTGACTCTGCATGCTGGTAAGCAATGCCTGACGTGGAAGCTCAAGGAACGAAGCATCAAAATCACCAAGACAGGCAATAGGATGTTCGACAAGACCCTGAACTTCGTCAAGAAGGCTGTCTTTCCAGATAATGCGTCCGCCTGCTTTCTCAGCAAGCACATTACCTTCTTCAATAATTTTAGCGCGACGTTTTTCTGCAGAAAGAACAACGGCACATTTTTCTTCGATGGTTGAGTAGTAGTCAGCAGCGTTTGCAATCGCAAACGGACCGGCAGCATGCACACGGTGACCGTATGTTTCTCTGCCGGAATTCAATTCTGCAACTTCAAACGGAACAACAGCATCGTCGAGCATTGCAAGCACCCAGCGAACTGGACGTGCAAAGGTGAACTCCTGTTCGCCCCACTTCATTTTTTTTGCAAAAGGAAGCTGTGCGATCAAAGTTGGACAAAATGTTGCGAGCAGGTCTGCAGTCTTTGCGCCACCCATCTTTTTGCGAACTGCAAGGTATTCACCTTTGTCAGTCTCAAGACGGAATGCATCAGCAAGGTCAACACCCTGCGTTTTTGCAAAACCAGCGGCGGCTTTAGTCGGGTTGCCGTCTGCATCATATGCAATACGAACAGGAGGACCCGGGATAACTTCTTCGCTTTCTTTCTGAACTCCTGCAATGTCATAGATCATTACAGCAGCACGACGAGGGGTTACATGCGATTCTACCTTATCAAATTCCACATTGGATTCTTTGAGAAAGTTAGAAAGGCGGGTAATTAAATCTTTTTCCAACCCCTTTTGAAAACGGGCGGGAAGCTCTTCGGTGCCGATTTCCAAAATAAATAAGGACATCTCAATTCTTCCTATGGACTAATCGTTGTTTTTTGCAGGCATTAACGGGTAACCAAGCTCTTCACGCTGCTGTGCATACAAACGAGCAACAGCAGAAGCAAGAACGCGCACACGGCCAATGTAGCCAGTACGTTCCGTAATGGAAATCGCACCGCGCGCATCAAGCATGTTGAAGGTATGAGAACACTTCAAACAGTAATCGTAGGCTGGAAGCGGAAGGCCAGTTTCACAAAGCTGCTTGCATTCTTTTTCAAACATATTGAACAGCTCAAGAAGCATCTTTGGATCACTGTGCTCGAAGTTGTACTTCGACATTTCCACTTCGTTCTGATGGTACACCTGACCGTATGTCACAGTGTCGTTGTACATAAGGTCGTACACTGACTCTTTTTCCTGCAAGTACATGCAAATACGTTCAAGACCATAGGTAATTTCTACGCTGGTAGGATGCAGGTCTATACCGCCAACCTGCTGGAAGTATGTAAACTGAGTTACTTCCATACCATTCAACCAAACTTCCCAGCCCAGTCCCCAAGCGCCAAGGGTTGGAGATTCCCAGTCATCTTCAACAAAGCGAATGTCGTGCGCTGACGGATCAATACCAATAGCACGCAAGCTGTCGAGATACATTTCCTGAATATTATCAGGAGAAGGCTTTAAAACAGCCTGAAACTGGAAGTAATGCTGCAAACGGTTCGGGTTTTCACCGTAACGACCATCTGTAGGGCGACGGGAAGGTTCTACATATGCAGCCTTCCATGGTTCCGGACCGATAACACGCAAAAAAGTTGCGGGGTTAAACGTGCCGGCACCACACTCGATGTCGAACGGCTGCTGCAATACACAGCCCTGTTTGGACCAAAAGTCCTGCAGGGTGAGGATAACGTCTTGGAAGTTCATGTTTTTCCCCTGAATACTATATTCTCTACACGGCCTATGCCGAGTTGTTGTGGTAACTGTATGTAGCGCTAAACGCGTCTAAACATTCCGTTTTCCCAAGAAAGACCTATATGATATTGGATAAAGCCGTCAATAGCTCTTGAAAGCTCTTTACGCGCCCTCATAGAAAGATTCAGCTCTGACCAACGAAGCGGAGAATTTTCCTGTACAAATCGCAAAGCGTCAAGAGATTCCTTACTTAATCTGAACCTTGGCCCTTGCGACTGAGCACAAGCCGCACATGTAAGCACGCCTTCTTGAACATGAAACACTGGATATTTCAAGTCGTTAGCACAAATTTGACAGATGTTTAGCTCTGGACTGTAGCCTTGATCGAATGCAAAACGAGCACGAAAAAAAAATAGGCCAAAGCTTATCCAACGCTTCTGCTTCATTCAATAACACCAGCATTTCGGAAAAAAGGCTATACGCAGCAGGTGCACCTTCAAAAGATATACCCATTGCTTCTAAAAATTTTTGACAGTTTACTGCGAGCCCAAGTCTTTCGTGACTGACACGAAGATTCTCCGGGGAATCCATTAAGGTTCCCTCTTCAAGCGAAAAGTAGGTCGCAAGCTTGCTGCCTTTTACCCGAAACAGCACGCGGTTCAAGTGGTCCAAACAACCACAAAAACGCCTTCTGCTTCGGCACCCGCCAAAAGCAAACGCGTTCATTATTCCTCGCGTTGGAGACAAAAAGCGGACCCAAAGGTCCGCTTCTTTAAATCTTCCGATACGGAGGATGATAACTTTTTCGGTAAATTCCATCAGAACTATGAAGCGGCAATATGTACTGTACGCACCTTACCGTCCGCACCATTGAAATAGTATGGAGCACCATCAAGTGTCAGTGAAATTCCGCCAGAGTTTCCTAAGCGTAAAGACAGATTATTCGGGAAGGTAACAGTGTACCCCTGTCCGTTACGAAGCAAAAACTCTTTACGGGTAAATCCATCACCGGTTGCTTCAACCCAGCAGTCCGCAGTTGCTTCAACACGTAGAGAACGCATTGCAACATCTGCTTTTTTATTTGCCTGCTCTGTTACTGCAGCTTTTTCTTCTGCCTTTTGTGCTACGACATCAGAAGGAGCTACAACAACAAGGGCCGGTGTTTCGTTAACAACTACTGGCTCCGGAGCGACTTCAGTTTCCTTAGTCGCTTTACTATTTGCTTCCGGACTAACTTCTTCCACTTGAACGGAAGGAGCTGCTGGCTCAATCACAACAACCTCAGCAGCATTCTGCCCTACTGGTTGTTCAGCCTGTTCCTGCTGTGCAGGGGGCTGTTGAACAGGTACTTCTACTGTTGCTTCTTCATTACCAAGCGTGGCAGTACCAGACTGCATATAGAAGTAGCCCGCCGCAACGAGGCCAGCAATAATCACGACAATGATGATGAGCTTAACAGGGCATCCTTTCTTATCTCTACGAGCTAACACAGGCTCTGCCATATCTTCTTCAAGCTCATCTCTGTATGCAACATCAACTATTGCACCAAGCTCTTCAGGATCAAGTCCCAAAATCATTGCGTAGCTCTTAACAAATCCTTTCACATACACTGCATGGGGCAGTTCTGATTTAGTACCTGATTCTATAAATGCAAGCGTGCGCGGTGCCAATTTTATGCGTTCAGAAAGTTCCTCAAGAGATAAACCTTTTTTTTTCACGTTCCTCACGCAACAGGGTTCCGAGCTCCAGCATTTCAGACATCTGTACCTCCACTTACAGCCGAACGTCTACGACGGCATTGTTACGCAGTTTTTCAGCGTAGTCTTTAAAGCTTGCTTCAAGGCGAGGCGCTCTCAGCTTAGCTTCAATTTCCTGCGCTACTTCTTCAAGCGAACGCAGCGAACCTTTGGTCTTACTGTGCAATTTAATAAGTGCCTTTGAAGACCCAAGAGACAAAACATCAGAAACAGAACCATTCTTCATATCTTGAACAACAGCCATCATCTGTGGTGATACATCTTTAACACCAAGCTCGCCAAGGTAACCACCTTGCTCTTTGCCTGGACCAACAGAATATTTTTGAACTGCTTCTTCGAATGAAATCTTACCAGCAGAAAGCTCACTGTGAACGTCTTTAATATCAGCTGTCGGTGCAAAAACAAGCAAGCTTACTTCCACTTTTCCGTCTGCTGCAAATTCAGATTTATGTTCATCGTAAAAACGTTGAACCTCTTCTTTAGTGATAACGACTTTACGTCCTACCATAAGTCCAAGGAGACGCTGGCGAATAATAGATGCTCTTACTCGCTCTTTCACAGATTCAATAGTAAGACCTTCGCTTAAGATCTGCTCTTTAGCCTTCTCGAGAGTCATGCCGCGCTGCTGCGCAATTTTGCGCAACTCGTTTTCAATTTCGGCCTCTTTCACGGTAATACCGCGACGCTCTGCATCCTGTAAAAAAAGTTTTTCTGACACTACGTTATCAAGAACGTCGCTCAGAATAGATTTTACTTTCGGGCTGTCAGCGTATTTAGGACCGAGCACTCCGGCTTTTTTCAGTTCCGGAATTGCCAGTTGTTTCAAATCATATAACGTTACAATGTCACCGTTCACAACCGCCGCAATCTTATTAACCAACTGCTCAGCATAAACAGGTGCAGCAAACATAACAACAGCTGCCAGCGCAATTAAAAATCTGGAGGCCATACTATTCTCCCGATATAGGTGATAAACATTCACACACCACAGCTCCCCTCATGGTGCGCGAGTTCTTACTCATTGGGTCTGTATTACCTTTTAAGCAATTATGCAATAATGAGAAAAATCAGACCCTCTAATTCAAACTAAAACTATCTAAAATAATTTTGTATTTCATTTCAACATTATGGGTCGGAACTTTTACCAACCTCAGACTCAGGTTCTCTGTCTGGCTCTTCCTGAACTTCTTCCTGTTTTTGCGAAGAGTTAGAATGAGCATTCTGGTTATTTTTCCCACCCAGCTTTTTTGATAAAAGTGGAGTGACTTTAATATCAGCTGAAGCAAGCTGACCTTCCAACCAATCACTAAATGCTTCATTCATTTTTTGGTCAATCAAGATACGTTCAATGACTGAATATGCCTGAGACGGTCCAAGTAATTTCTCCGGAATAACAGCAAGTGACACTAACTGTTCAAAACCGTATGCAGTCGTGGAAATATTGCTACTGCTTTTAGGACGAAGCTGCTGCAAAGTAGAAGCCCACTGAACTGGCAAACGGTCTTTTTTCAGTTTTAGTTCACGCACTGTAATTTCTTCCGGCAATGTCTTAGCTGCTACTTTCCAATCTTCAGCTTTTTCTAATAAAAGAGAAGACCGCTGTACGCTTGTTCTATCATTACCGCGCACGAGCAATACATGTACCCGTTCTGGAATATAGAATTCTGACAAATTATCTTTGTAGTACCCTTCAGCTTCCTGATATGTCAGAGAGACTGTCGGGCGTAATACATCATTAAAAAACAATTTCATTTCCAAATGACGTTTTAAAAACAATCGCCATACAGCAATATCAATGTACTCTTCAGTTAACGTTCTCTCAAAAAGGCCGTCTGGGTAATCCGCCCTGATAGATGCTTCTTCTTTTTGCACATCTTCCGAGGAAACACTCAGACCTTCTTTTTCTAAAGCAAAGCCCACAAGCTTATAAACTATAAGCTCCGAAAGAACGTTCCCGTATTCTGCACTCATAGCTTCAACAGACGGAACAACTCCAGAAACCCAGCCAAGATTATTCAGGTCATAGCGAGCTTCCAACTCTTTCAAGTAGATTGGCTTACCATTCACCCGTGCCACAATCCCTTTCTCTTCAGGGTGCTGCGTACAACCAGCAATAGCTAATAAGAGAGTCAGCAATAATATGAGTCGGCGCATTCGTTACCTTTATGCAGTTACAAGAGGTTCAAGTTCTTTTTTCAACTTAGCTAGACGTGTACGCAAATCATCATCTCCTTTCAAGCGCAGCTCAAGCGTTGCAGGCGGAGTCAGTTTTGCTCTGTCTATATTATCGTTTACCCACCCTACAAGCAGTGCAGGCGAAATAACGTCTGCATTCTCTGACCATGTAAGACGTACTTTATCTCGTAAAATATCTGCCCGCTCTACCTGAATAGACATAAGGAAGCGTTTAAACTCAAGTACGCCAAGGAAGCTCACAAGCTCCGGCGGCAACGCTCCGAAACGGTCGCGTATTTCAAGTTCAACGTCCTGCATGTGGACAGCGTCAGTCGCAGAAGAGAGAGCTTTATAGAACTTCAAGCGCTCCCTGCCATCCGGAATATATGATTCTGGAATATGAGCGTTTATGCCAAGATTAATTTCTGTCTCAACCACAACACTTTCTTTTTCACCCTTCAGGCGCTTTACTTCCGTTTCGAGCATTTCAAGGTACATATCCAGACCAACCTTAGCCATCTGACCAGATTGTGCCTCACCCAAAATATTACCAGCACCACGAAGACGCAAATCTTCCATGGCAACTCTGAAACCGGCACCAAGGTAATCCAACTCCAGAATGATACGTAATCGTTTTCGTGCAGGAGTTGGCAATTTATCCAAATTATTGACGACAAACACCGCATATGCCTGCCTGTCTGAACGTCCTACTCGTCCACGCAACTGATAAAGCTGTCCGAGTCCGAACATTTGAGCCTGATCGACAATAAGCGTATTCGCCCGAGGAAAATCAAGGCCGGATTCAACGATTGAAGTACATACCAGAACATCAAGTTCACCATGCCAGAATTGGTGCATGGCTTCTTCAAGGTTCTTTTCAGACATCCTGCCATGTGCCATTCCAATACGGGCATTAGGAACCAGTTCCCGCACATATTCGGCAACACGTTCCAAGCCTTCTACGCGATTGTATACCCAGAAGACTTGACCTTCTCGAGCGATTTCCCGCTCAAGCACTCTTTTCAGTTCCGGAGCTTCTCGCTCAATAAGAGCCGTTTGAACCGGCTTACGCCCGACCGGTGCTGTTTCAATAACAGAAAGTTCTCGCACACCGGACATGGAAAGCTGAAGTGTTCGCGGAATAGGTGTCGCTGTAAGAGTTAGTACATCTACATTACGTTTCAGTTTCTTAAGTTTCTCTTTATGGCGAACACCAAAACGTTGCTCTTCATCCAGAACAAGCAAACTCAAGTTCGGCAAATCAACATCATCTGATAACAAACGATGTGTGCCTATCAAAATATCTACCTGACCGCGTGCCGCAGCAGAAAGAACTTCTTTCTGACGGGTACGGGTGACAAAGCGGCTTAATAAGCCAATATGCACAGGGAATCGGGAAAGGCGACTTTTAAATGTCTGATAGTGCTGTTCTGCAAGAACGGTTGTTGGACAAAGCAAAGCAACCTGTTTGCCTTCGCATGCAGCACGGAATGCAGCACGTATTGCAACTTCAGTTTTACCGAACCCAACGTCACCACAAACAAGTCTGTCCATTGGTTCCGGCTTTTGCATATCATCCAGAACATCCTGAATGGCTCTGGCTTGATCCGGTGTTTCTTCAAACCCGAAAGAAGCTTCAAACTCTCGATACAGCTCATCCACAGGCCCATAGGTAAAGCCTTTTGCAAGCCTGCGCCATGCATACATTTCCATGATGTCATGAGCAATTTTCTCAATGGCTTTTCGCGCTTTAGACTTGCTTGCCTGCCATCCAGCACCGCCAAGCTTATCTAAAGCCGGTGATGCTCCATCCGGCCCTTTAAAGAGCTGAATTAGAGACAATCTATCTACAGGGAGATAAAGTTTATCTTCACCAGCGTATTTCAGGAGTAAAAAGTCGTTCGACACATCCCCTAAATCAAGACGAAGAAGTCCTCCGAAGGTAGCAATACCATAATCTCTATGAACAAGATGTGCGCCGACCTTCAGGTCGTCGTAGTCTTTAAGACCGGAAAACGCACCGGAACGAGCACGAGCCTGACGCTCCACTTTTGGCTGCAATACATCTTCACCGAGCAGAAGAATATTATCCCACTCTAGATCAATACCGCGCCTGAAAGAAGATACCAGTGCAAACAGTCCCCGTTCTCTCGGGTCGTAGCACATATGCGGCATCAGACCGTCTTGTTCTGCAAGCGTTAAAAATTTTGTTCGACTACGATCTGTGGCAAAGCTCAGCACAACCTGTCGCTTCTCTTTCATCCACTCACGCAGGCGGGCTACTAACGTATGCCAAGGTCGTTCTGCATCTTCCGGCTTTTGAAAAATATCCTGGAACGCACCATAACTGCGTTCCTGTAATGAGGAGCCTTGTATCTCTATCCCCATTTTCAATTCTTCAAAATGGGCTCGCCGAGACTTGTGCCACACGGTTCCGGCAAGATCAGCGGAACGAAGTACGTTACCTACAGGCTGACGCACTCCATATTCTTCTGCCTGCTCATCAAGAAATGACACCCATGAGCGTTCTGACTCTTCCAGCGCCTCACTTAGCCCACCTTCTGAAGGTAGAACATAAACAGCGTCCTTTGGAAGCCAGCTTTCGAGAAAACTTGCGTTCTTGTAGAAGCAACCCGGAAGAAATGTGTAGTCACCATTTTCAGCAGCATGTTGCAGGGCAGAGGATTGACCATTAGCCAACGTACCGTCTGCTTCTAATTGCTTCCACCAAACAGAAGCTTGCGCAACATTGGAGTCATTGAGAACAACAGGAGCAGCCGGCAGTAAAACAAGCTCTTGGATATTCCCGCGGGAACGCTGGGAGGTAGGTTCGAAAAGTCGAATTTCTTCAAGAATATCGCCAAAAAATTCCATGCGAATAGGAAGCGTGAAACCGGGACAAAAAATGTCCAGAATATCACCACGCAACGCAATTTCACCCGGCTGAGTTACCAGCGGGACACGTGTGTATCCCCATTCTACGGCCTGTTCGATAATGAGGTCAGGACCTGTTTCGTCACTGACGACAAGTAAAAGCTCATTATGAGAAAAGATATCTTCAGGAGGCAGTGCAGGCAGGAAGTTGTCTATAGAAAGCAACACACCCTGTGCAGAGCGTTTCAGACCAAGCCCGTAAAGACTTGCCATTCGTGCTGCCCAGCGTGATTTACCATACGTACCTGCCGGATGCTGAGGAATAGTAATCCACTCATCATCCCACTGCGGAGTTGCCAGTGGAGCAGGTCCTCGGGAACAATTCGGTGTAAAGAGACGCAACAGCCCATTCAGTTCTGCAAACTCTTTGGCATCACGTGCGACCACTACCACATTTTCGCCTCTGTCACGTAAAACGCGCGCTAATCTGGCCTGACTTGCAGGACCACTTCGCGCAACATGAACAACGGCATCTTTCTCATTCTGGATTTTTCTGACGATTTCAGAAAACAGCACTCGTCACTGCTCCCGGATTATTGAATATATAAACTGAAAAAGCCGCCAGCCCTAAGGAAGGCAGGCGGCTTTTGCTTTTCAAGAGAGGTTATTCGTTTTTTTGACGAAAAAACCCAAAGGAAAAACTAAATCTGTCCGAGCACGTCAAGATCATCGTTAGAAAGCAGACGGTCAAGATCAAGCAAAATAAGCAAACGATCCTGAAGCTTACCAACACCACTGATGTACTCAGATTCCATACCTGCAACAACAGCCGGAGGCGGTTCTACCGTGCCTGCTGGAATTCGCAGAACTTCTGACACGGAATCAACTACAAACCCGACAATCATGTTGTTGATTTCGATTACAATGATTCGGGTGTGTTTGTCATGCTCTTTGGAGCTAAGCCCGAAACGCCTTCTTAGGTCAATGATTGGAATCACTTTTCCTCGAAGGTTAATTACCCCCTCAACAAAAACTGGAGCTTTGGGCACTTTAGTGATTTCCATAGTACGGATAATTTCCTGTACTTTAAGAATATCAACACCAAATTCCTCTTCACCTATACTAAAGGTGACAAGTTGCATCAGCTCGTCATCCTGCTTCTTCTGAGGCTCATTCATACAGAACAACTCCTTACTTTCCCGAGCAGCGATTACGGGAAAAATTTAGTAAATCGACACATACCTGTTCTCACAATTCAAAGCAACTACAGGACGATACCACCGTCCATAAAAGCGGTTGTAAAAAAACAGAGTGTTAGATAATATAACCTCGCTCAAAAGCAATTGAGTGTAACGCTATCCGCGAGGAGTACCAAATTGATGGCGAACATCTTACCATTCCCTGAAGAAACGCCGCTTGCCATGCAGATTAAATCGCTTGGCGACGAGGAACTTCTTGATTTCTGGGAAGAAACACAATTTCTTGAACGCTTTCTGAAAGAAGGCACCCCTGTGCATAATCAAGATTCGTTGCAATACGAAAAATTGATTCTACAGGAACTTCAATTGAGATCTTGCAGGCGCTGTGCCGCTACTGCTCAACTATAAGATTTTTCCTTAAGAAAAACCCTGCCGATGATTCCTCATCGGCAGGGTTTTTCTTTTCTTAAGGCTTTATCGTCACCACGCTATAGGTGATGGGCTTTTCCTAAACTAAAACAAATTTGTGCAGTGCAATCTTTAGCCGTTATCAACGGCTTTACGAATAAAGAAAGTACAATTGCACGAAAAGAATCAGAATTAAACACCACATCTTATCTGTGAACATCTGATTTTTTCAAAAAAGCAACAGAGTGCGAATTTGTTTTAATCTGCTTTACGACCTACGCAGAAGTACGCAAACCCTTTCTCAGCCATTGTTGCGGCATTGTACAGGTTGCGTCCATCAAACAAAATAGGTGCTGTAAGCTGTTCCTTCACGCGATCAAAATCAGGTGTGCGGAACTGGTGCCACTCAGTAACAACCATCAGAGCCTGTGCACCATCAAGTGCTGCATACTGCTCATCTACGATTTCTACTAAGTCGTTATCCGCAAAACGCTCTTTTACTTTATCGCCTGCTACAGGATCAAAAGCACGAATACGCATACCTTTTGCGGTAAGCTCTTCGATAATAGCTAAGGAAGCAGCTTCACGGGTGTCATCTGTGTTTGCTTTAAACGCGATGCCCCACAGAGCCAATGTTTTTCCTTCAACGCCACCCTGTGGCTCAAAGTATTCAACAAGACGCTCTGCCATACGTTTTTTCTGACGTTTGTTCACATTATCTACAGCTTCGAGCAACTCAGGAGTGTACTCGTACTGGTGTGCAGTGTGGATCAGCGCTTTAACGTCTTTAGGGAAACAAGAACCACCATAGCCTACACCCGGGTAGATGAATTCATACCCGATGCGGTGATCGGAACCAATGCCGGTACGAACGTCACGAACATCCGCGCCAACACGTTCACAAATATTTGCGACTTCATTGATGAAAGAAATTTTTGTCGCGAGCATGCAATTTGCTGCATACTTGGTCATTTCAGCACTACGAACACCCATAACAATCAGTTTTTCACGACTGCGGGCAAATGGAGCATACAGTTCGCCAAGAACAGCAGCAGCATTTTCATCGTCTGTACCAACAATAACACGATCCGGTTTCATAAAGTCACTAACCGCGTCGCCCTCTTTCAAGAACTCTGGGTTAGATACAACTGCAAAACCAATGGATTCTCCGCGCTTATCAAGTTCTTCCTGTACAAGGGAAGTAACGAAATCGGCAGTACCCACAGGTACTGTAGATTTATCAACAATAACTTTTGGGGAAGTCATTACCGCGCCAATCTGGCGTGCAACCTGCTCAACATAGCAAAGATCACATGAACCGTCGTCGCTAGACGGGGTACCAACGGTAATAAATACAACATCACACTTCTCAATACCTTCTTGGAGGCTTGTTGTGAAGGTGAGTCGCTTTTCTTCATAGTTACGCTGCACAAGTTCTTCCAAACCAGGTTCCCAAATATGAACCTGGCCATTGGAAAGCATCTTAACAACTTCAGGATTTACATCAACACACGTGATGGCATTACCCATTTCTGCAAAGCATGCTGCGCTTACAAGACCAACGTAACCAGTGCCAACAATACAAACGTTCATAAACGAACTCCAGTTCATCCCTGCTGAGATGTCAGATTTCATGTAAATTCAGATTTCATGTAAATATGGACACTCTCTTTACTGAGTTGTATCTCAACAGTCAATTATGTGCAGGAAAGAATTGTGAAATACATAAAAATTTCCAATACAAGTACCTACGCCCATCGGATGGGAATTTATTTTTGTAAATGAATTCGATGTCGATTACGTACTTGCCGTCAAACCAATGCCCTTACAAATTTTTCACGTAGATTCATTGCACTTTATGCATGAAGTTTATTGTAAAAGAGTGTATAAAATCTGTAGAGTCCGCAAAACTATGTTTTCTTTGCTCGAGACTTTATATAAAGTGGTTAGATACATATGGGTTTACTTATATGAGGAGAAGATATGCCCGTTTTAGTAGTTAATGTTGATCATGTTGCAACTCTTAGGCAACAGCGTGGCGGTGTTGAGCCAGAACCAATAACTGCTGCACATTTTGCAGAGCTTGCTGGCGCACGTGGCATCATTATGCACCTTCGTGAAGACCGTCGTCATGTTCAGGATCGCGATATCGAATTAGTATCCCGTTGTCTGAATACTCGTTTCCATTTTGAAATGGCGGCCACTGAAGAAATGCATGAGATTGCACTTCGCATTAATCCTTACATGATTTGTCTTGTACCGGAAAAACGCGAAGAACTCACCACTGAAGGCGGCCTCGTAGTCGCAGGACGTGAAGAATTTTTCCGCGAATACTTAGCACCATTCCATGCAGCAGGCGTTAAATCCAGCCTGTTCATCGAAGCAAGTGAAAAGCAGATTAATGCTTCTCACGCTTGTGGTGCTGAATACATCGAACTTCATACCGGTCATTTTGCAGATGCAAAAACTCCGGAAAAAATGCAGCTCGAACGCGACAAGATCATTAAAGGCGTAGCGTATGCTAAACGCCTCGGCCTTAAGGTTAACCTTGGCCATGGTCTTAACTACACCAACGTGTACGAATTTGCGAATGTTCCGGGTATCACTGAATACTCTATCGGTCATTCCATTGTTTCCCGTGCCGTTCTTGTAGGTATGGATCGCGCTGTGCGTGAAATGAACGATATCGTCAGCTCTTTTGCTGAATAACAATTCTATTCTGTGGGGCTTTTGGTGATTGTCGGACTTGGTATTGATACAACAGAACTGGACCGCATCCAGAAATCGTTTGAACGACATGGCGACCGGTTCACTTCGAGAATCCTACACCCGAATGAACAAGCGGCACTGCCCAAGCACCCTGTAGCCTACATTGCGGCTCGTTTTGCAGCAAAAGAAGCAGCAGTAAAAGCGCTTGGAACAGGTTTTACGCAAGGCATTCAGTTTCAGGATATTGAGATACAATCGGAACCTTCCGGCAAACCAACGCTAGTTCTACATAACAAAGCAGCAGAGGTTGCAGACGCTTTATCTGCAACGCGGTACCATGTCAGCTTAACGCATGGCAGAGATACAGCATCTGCTGTTGTTATTCTCGAGTCCTTATAGTCACCATCCGTTTAACGGAGGCTCAATGGCATACATTCCCTTGCCGACACCGGCGGAAATGAACAGCTGGGATACTCAAGCAATTTCTGCTTTCGGTATCCGTGAAGAAATTCTTATGGAAAACGCTAGCCGGGAAGCACTTCATGTGCTTCTCGAGCTGACGGGGTCCATAACAGGCAAACGTGTTCTCGCATTTATGGGAAGCGGAAATAACGGCGGCGATGCTGCTGCTGTTGCCAGACACCTACATAACCTTGGTGCCGATGTTCTACTGCTTCATACAAAACCTGTGCGAGAGTATCACAAAACAACTGGCTATCATTTCAAGCTTGCCAGAAACATTGGTACACCTCACGCGTTACTTACGCCTAAAAATGCTTCACGCTTGTTGCGTGCCGAACAACCGGACATTATTATAGACGGATTACTCGGCACAGGGCTTCGTGGTCCATTGTCTTCTGATAAAGCAAGCATCATCGAACACATAAATTCGCTGGGCAAAAAAGCTTTCGTGCTTGCTTTGGATATCCCGTCCGGTTTAAACGGAACGTTAGGTACCGTTGATCCTATAGCAGTACGAGCCAATTCCACGGTAACGTTTGAAGCGGCTAAATGCGGACTGGTCATGCCGGAAACCGACCAATGGGTTGGCAACTTACATGTACGTCCCATTGGAATCCCTGCACAGGTGCAAACCACGCACCCAGCTTCTCACGTAGGAATGACAGACAACGTGCTTGCTTTTCGCAGACCTCTGTCTGAAGCAATGCATAAAGGCTCCGCAGGTAAGGTGCTTATTATAGGTGGTTCAAAAGGACTTACCGGCGCACCTCATTTATCTGCACTAGGAGCCATGCGCTCTGGCGCCGGGTACGCAACAATTGCTTCACCCGCACTACTGACACAGGAAATTAAAGCAGAACAACCCGAAATATTAACTCTTGATATCGGGACATCTGATGAATGGCCTATCCATGTCCCAGAGTTACTTATCCGGGCAATACAACACTCAGACAGTCTTATCATCGGTCCCGGTATGGGACGCTCAGACGAAGCAGCTAATTTTTTACGAGAACTGATTGCATTGCGTCGACCGCCAACAGTGTTTGACGCAGATGCTCTCTATCATCTTGCTGAAGATAAAATTCTTTTACACTCACTGTCTGACAGTGACATTCTCACCCCTCACCCGGGTGAAATGGCAAGACTAACATGGAAAACAATTAGTGAAATTCAAGCAGACAGGCTCACATCTGCAAGACTTCTTGACGACACATTCAAAGGTGCTGTTATTCTGAAAGGAGCAGCAAGCTGTGTCGCGCAACAAGGAAAGCCGACTGTTATTTCTCCGTTCAGCACACCTGCCCTTGCAGTTGCCGGATCTGGAGATGTTCTTTCCGGAATTCTAGGAACTCACCTCGCACAGGGAGTTCCAGCACGAGAAGCCGCCTGCCTTGGAGTCTATGAACACGGGCTTGCTGGAGAGTTTCTTGAAGAAGAATTCCCACACAGGGGAAATCTGCCACAAGAAATCGCTCATGCTTTGCCAAAAGCCGTAAGGAAGTACATATGCTAACAGCCTACGACCTAATGACAGAGAATCCACAGACGATTGCCCCGGATGATGATATTGTAACAGCAGCACGTATAATGGTTGAAAAACGATATAACGGACTGCCTGTTGTAGAAGCTGATGGAACGCTTATTGGCATTATCTGCCAGAGCGATCTTATCAATCAACACAAGCGCCTTAACCTTCCTTCACTGTTTACAGTACTGGACGGCATCATTCCTTTACGTTCCAATGCTGATATGGATGCGGAAATGAGAAAGATATCTGCCAGCAAAGTTGTAGAGGCAATGACGCCGGCTCCGACATCTGTGACAGAAGAAGCGCCTATTGACGAAATCGCCACGCTTATGGTGGATAGTAATTACCATTCGCTGCCAGTTGTCAAAAATGGCAAATTGGTAGGAATCGTCGGAAAAGAAGATATTCTACGCACCCTCCTGCCTAAGGAAGAACCCAAAGAGTAACCAAACTGTGCTTCTTTATGTAAAAAACACAGAAGAGACCGAACTTCTGGGAAAATATCTTGCACAGGCTCTCGTTTCGACGAATCCTGTGCAAACTTTATTGTTTAAAGGTACACTGGGCTCGGGCAAGACAACCCTTGTTCGCTCTCTTGTTCAGCATCTTCCCGGTGGGGACGAAGCTGAAGTAAGCAGCCCAAGTTTTAATGTATATAACCTGTACCCAACCACTCCCGAAACCGCTCACTATGATCTTTACAGACTGGCAGGCGGATGTGTTGACGAGTCGTTTTATGAACTGCTGGATGAAGAGCAGACCCTCATGCTTGTTGAATGGGCGGAGCACCTTCCAGAGCGGGAATACCCGAATGAATGGTTGCAATTCTGTTGGATTCCATGCGAAGAAGGACGACAAATTGACATTTTGGTAAAAGGGGCAGGAGCTACCCGTGTAATCGAGGCATTAAAACCACTTGTGACCTCGATGCAAGTAGCACCATAATTATTTAGTAGACTTGTTCTACCCTTCTCATTCTCTTTCTAACGACAAAGGAATCAGTATGCGTATTCTGGTTCAGAAGTTCGGCGGAACTTCCGTTGCCACTTTAGAGTGCATGAAAAAAGTACGTGATAAAGTTCTTGCCGCTCGTGCCAAGGGATTTAAAGTAGTGGTTGTTCTTTCTGCAATGTCAGGAGAAACCAACCGGCTTTTAGGACTAGCAAAAAAATGGTCCACCTCCCCTGACCCGGCGGAAATTGATGTTCTTGTCTCCACTGGAGAACAGGTATCAGTAGCACTATTTTCGATGCTCATGAATGATGCCGGAGCTAACACTCGCTCCCTACTCGGGTTTCAGGTTCCTGTAAGCACAGACTGTGCACACGGAAACGCCCGTATTTTAGGGATAAATCAGGAAAAGCTTCAAGGTTTACTTGAAAAACACGATGTTCTCGCTGTTGCTGGGTTCCAAGGTTGTACCGACGAAACCCGCGTAACAACACTTGGTCGTGGCGGTTCTGATACATCCGCAGTAGCTTTTGCCGCAGCACTTGGCTGTGAGTGCGAAATTTACACCGATGTAGACGGCGTATACACCACCGACCCTAATATCGTAAGTACAGCTCGCAAAATGGACCGCGTTTCCTATGATGAAATGCTAGAAATGGCCTCCATGGGCGCTAAAGTTTTACAGATTCGTTCTGTAGAATTTGCAAAAAAGTACAAAGTACCAGTACTTGTTCGTTCAACATTTACAGACGCCCCAGGCACATTAGTCACTCAGGAGGATTCACGCATGGAAGCCGTTTTAGTTTCAGGTATCGCATACGACAAGGATCAGGCGCGCGTTACATTGCGCGATGTTCCGGACGTGCCGGGTATCGCTTCCAACTTGTTTGGTCCGCTTTCAGAGGGCGGTGTTGTTGTTGATATGATCGTTCAGAACCCAAGCCGTGATAACAAAACAGATATGACATTTACTGTTCCGCGCGGTGATCTGGACAAGACTCTCGAGCTCATGGTTGATATTCAAAAACAAACAAATGCGGCAGAAGTTCTGCACGATTTACATGTTTGTAAAGTGTCTGCCATCGGCGTTGGTATGCGTAACCATTCCGGCGTGGCTGCACAGGCTTTTGATGCTCTGCGTAGAGAGAATATTAACATTCTCATGATTAGCACCTCAGAAATTAAAATTACCTGCCTTATCGAGGAGAAGTACACGGAGCTCGCAGTAAGAACGCTGCACGATGCCTTCGGGCTCGGCAAAGAATAACAAAGTTGAAAGGGCCATGAAAAAAATTCAGATCTACGACACAAGTTTGCGTGATGGAACTCAATCAGAAGACATCAGCCTTACCAATGACGACAAAATTAAGATTGCTCTTAAGCTTGACGAACTTGGTATAGATTTTATTGAAGGCGGCTGGCCAGGGTCTAACCCTGTGGACATGGCGTTCTTTAATGAAATTAAGCGCACATCCTTAAAGCATGCAAAAATTGCTGCTTTCGGGAGCACCCATCACCCAGGCTTTACTGCGGAAAACGACCCGAACCTACGTAATTTACTTAGTTCTGGATCAGATGTGTGTACCATTTTCGGTAAAACGTGGGATATCCACGCAACCGAAGCGCTACGAATTCCGTTAGAACAAAACCTGAAAATTATTCATGACTCTGTTGCGTTCCTCAGTTCTATGGGTCGCGATGTGGTCTTTGATGCCGAACATTTCTTTGACGGCTTCAAAGCGAATCAGGAATACGCTCTTGTTGCTATTACAGAAGCACACAAAGCAGGCGCTCAAACGCTTAGTCTGTGCGATACAAACGGTGGCACATTGCCTCATGAAGTGTATCGAATTGTACAGGCTATTGCTAAAGCGCTCCCTGATGCAAAGCTTGGCATCCATGCTCACAATGACTGTGAGTTGGCAGTGGCAAACTCCATTGCTGCGGTGCAGGCAGGCGCTACCCATATTCAGGGAACCATTAACGGCATCGGTGAACGATGTGGTAATGCGAACCTCTGCTCTATCATTCCTACGCTTGAGTTGAAATTCAACGACGAATACTCGACTCTTGGTAAGGACAAGTTGGCACTGTTAACAAGTACATCAGCATTTGTTACAGATGTAGCCAACGTAATGCCATTCGATCGCCAGCCGTTTGTCGGCAGGTCAGCGTTTGCGCATAAAGGTGGTGTTCACGCAAGTGCGGTTAACCGAAACTCAGCATTGTACGAACACATTGATCCAGAAATTGTCGGCAACAGACAGCGAGTACTGCTCACAGAACTTGCCGGACGAGCTAACATTGTCAACATGGCTAAAAAATTCGGATTCCATTTGGATAAGGATGAGCCGGTTGTCAAAGGATTGCTCAATGAATTAAAAAAACGTTCCAGCATGGGCTACGACTATGCCGCAGCAGAAGCTTCTGTAGAGTTGCTTTTGCTCAAAAAGCTTGGTCGTCGTGGAGTAAGGGAGTTCTTTAAACTCAACCAATTCCGTGTGCTCGAACTTAAAGAAGCTCAGGATTTAGATCCTATTTCTGAAGCTTCAGTAATAGTTGAAGTTGAAGGAGTTACGGAACATACCGCCGCAACTGGGCGTGGTCCTGTTAACTCCTTGGATAACGCACTGCGTAAAGCGCTCTGCAACTTCTACCCGCGTCTCTCCGAGATGAAGCTGCTCGACTTCAAAGTTAGAGTCATGACAGCAGAAGATCCTGAAGGCGGTGGTACAGCTTCCTTTGTACGCGTTCTTATTGAATCCGGTGACCATCTTTCGCGCTGGGTGACTGTAGGTGTATCCTACAACATCATAGAGGCGAGCTGGCAAGCTGTGGCTGATTCCATCACCTACAAGCTTTATAAGGATGAACACGAACAGCGTGCTCATATTGAACAGTAAGTAAGCTTTAATTACATAGAAAAGGGCAGTCTCCTTAAGGAGACTGCCCTTTTTATTTGCTTACCAAATTCTCGTCGCAATCACTTCACATACGCTGCTTATTTTCAAGAACATAAAAGTGTTAAACAAGATGGTTATAATGCATTTGAAAGTTGACGTTCAAGCCGTGCAATCTTGAGAGATAACGCGTTCATGCTTCGAGATAATTTTTTTAATTCCCCTTCTGCGCCGCTATAGTCATTTTGGTTTAGCAGCTCTTCAACATAAAGCGTTCTGCCATACAAAGGAGATAAGCTGACAGCGTATTTCTCTAACTCTTTACTCTGTCTGCGTGCCTTGTTCAGCTTACCAAGCTTAACTGATCGAGCTAGATTCGCAGCACGAGTGCGTGCAGCACGAAAACGTGCCATCTGAGCTTGAAAATCTTCTTCCAGCACCTGCTGCCAGCTCGCAACTTCAAGGCTTTGTACGATAACATCTACGTCTTCCGGAAAGAGATACCGAAGGCTTTCACTACGCTCCAATGTCTCCAAAACGTCCTCACCGACAGGACGTTCCATTATACCCTGCGTTGCACCGGAATAGAGATCCGCCAACTCATCGCGTTTTTCCAAAATAATATTAGAACCAAACTCCCGAACTAGCTTATCGCCTTCTTCTTTTGTCAATATCTTTGGTGTCTGCTGAGTGACAACCACAGAGTCCATAAGTCGAGGCATTGTAAGCCAGAAATGCAAAGAAAGAATGCCTACTCCTACACCGAGCAACAGTGCTGAAAAAAGCGCTAGTTTCTTAACTGCGAACACCTTAATGATTTGCGGAGCAGGAACAGCGGGATGTTCCAACCGATCAATATGCTCAAATACATTGAATGCCACAGCTTCCAAATCCGGCACATTATCTGGTTGAATTTCTTTTAAAAGATCGTACAGAGCCGTACACGCACGTTCGCAACGGTACAGCTCCCGTAACTGGGTAATACCCGGCTTTACGGCGCGAATTTCTTTGCCTATCTGCCCTATCATCCAGTTAAAAAGATCGATCCTTTTGGCCGCAGGAAACGTAGAATTCAAACCCTGATGCGTTAATACCGCGGCTTGAATTTCTAAACCGTTTGATAAACCACGCAGCCCGTGAATTTTAACAGCCGCGACCGTGTAATAAACAGCGAGGAGTAAATCAAACCCTTCACGCTTTCCAATTTCTTCACACAAGTTGAATACCATCGACCAGTCAATGCCACCAGTCAGCGGGTTCACCCTGCGGTTAATCTCGCCACGTACCTGCTGATACGCAGAGGTGTCTCTAAGGCTCTCTTCATCATCAGCCAGTTTGAACTTTTTAAGTTCAGAAAAAAACAAACTGCTCACATCATACTCACAAATGTAGACGGGGGCATAAAGCCCCCGTGTAATGATTTAGTAAAGTGTCGGTGAAAGACGGAATGATCTGAACAACGCCGATGTGAACGGGTTGCTATCCGCTTCTGAGTACAGACGGTATCGAACTGCTCCACCATCAATGGTGAATCTGTAGTCAACACTGGTAACACTTGTACCCACAATCTCACCCTTGTCGAGAAGACGGAAGAACGCCCATGGTCCCTGAATATTAATACTGCGTGGAGACTTGTTAACCTCTGCAGGAATCAGCGTTAGTTTACTTGCTGATGCTGCGCGCAGTGTGTTCGGCCAGATAAGCTCAACTGACTTACGAGGACCATGACTGTATTCTACAAACTGTCCATCAACGTTGATGATGCTTCGGCGTTTTGTAGGACTGAGTTCGACTGGTTCAAGCGTAAATTCAACATCAAGTACACCTTTGTTGTTAAAGAATGCACGTTGAATTCGCTGAGCAGTTGCAAGCTGATCCAGCACATCAGACCTGATAAGGGAAGAACCACCTTCTGTATCCTTAGAGATAATATTTTCATCAAGGAACAGTTTCAGGTTGTTTTCATAGAATTTACTCAAGGTACCTGAAGGGCCAAAGAAACTTTCAAAGTCAATTAAGGCTACGTCTTTCGGTGCTGTAGGGTTGAACGGATAGCGATTTGCAAACTTCTGTACGTACTCTTTGTATACGTCGTTAGACCAGCGTACTTCCAAATGCTTAATTGCTTCCTGTTTCACCACAAACCAACTTTCGTCAGCCATTTTTGTAATCATAGTATCGAATGGCTGTGGAAGACCGCTTGCGATACGCTGCAACACATAAATCGGGTCAACACTATTCAAGTTCACACGAGACTTAGTTGCCTCAAGTGCGGCTTTACCGATATCCGGCGCATCTGCAATTGATTTAAGGTAAGACTGAAGCTGAGTCACAGCTTCGAGTACTTCATCAATGTACGCAGGTTTGCTGTCGTCTTTCACGATCAAACTGTTCACACCTGCGAACTGTTTGTCGATCATTGCTGCAACTTTGTATCGCGGAGATGTCATCATCTCTTCACGGGCCCGATCATCATCAGGTAATGGCGGGAACAAGTTTGTATTTTCCGTCAACACATTCAGCAGACGAGCAAACGGATTAGAGTTACCTGTAATATTTTCAAGTACCAACGCTGCACTGTTAATGTCTCGGAAAATCTTAGTATCAATATTGTTCATGGCAGTACGCCATGTGTTTACGTAGTCAGAAACGTATTGATCTCTAATTTTTTCTCGCAGCGCACGTTTGTCTTCTTCACTGAAGTTAATTGTCGCGGTCTGCCCGAGTACCCAACTATCCACAAGTGCTAACTCGGAAACGGAATCGGACTTAGGAATAAAGTATGTTTCATATCCTTTTCGAGTGAGTAAACGAGGAATTTGCAATGCTGAATTATCACTTCCGCGAGTCGAGAATACTACATCGTAAATTGGGCCAATTGAGGTCGCAAGGTTAAGCGGTGCACCAAGTACTGCTGAAGCATTTTGCTTAAGATTTCGGTAAACGCGTTGCTCAACAGGCATTTTATTTAATGCACTCTGAACATCTGCTACTAGCGTGTCGTATGGTTTTAACACTACCTCAGCTGCTTTATTACCTGCATCACGCTTCTTTTGCAGATCAGTATGCTTCATCGCATACTGAAGGTGCTCCATCAGCTTTTCCTGAGTCTCTTTATTACCCGGATAGCTCTTCTGCCACTTACGGGCAAAGTAGTTCTCTACAAAGCCTTTATAACGTCCACTCTTATCCGTAAGCATACGGAAGACGCGCAGGGATGCCAGCTTACCTTCATCTGTATCGGCTGCTGCCAAGTCTTCGGCAGAACGCTTCATAAGTGCCGGAAGGTAACGGCTTTCCAAAAGGCTCAGATAAGTCTGTTCAACTTCTGGTCCGATGGTATGTCCCTGATACAATCCCATATCAGATATGTAATGAGACTTGTCTCGGAAGAAACCAAATTTCAACGTTGCTTCACGGATTGCGTTCAGAGGCCCAAGGATATTTTGACCACTGTCGATTAAAATTTCATGAGAGAACTTCTCGTTGTAATCTTTTACCTTCTCAAGCACAGCATCAGCATGTTCAACGTTTTTCATGTAGTAACGCTGCCAACTGCCAACAAGTAAAACAGATACAATAATGCACATTACGGTAGAAAGAAGCATCACCTGACGTTTCTTTTTAGCTACTCTAAAGTTATCCGACGCAATCCCTGCTTCAGGATAGATAATACGTCCGAACAAGTTTTGTGTGAAAAAGGTCGTCGAGTTCTTGGCTTGCTGAGCGCTATGGATTGTATGCTCTAAACCGTATCTTCGTGATGCTGCATCAACATACGCGTTTGTTGGAACCCCTTGCTGGTATACTGAGGAAAAGTACACACCACGTACCAACGCTGACGTTGAGAACTGATCGCTTCCAAGAGTTTCTTCAAGGAACCGTTTCAACACGTCGTGCAGTCCTGCCATCTGACGGCAGAAGCTATAGATTGCAATACTATCTTCTGATTCGTAGCACTTGAGAAGCGCTCCCGGAAGCATATCGTTAATTCGTGTAATGAATCCCTGATAGTCAGTATCAAATTCTTGCAACCAGCTATCAAGGTCTTCCACTGAATTCATAGTAAAGGTAAAGCCCAATACCTCTTCACGCTGCACTCGAGTATAGTGGCGGAAGAAAGGTTCAAAGCCGTACAAAAGATCAAGCTTAGTCAAACAAATGTAGACTGGAAGACGGATGGATAAGGTCTCCATAAGTTCGCGAATTCTTGCACGGAGCAAGCTCGCATACGCCCGTCGTTCAGAGTTTGTTGCAGAAATAAGGTGTGCCACATCAAGTGTCAGCACTACGCCGTTAAGAGGACGACGACTACGTGTCTTTTCAAGCCACTGAAGAAAGTTCATCCAGAGACGACGTTCCATCTCTCCGTTTTCCCCTTCACTGGTCGCGTTCTGTGTAAGCAGTTCGCCATCAGGATCAATCAGAACAGAATCATCACCGATCCACCAATCAAAGGAATATGGATTTTCAGTCTTTTTGCCAGAGGCTCGCATGACTGATGAAAATACAAAGTTATGTCCAGAGCGGTTGATAAGGCTCGTTTTGCCGGCATTTTCAAGCCCCATAACAAGATACCACGGCAGCGCATACATATAGTTACGTTTATTAAGGCTATCTTTAAGCCCTTTCATAACCATATCCAGCTCTTCTTCCTGCCGTTCTTCGTATCGCTGAATTGGATCTTCCTGAAGCTCCAGTTCACGTTCTTGCTCATCTTTGTAACCGGCAAGCGTACGCCACTGAACGAGACCCCAGACAGCTAAGCAGGACAGTACAAATATGATTGTTGTTACCGACCGTGCAAAAACAGACTGTAGAGGATTCTCTTCATTATATTGAAGCCACGGACCAGCCCACCATATTGCAATAACGAGCAGTATTACAATCAACACAAGCAATACTGGAATCGCAGACTTTATCCCCGGGACAGCTTTTTTCAAAAATTTAAAAATCTTACCTAACATAACGTACTTCCTAACCTTATACTGCGTCAGCACCTGTTTTTAAACGCTGAATAAGTGATGGTTCCCAGTCAGAGACAGAAACCTTGCTAACTTGATCCAGCAATGTTTCGTATTCCTGACGGGCAATGGCAGAGAGTTGATGTGAGTGCATCACATCAGCAGATAACATGCGCCAATAAAATTTATCCCGTGGCTCGCGTGCAGTCGCCAACCCTTCATTCAATTGAGCCAATGCAACAGATACACCGCCTTCCTTAGCCAGTTCCAATGCATTACTACGCATTGCTTCCCAACCGCCGGAAGATTCTCCACCACTGCTTTTTTCAGAGGTAGCTGTTAACCAGTGAGCCGCGTCTACTCCTGCAAAAGGACTGCCGCCCTTAAAAGAAAGATGCAGGAGTGATGGAAGTCTGGAAACAAAGGCTCGCGCCTCTGACTGAATCGCTTCAGCCCAGTCTTCTTTACCCAGCTTACTAGCAACTCGAAAACTCAAATAATGACCATCTAACCAAAAGGGGGCAACGGTAAGGCTCTTCTCAACATTACGCCAAAGCGCAAGATCAGCACCACGCTGTAACTGATCTTCATATTCTGTCACACGGTCAACAGAAACCGGCATAAGTTGCGTTTCGCCACTACTGTCTGCATCCGGTGCTGCACCTATGGAGAACCAAATTGCAAACCGTCGTAACCGCAAACTTAACGCCTGCCCGCCGTCCAAATCAGAAAGAAGATCTGCAACCTTGAAAAAGGTCTGCCTAACAGCTTTATCGCTGCTTCTATCGATTTCCACTTTCGTAGGGCCGCCAAACGCAGGCTCTACAATGGCAGTCGACTGTCCTTCTGTAGCATTGGATTCGGAGTCCTGTCGGCTAACACCGGACAGCTTTCGCCGCACCGCAGCCTCAACACCCTCTACTCCATCTTCGGGAAGCTCAAACTTTTTTACAGCTTGTGTAAGAACAACGATGGCTTTTTCCAGCTCTTCTTTCTGATCGAAATCAAAACTGTTGCCATCCAGACTTTCAGCAGCTTTCACTGTCCGCTGTATAATCTGCCCGTAGAACTTTCTTCGAGGCAACGCACCGCGCGGCCCCGGAGCTGGATGGCATGTATCCCAATACGCATCCATAAAATCTGCCAGCACATACACAGAAAGTGTAAATCTTTCCGGTGTGGTCTGATGTTGCAGACATTGCAGGAGATACGTGAGGATTTTAACGTCCTTGGTCTTATTCTCCAGTAATGTCAGAGCACCCTTTTCAGCCTCTTCCCATTGCACATCTGCATGAGAAAGAGACCCAATCTTCATCATCTGGTTTTCAACAAAGTCTAAAAGGGTATCATCGAGCAGCCGGTCTCCAACAGGGCTTTCACCCTCTATCGCCTTTGTTATTTGTTCACGGTACTTTTTGATATCCATATTGACACCTTACCAACCGCAAATATTACGCATAGGCACAATTGCTTCGCTCAAACCACGGCTATCGAATGCAAGTTCGTCTACCTCTGTAACGTCAGAGCGAATAATTATCGGTTTTGATTCCAGCATAGCTTTCATAGCACGAATGGCAGGAATTCCGCGTCCAGGACGCAATACCAAACCGGATTCGTCACTTGTCCATTGCTGCGTGAAAGGTTCTTCACCCATAACGGTAATGAACATGCGCCCATCTTTTATCGGCTCGTCGAGGAGAATTTCAGCGCGGCTAATTTTGTCAATACAACCAAGCTGCAAAATCGGCTGCTTGCCTTTCTTTCCTTCTCTTTTCTGAGCTCGGGCCGTGAACCATATACTGGGTTCGGCATCTTCTGTTTCTTTTTTGTTAGAGCGAAACCCTTCTTCTTTCTTTCTCAGTGCTTCACTGGCCTCCGCACGCAACCATTCTTGCGGCTTCTCGTTCATTACAACTTCTTCTTTTTCCAACAGCTCATCGATCGTTGCAGGAAATACGTTGTCAAAACATGCAAGGCGGGCAAGACGGGCCTTAATCGGGACACAAAGCAACGCTGTTGTGATTTTCTCCTGATTCTCGACGGAAGCAATTACCGTATCATCAACAGGAGTCTTTTTCTGATTAACTGCGAGCACCAGCATGAGCACAAACGCCCCGCCTACAAGCCCCCAAGTCCAAATTGATTTCGTTTTCATAGTTACTGAATCTCCAACTTCCGGCATTTGTGCGCCAGCGTCCGCTTTGGTAAATTCAAGCTTACCGCTGTCTTGGTCTTGTTACCGTCGTACAGTTCTAATCGTGACTTAATTATCGCTGCTTCATAGTTGAGCAACGCTTGTCGTAGATTTTTTATTTGCGAAAACGGATGTTCTTTCTCAGTCTTAGAAGAAGAATTTTTCCCACCCCGTGTTTTCTTATGAAACGTACGTTTCCCGAAACTCATAATATCTATCTCTTCACCGGAGTTTGTCTGCGCACATGAAAATTCAATTAAGTTGCGCAACTCTCGTACGTTTCCGGGAAAATCGTACTCACGTAAAAATTTCAACGCAGCGTACCGTATGCCAGTGACTTCTGTGCCGCGGCTTTTGTTGTAAGCATCAATGAAATGCAACGTGAGTTCGGAAAGATCTTCTTTTCGTTCAGCCAAAGAAGGAAGGTCTAATGGATATTGATTAAGTCTGTAATACAGGTCAGATCGGAACTGGTTCCTTTCCACTTGTTCGCGTAGATGAACATGTGTTGCCGCTACCAGACGAAAATCTGAATGAATTTCATCTTTAGCACCAACAGGGCGGAACTTTCGAGTCTCCAGCATCCGTAGCAGCTTAGCTTGCAGCATCACGGACATGTCACCAATCTCATCAAGAAACAATGTGCCGCCATCCGCTTCTGCTAAAAGCCCTTTTTTGGCTTTGTCAGCACCGGAAAAAGCACCCCGTTCGTACCCGAACAGTTCACTTTCCAGAAGATTTTCAGGAATGGCTGCGCAGTTGATAGCGACAAAAGGCTTGTTGCTACGGGAAGACATATTATGAACTGCCTGCGCAGCAAGTTCTTTACCTGTTCCCGTCTCTCCTTGAATCAACACTGTGAGTCCGGATTGGGCTGCGGTGATTACCTGCTCTCGCACTTGCTGCATAACATCGCTATTCCCGATTAATTGAGTACGGACTCGTACTGACATTTCGCGGGCACGCTCTTCCTGACGGATACGAGCTATTGACTCGGTGAGAACTGACTCTTTATCCAACTGTCGCTCTATTCCCGAAGCCACCTGCCATTGCAAAGCAAAAAACTTGCTGAATTCCAACCAAGTTTCCGACTGCATCAGGTTGCTCAGTTCTATCGTTTTTCCCATCAGCACAACAAGAAGGTGCACTGACGGGGTATCCGGTAACAGCGGCTGAATAAGGACACTTTCCCCGTGTCCTATGTCTTTAATAAGCGTGCAGAATGCCGCGTCACTCAACCAGTACAGACGATCTTTCTCATCAAGCAATTTTGGTTCGGGGTTCTGAAGAACATGAGCAAATGGATTTTCAAAATCATCAACCGCCCATGATAGTTCATTTCCCTCGTATTGCGTAACAAGCCTTCGCCCGTCTGCACTGGGAAGCAACACACAAACAGCATGTAAGCCCAGCTCTTCGCGTAGCTCTGCTGCATATTTTTCAACGAGTTCGTCAGTGTCGCGAATAGCAGCCAGATTCACGGCTCTTGCTAACCACTGATTCATGTTCACTACTCCACTTCACCAACAAACACGCCGTCTTTAACTGTCAGACGTACCGTTTGTACTTCTTCTCTGGCAGCAAGCTTGTTCAGCAATTCGAGTGATAATGGGGGAAGAACCTGTCCTTCGATGATTGCCTCTAAAATTCGGGCACCATTTTCAGAACGGGTTGCCAGTCGCATAATTTCACTGATCAACGCATCGTCAATAAACACTTCTGCTTTGTAACGAGTGGTAAGAACATTTTCGAGACGGGCTAATTTGCCACGAATAATCTGTTCAAGCACCTCTTTACCAAGCGGCAGGTATGGCACAGTTTCCATTCGAGCAAGCAATGCAGGTTTAAAGAACCCTGCCAGCTCAGGATATAATTTTTCTTCAAGCAGATTAGGTGATTCTGCATAATCAACAATAGTCTGGAACCCTAAGTTCGACGTGAGGAAGAAGATGATGTTCTGACAATCAATGAAGCGACCTTCACCGTCTGCAAGCTCACCTTTGTCAAACGCTTGGTAGAACAAGTTCAGTACTTCCGGATGCGCTTTTTCAACTTCATCCAGCAAGACTACAGAATACGGCATCTTGCGAATTGCTTCTGTAAGTACACCACCTTCGCCGTATCCTACGTAGCCCGGAGGCGAACCGATAAGACGAGAAACGGTATGTTTTTCCTGATACTCAGACATGTTGATGGTGGTAAGAAATTGCTTGCCACCATAGAGCTGTTCTGCAATCTGCAACACGGTTTCAGTCTTACCTACACCACTCGGGCCAACCAGAAGGAATGCACCTTTGGGACGACCAGGGCGACGTAAATCAGCACGTGCAGTCAACATATGGCGATGAATACGCTCAATGGCTACATCCTGCCCTTTAATCACCTCACCAAGCATGTCCGGCAAGTTCGTGATACGGGAAAGCTCATCTGTATTCATCTGATCAACTGGTACGCCTGTCCAGTCTGCAATAACTTCTGCAATCTGCTGAGCATCTACTTCCTGATGCACCATACGATCTTTATGTGAGAGTGTTTCGAGTTCAACATACAACTCATCTAATTCTGCACGCAGCTCCAGCATTGTAGAAGAAGGAGCTTCATCATCCGGCAGGAGCATTTCCAGCTCTTCCGGTAAAATTGTACTATTCTCAGAGATCGCTGTGTCACCCACAGCTTCGTCACTTGGTGCATCAGACCCACTTGTAATGTCGGAGTTACTCACAAGGTCAAAATGGGGCTTCCGCATTGCCTGTGAGCTTCGTTCAACACTATCTGTCTCAAGAATTGCCTGACGCACCTCAATGACTTTTTCAATCAAAGCGCGCTGTTTTTCCCATGCTGCTGTTAGGGATTGCTGCTCCGCGAGGTCGGCTTGACCTGCTTGAATCAAGCCTTCTAAATGTTCTTCATCAACCGGCTGTCCAAGCAATGCCTGCCTGTTCAACATATCAACTTCCAACTGACGCTGATAACTACGAGTTTCAATTTCAGATAAACGACGAGGAGGCGCACTCAAATTAATGGCGATACGAGCACACGCCGTATCAAGCACATCAATTGCTTTATCAGGAAGCTGTCTGCCGGAAACGTACCGAGCGGACAGTTCAACAGCGGCACGAAGTGCCTCATCATTAATAAGCACTTTATGTGCCTTTTCGTATACGCCATGCAGACCGCGCATGATGTCGATGCTCTGCGGGACAGATGGCTCATCAAGCTTAATCAGCTGGAAACGACGGGATAACGCCGGATCTTTTTCGAAATATTTTTTGTACTCTTTCCATGTGGTCGCAGCTACAGTACGCAGCTCACCACGAGCCAGTGACGGTTTAAGCAAGTTAGCAGCATCACCGCCGCCTTCCTGATTACCTGCGCCAATAAGAGTGTGGGCTTCATCGATGAACAGAATGATCGGAGTAACGGAGTCTTTTACTTCATCGATAATATTCTTAAGACGTTTTTCAAACTCACCCTTAACAGCGGCTCCAGCTTGCAATCTGCCTAAATCAAGACAAAGAAGCTCTACGCCGCGCAAAGATGCCGGCACTTTTTCAGCTACAATCCGTAATGCTAAGCCTTCTACAACCGCACTTTTACCAACACCGGCATCACCAACGATAATCGGGTTGTTTTTACGACGGCGACACAGAATGTCGATCATCAGGCTAATTTCATCATCACGAGCAAGCACAGGGTCAAGTTCGTCATTACGAGCAAGTTCTGTAAAGTTAACGCAATACTTACCAAGAGCTGTTGCATCTGCATCCATGATCGGCACAGATTTCTTACCGTCTGAAACAACATCAGTTTCTGATGAATCTGCAGTCAGCTGAGCAAAATGTTTGCGCAACGCTTCGCGGTTAATCGAATCAAGAGCAGCGATAAGGCTGTATGGAAGGTAGCGGTCAGGACGCATGAGAGCAGCCAGAAAGATTGCTCCGGAACGAATTTCAGTAACATTCAATTCCGTTGAACAAAGCATCCAAGCATCCTGCAGCAGCTCAACAAGTAACGGAGAAAAAGCAGGATATGTATCGTTGCTCACTTCTCTGCTCATGCTGTCCGCAATTTTCTGCCGAATTACTTCATGCTCCAGTTCAAACTGCAAAAGAAGAATACGTAAATCTGAAAGAGGATTATCGAGCAAGGTTGTCATAAAATGCTCAATAGTCACTTCTGGATTCTGACGACTGATGGCAAGAGAAGCAGCCTGCTCAAGAGCCAACTTTGTCTGAGCATTTAACTTGCTAATTAGTGTATTTAACTCAACTCGTATCACGACCAACTCCTTACTTCAAAACCTGAGTTAACTGCTCTATTACGTTCATAGACTTTGCATGAAGCAGAACGGAATAAACGACGAAAATAGCACCCCACGCCAACACAAAACCACCGAACAAAACCCAGATAGGCATTTGCTTTTTCAACCGATATTTTGTGCTCACAACATGGTTTGTTGCATTGGTGAGATCCTGAGGTTCCTTGTCCTCAAGGCGCTGAAGCATAAGAAATAATCTGTTGATGATCTTTTCATATTCTTCGCGACCATGAGGCATAACCCTGTATCGTCCTTCAAACCCAAGATTCAGACATAAATAAATAAATTCGAGTAAATCTTTGTAGCGGGCAGGCTCGTTTTCTAAACGAGACAAGATCGTAAAGACCTTTTCGCCGCCCCATGTCTCATTATGGAATCGGGTAAGCAGTGAATGCTCTGCCCAAACGCTTTCCGCGCCCCAGCAGGTACTCATCACAGTCTCATCAAGGAATGAGCAGAAAATGTAGCGGTACGCCAAAATAACTGCATGCTCGTACCCTGCTTCCGTCAGCTCCACCTCAATGGCTTTCACTTCTCCGACAGTATGCTTATAAATTTCACCGATATCATCACAACTGGACATTCGGCGAACTCGTAATGCCATTCCGATAAGTGGTGTTGCAGCATCAATCAGCGGGTTGATATTTTCTCCGCGCAACTGAAACCAGTAGTCCTGATCTGCATCAATATTTTTCACTTCATCGAACAGCAAACTATCGTAATGCTTTTGCTGTTCTGGATTTTCTACAGACACTTCACTCATAACTAACTCCTGATAGCCCAGAACTGCAGGTCAAGGTCTGGAAAATCACCAGCGACATGCAGAGCAAAGCCACTTGAATTATTCAGCATGTTCCAAGCTTCGTTACTTTTATCAAGCTGATAGTATGTGTATCCTGCATGGTAAGGTAACTGGCGAGGAGCAACCGGCAACGGTGTGACCGGAATGCCCGGAAGCTGAAGAGAAATAAGCTCTCGAATTTTCTCCACAGAAGCCACTTTCGTTTGCTGGATAAACTGCTTACGCAATTCATCAAGCGGCATACGCGCACGTACTGCCAGAATAAAATCGGCTTTGCTGATAAGAGACGGGTCCTGCACAGGAGCAACCATGAGACCGAACTTGCGCTTTTGCAGCTGCAATGAAACAGCACGCGGTTCGAGCACAATGCTCAACGCCTGTCTGAGCATAGACATTACCGGAGCAAAAGAGCTTACCGGCATGTCGTGATTGTACCCGGGAAACTCAGGTGGCATTCTGCTTTCATCCGTAAACGTCGCGAACTCTCCACAAAATGAAGAAAGCACTTCGTACAATCGCTCTGGATGCAGACTGCGCAGTTTCGCAAGATGCTGTAACTGAGGCTGAATACGGTTCAGTGCCTGCAACAGCATAAAGTCGGAAACATCCGCAACGCCACCCTGACTAGGGGAACCAATACGTTGAGCAATATTGCGTGCTCTTTCCCGCATAAGCCCTGCCACTTCACTAATGAAGCGATGCAGCATAGCGACTGCGCACACATCCAGATGACACGGAATAAAATCCGGATCGAGATAGACGCTGCCGTCAGGTCGTTTTTCTAAAATTCTTGCGATTGCGATTGAGGCATACGCACTGCGATCTTCCTGTTCCAGCATCAACCGTAGTCGAACTGGGCTTACATCGATGACTGTTAAGTCACCTTGCGGAGTATGGATATCGCGAGATTCATGTTTTTGAACTTCGAAGCGGCTGGCACCTTTGCTTTCTGGCCACGTTAGCTCTGTAATAGAGTCACTGCGGAGAGGAATGGTCAGGTACACAATCTGGCTTGCCACATCGCTGGATGCAATTTCCAACGCTTCCGGCAGAGTATCTTCCTGAGGAATACGAAACGGTGTACCATCCGGCATAATGCCTGATGCGCTTTCAAGAGCGATACGACCGAAACTTAAATATTCAGGGTTCAACGACAGCTCAGAAATACCATAGAGATAGCGGCTTGCTGCAGTGACACGTGCATCGAGTAAATATTCGTTATAGCGTTGTTGTTGCTGAAAATGTTGAGGCTTAATAAAGAGCCCCTCGTTCCAGACAACGCGATTTCGTGCAGACATATAATTATTCCACTATGCTCAGTTTTACTTCGTCAGGTCCCAAATACACCATCAAGCGGTACAGTTTATTGATAGGCTGAACAGGGATAATCTTCTTCCACTGTACTTTGTTCGGCTCTGCATATTTGCCGAATACAGCGATAAAACGAGTATCGTCATCTATCTCAATAAACTCTGTATGCTTGAACTGTCCGGGAGCCAGAAGATAGTCAGAATCATCAACGTAACTGCTGCCGAGAGCATCGTCCTCTTCTTCAACAAGTTCGTCGTAACTGACATCTAAAAACAACGAGTCATCTTCCAGCTGGAAAATCTGCACCCCAATTGGAGTCGGTTCACCGCTGACGTTCTGGTTCACTTTTGTATCTGCAAAAACACAATACGAAATTTGTGAAGGAAGCTGCGGCAATTCGTCATCATCACCGAAAAACCAACCACAACCTGTCAGCTGAGTGAGCAGGCAGATGATAAGTATGAGTCGTAACTTCATATTATGACTCCATCTGCATTTCGCGTAATTTTTTGTCGTACGCTTGATCAAAAATTTCCCAGAAAAGCTTTTCAAACCCTTTCTGTCGTTCTGAAATAAGCTCAGCATAGTAGCTGTTGTACATGCTCCATGCCCACGCTTCCTGAGATTCACTTTCATGCAAGCTTGTACGGCGATAGCTGGTGAAACGCTTCATCAACACTTCCGGTGAAAAAGCACGGAGCACTTGAGAGAGCGCTTCCGCAGTAGCAATCTGCACAGCTTCATTATGATTCTTTACTGTGCCAAGGCTCTCTTCAATCGCGGCAGGAGCAGCAAGATGTACAAGACTGCGTTTGCCGTCATACATAGTCTTAATAGTTTCATCGTACGGAAGACCAAGACGGAGCGGGTTATCTTCAATAGGCTGAAGGTTTTTATTCATGACACCGTAACGACTGTCTTCAACCTGTTGGTGCAGATTCAAAAGCCCTTTCACAGCAGCCTGTAATGAGCACCCTATCTCTTCTGAAAGCACTTGCATGTCGGCAAGATTTTCGCTTTTACCGATGGAGACTCCCAGACCGCGAAGCATAGGACCGGCCACAAAGTGTGATGAACCAGCATCAGTGCCATACCCGTTTCCGGCAACAGCCTGTTCTATTGATTCAAGTGCACTTTCATCCATTTCACGCCCCTTTGGTGATGCCTGCTGTTGCAATGAAATGGCAGAACTTGTTTCATAATCACTATCAGCCTGCACAGTCACAGAATGACCTTGCCACTGCTGATCTTTTGCGAGAAGAAACGCAGAATCATCTTCTGCTTTCGGTTCATCCAATGAAAAATCATCTAAATCCGTGGCAAGCATTCCCTCTAATTCATCCAGCGCAGCTAATGGATCATCCACCGCGCCGCTATCATCACTTAACGTTGAATCAAACGAAGTTTGCGCAACGCCGTCTGCTAAAAGTGATGAGTTATCAGAATCATCAAAAACCTGCTTCAACGACCGAGTTTTACCAGCGAAAATTTCATCTTCATCGGCAAAATGCACTCGCATTTCGTACGGACCGATTGCAACGGTGTCGTTATCGTTCAACTGGGCATGTTTTCCCCAGCCAACAGGCATAGAAGCACCGTTTACGTAAGTTGCATCACTGGTATCAGTGATACAAAATTCGCCATCAATAACTGAAATTTTGCAATGTGAAAGGCGAACTTTCCCTTTCCTGTCACGCAGATTCCAGTCATCACCAGGACTGGCACCAATGGAGCCACCCTTAGCGTAAAATGTTTTTGTTGCGGACAACCCAGCTTCAAGCACCTGAGTATTCGTGACTACTAATGTGATACATTGTTGCTCTGACATCATATGTTCCTCTAAAGCCTAATCTGGATTCGCACGCGCCGATTCTTCGTTATGTCACCCATAAATGAAGACCAGCCTAATAACGCGCCGTACTTTTTATCGAGACAAATCGGGAACGCTTCATCCGGTTTAAGTTCAAGCTCCAAATCATACGCCATCTGTTCCCGTAAAATAAATTCAATCAGTGTACAGAGCGGTTGAAAATCTTTCCCAATAGGAAGAAAATCCCTAAACCGTTCCATTGTTAAGTCTTTCAAACAAATAACAAATTTTCCTGTGCAGTCGCGCACATAATTGCCAATAACGGTATCTTGACCCAGCTGGATGTTCTTTCTTCCAAGCAACAACCGCTGCTCTGCAGGAATAGGCACATTACGCACCTGCCATTGCAAGATGGATACATCCGGTAAATCGAAACAATGCCCTACAATACCGGAGACAACCTGTGGAGAGCGACTCCGTCCTGCAAGCATCCCCGCATACGCGAGCATTTTGCACCAGTTGATCGAAGTTCCACTTCGCATGCCCTTGTCGGCCAATCCAACCAACGCAAATAGCTGGCCTGAGAAGGCATCCGAGGCATTATCCTTAAATCGAATATAGTACCTATATTTTCGCCAGATACGGTACACCAGCGACACAAGTCGGTGGTTAAAGAAGTTGAGAAACTCCTTGCGAAGTCCCTCGTCTCCTTCTGTTAAAATTTCTTCGAGATAATATCCCGGTAGTGGTGATTGCGCCCCATTTAATCCAAGAAACGTTGTTTCCAGACGGCATGCCCCACCTTTTATTCGTTCAATCCCCTGCACATCACTAGCTGCAAACCCCAGACTGGTACTCGAACTGAACAGCAAGCGACATGTGGATTCCCACTCTTCGCTTTCTGGATCAGAACCATCCAGCTTGTGCAGCAGCTCCACAAGCTGGTAAAAGTTGTATGACCGGACATTTTCCGGCAAGGCACACACTGGGCTTGCATCTAAATCAACGGCTGCATTCCCGTCTGAGTGTCCCATGTGTAGGTCTCCTGATTATCCGAGTTGATCACCACCAATTCGTGGAATGAATTGATGCTTGCATAGAGTGCAAAGAATCGGCTGAGAATTGTACCGAACAGATACAAATCACCTTCTGACCCGAATGCAGACTGGTTAAGCGTTATTTCCGAACGCAAACCTCGAACTGGAAGCCCTCGTAAAATCTTATCCACCGGTGAAGAATTAATGGTCACAATACCATCCAGTCTATGACGGGAAATGCGCTCTGCCTGTCTATCGACCAAAGCTCGAAAGTCATACGCTTGCAAAACAGAACACAAGGCGTCTTTAGACAGCAGCGACATATAGTTCAAAGAAAGGTTGGAAATAAGTGTCCAAAGAAGACTGCCATCCAGCACTGGGCGTAAGGGTGCGGTTGGTTCTGTAATGTTGGAAAACTCAGCATAAGACGGTGAACTATCCGTGGGTACACAGATGTCCCCTTTTCCTAATTCAAGCGGAAGTTGCCTGTTTGTACACGTCAACTCCAGCGACACTGCTTCACTAAAATTCATACAGGCAGACTCATCACCACGTACGAATGACAGGTAGTGTTCAAATCCGTCGTTACGGATGCTATCTCTCACTCGTACGCGGTAATAGAGTGTGTTTCGATCCTGTGCGCGTTCAATTTCGTGCTGAAAACTCTCAAATGGCGTATAAATACGCGCCTGACCGCGAACGCGGCCTGTTTGATTTTCCTGCCATCCCCGAACCTTATCGATACTAAAGATCTCATAATGAGAAGCGAATCTGCTGGAAGGGACGATTTTATACTCAGTACTCTTACCATTCAGATCGATAGGGTCTGCATCATGCGTAAACAGGTTAATGACAGGCGTGCAATGCAGCTCAAAACTTTCATCACGCACACGAACATCTGCAGGAAGTGTTTTAGAAAAACAAAAACGTACTGTTACGTTACCAGTTGTTTCCGGCGGCAACGTTTTACCGAAGTTATGTACATCAAAGAATAAAAACGCTTCCTGGAAAGCAAGGTATTCTTGAAGGATACGGTACCCTTCGTACACGTTCTTCGGATACGGCAAAATGGAGTGAGCAGGATCAAATCCTACAGCTCTGAAATTGCTTGATGGCAATGAATACACATTGTCTCCAGCAATAATTTCAATCCGCTCTAAATAGTGGCTGAGCCACAAAAAGAGCATTTGAGCACTGTACGTTTGACCGCTTAAATAAAAGCGTAACGAATTAAAATCCACGCTCTCAGCATTGAGATCGCCCAAAATTCGTAAGTCCACATCAATATGCGAAGATTCACGAGTTGTGGTTGTTGTTACCTTCTCACGTACTATCGGGCAGATATCCAGTTCGTGACAGGTGCGGAACTGACAAGTCGTTCCGAACACAGGCACACTGTTCAATCTAGTTCCCTTCGCCACAGTCTGCCGTTCGCTGATTGCTTTTTCATCAGGAGTAAACTGTACGATACTGATGCTAGGAACAGGCCTCAGGTAGTTAGGCCAGAGCATGTTAATGATTGAATGCGTAAGCTCAGGGAACTCGTCTTCCACCTTTTCCCGTAAGCGTCCTGTTAGAAAAGCAAAGCCTTCCAACAACCGCTCAACATCAGGGTCGGTTGTACGGGCATTAAGAAAACGGGAAAGCTGAGGATACACTTCTGAAAAAGCGGCACCTTGCTCTCGCAAGAAAGCGAGTTCATCTCTGAAATATCTGTCACGCACTACTTTACTCTGTATGATCTGTTACTATCCAAGAAGAGGTCTATCTGCACTTTGTCGTGCATAGCGCCAGAACGTACTGTTGCTACAATATGAAATTTCAGCTTCAGCGGCGTTGTTGCGTCCGGTAACACTCTGATATCGATATCTTCCACCCGCGGTTCGTACCGCTCTATGCAATGACGGATTGCCCGACGAATCTGTACAGCCAAATCCTGACTACCGAGAGTTGCGTCATTAAAATCCATCAACCCGAGATCGGGTGCACTTAGCGATTCGCCCATACGGGTGTTAAGAAGCTGTGCGATATTTCGCTTTACGGAATCGACCACATCAACGGGGTCGGGACATTGCGTCACCGACCGAGTTGATGCATCTGCTTCTAGTCGTTCAAAGAAGCTTCCGTAAGAATTGTTCTTAGCTCGAAGATGAGACATTGCTATGCCTGATCGAGTCGGCCTACCAAGGACAATTCAAAATTCGCACCCATATATTTGAAGTGAGGACGTACTGCGAGAGAAACCTGATACCAGCCTGGATCGCCTTCGATATCGGAAACTTCGATTTTTGCAGCGCGAAGCGGACGACGGCTACGTACATCAGAAGGTGGGTTTTCCTGATCAGCAACATACTGACGAATCCATGTATTAAGATCGCGCTCAAGATCCTGGCGTTCTTTCCATGAACCAATCTGTTCGCGCTGGAGCACTTTAATGTAGTGCGCAAGGCGGTTGATGATCATCATGTATGGAAGCTGAGTACCAAGCTTGTAGTTAGTTTCTGCTTCCTTACCTTCTTTGGTATTCTGAAACACTTTTGGTTTCTGAATAGAGTTAGCAGAGAAAAATGCTGCGTTGTCGCTGCCTTTTCTCATGGTAAGGGAAATGAAACCTTCTTCTGCAAGTTCAAATTCTTTACGGTCAGTAATAAGAACTTCAGTTGGAATTTTTGCCTGAAGGGAACCAAGTGCTTCATATACATGCACTGGCAAATCTTCCACAGCACCACCGCTCTGAGGGCCGATAATATTCGGGCACCAGCGGAATTTTGCAAAGCTGTCTGTAAGACGAGATGCCATTGCAAATGCAGTGTTACCCCAAAGGTAGCTCTCGTGAGAGTCGCTAACGGTTTCGCGGTAATTGAATGATTTGATAGGGTTCTCGACTGGATCGTAAGGAACGCGCAGCAAAAAGCGTGGCGCAGTAAGACCAAGGTAGCGGGAATCTTCAGACTCACGCAGGGAACGCCATTTGGTGTAACGTGGGCTTTCAAAGATTGTATTAAGATCTTTCAAGTTCGGTAATTCTTCATAAGAGTCGATACCGAAGAAGTCCGGAGCAACGCTGGAGATAAACGGCGCGTGAGCCATAGCACCAACAGCAGCTACGTACTGAAGAAGCTTCATATCCGGTGTGCTTGGAGAGAACGAGTAGTTACCAATCATTGCACCGATTGGTTCACCACCGAACTGACCGTAACCGGAAGAGTATACGTGCTTGTATAAACCAGACTGCACGGTTTCCGGTGCAAATTCGAAGTCATCAAGCAACTCTTTCTTAGTAACATGAAGCAATTCAAGCTTAATGTTCTCACGAAAGTCAGTTCTATCAACTAAAAGTTTAAGCCCACGCCATGAAGATTCCATCTCCTGCACGCTGGCTTCGTGAAGAATTGCATCCATCTGCGAGCTGATCTTTTTATCAAGCTCAACAAGCATCTGGTCTACGAGAGTTTTGTTTACCGGCTCTTCTGTCTTATTAGTACCGATAAGGTTTTCAATAAATGCTGCTACACCTTTTTTAGCAACATCATAGCCTTCTTCGTTCGGCGCCATTTTGGTCTGCGCCATAATTTCATCGAGAAGGCCTACCGGTGCAGCATTCTCTACTGCAGCAGTTTGTACTTGAGCGGACATAGAATAATCCTCTTCGCACTGATCTTCTTACAGTACGGGCTACTTGTCTTTCTTAGGAGCAGGCTCAGCTTTCGGAGCAGGTTCAGCTTCAGAAGCTGCTTCATCACCACCACCAACCAACTGCAATTCAGCCAGCAATTTCTCGCGAGATTCCTGCGAGGAGAGCAAGTCTTGCATTCTGGTACGGAAGGCAGGGATGTTTCCGAGTGGGCCTTTCAAAGCGACAAGCGCTTCACGTAATTCAATCAACTGCTTCAGCTCTGGAACCTGATTTGCGATTGAATCAGGTGTAAAATCGCTTAATGAGCGGAAAGATAGATTAACTGGTAAGTCCACGCCTTCTTCATCAACCATCAAGTTAGGCACTGATGCACTTAAAGAGAGGTCACTTTCAGCCATTACGGAAGAAAATGTGTTCTTATCTACAGATACGGTCTGTCTTTCTTCAATAGGAGTATCTTCAGGATGCCCCTTAAAGTCGCCCATAATAACCATTTTCAATGGTAATTCGACTTCTTCTTGTTGGTCGCCAGTGGCGGGAACGTATTTAATATTTATTCGCTCTTTCGGAGCTACACTTCCCTCTTTAGCCATATTAAGTTCTCCATCGACATAGTGTTGTGATTGAAAGATGCATTTGCACCTTTAAATTTACAACATGTTGTTATTAAACGATCATCATCGTAAAAACCAAATACCAAACTGCAATAAGTACGTATAAACAGTATGGCTCATTAGACAACAAAGAACTAATGCTCACCATGTCAAAAAATGAATTGTTGTAATTACGATGTACAATCTAAATTTCTATTGCATGAGACATATAAAAAGTTACAACACCGATTTGAAATATTTCACTTGGTTCTGTGCTACAGGAAAATGAATCTTACTTTTTCAAAAAAATTCAATTCCTATTTTATGCACCAAAAAAACACCCACATCGATATTTAAACTTCTATATCGAAGCAACAACTGCCCTCTACATTTAAAAAAATCAAACATCAATAGAAACTTCGATAAATCTTTAATTTTTTTTCAGAAAACCTATTCGGAAAACCGTTTTTTTTAATGCTTTTTTAATGAAAAATTCAGTTCTAATCCAAACCATCAAACAATACTTAAACAGCCGAATAATATGGACATTAGTCAGGTAAAAAACTTCTCTCATTGTCATATAAAATCTAAGAAATTGTAAATCAGCGATTCTATTCTATAAAAACAAAAAAGCAGGCAACTTCTTGCTCAATGAGCAAAAAGTTGCCTGCTTTTAAGCAAGAACTTGCTGACTACCTGTTTTCAGTTTTATAAAACGTAAAACAACATCAATATATACCTTGGCACGTTATTTGATAGTAATCTGATGCTGTTGAAAGTTGCTGAAAAAGAAAACGATGCGCGAGATTGCAACGCCGCGATAAAAGAAAATTTAAGACAACACTCGCTCATTGCCACTCAACACATAGACGTATTAAAAAAACAAGATTACATGCACAATTTTCGACCTGCTTTATTCCTCATCCGTGCGGAGTAAAATCAATATTACTCAAATATACCCTTCAGTAACAATTCTATTGCTCTGTTTATTCTTTCCCAACCGTCTTCTTTTTCAATATCAAGCCCGCCAACACTACCCGTTATTCGTGATTTAATAAGAAGATGAGTTACGGCTCCACTCATAATAGCGACAATTGCGGTCAAATTTTCATCATCAGGAATATCCTCAAGATATTCAAAATACTGTAGAACAGTTCTTATCCTGATATCTTCAAGCTGCTTTGTAAGTTCATTTCTTTCAAGAACTTCCCACGCAAGAATATCTAATGTCACAGGGCGATTTCGGAGCGCCACAACAAATGATTTAAAAAATTCTGCGATTTGTCTGTCGGGTGAAAACGCTTTTATTCTTTCAGGTTCGGAGCCAAGTAGTTCCTTTGCTGTTGGCCAAAAATCACAGGTATTACTGTATTCGAGCACTAGGTTTGGGAGTCCATCAAAATATCTATAAACCAACACCTTATCCACACCAGCTTCTCTTGCAACCTTATTTACCCCGAGACCTTTAAATCCATCTCTCGCAAGAACTTTGCCAACGGAACTGACTAACTTTTCTTTAGTCTGCTCCTTGCGTCCTGTTGGTTTGGCTGGTTTATTCATTTCCCCTCCACCTTATTTTCAAAAAGTAATTCTTCTAAAATGTCACTTGCATCGCGGACAACACCTTCACATATCCCAGTAGTTCTTAATCTGTTCATATCTTCAGGATTATCAGGATTTATATCATTCATCCCAAGAATCTTGCGACACTCTATGGTTCCTCTTCTTTTTTCAAAACGCTGAGAAAACTCCTTAACAAGTTGAAAACAAAAATTCCTTGAACCTTGGTCTTTTGAAACACCCGCTCCATGTCTCAAACCAATTACCATAAAAGCCCCAGAAACAGCCCCGCACGTTAAAGCCTGAGCCATTCCTCCCGCAAAGCCGCTTGATATTTTCAAGACAACATCTTTAGAAAGACCAAATTCTTCTGCATATGGTGCAATAACGGCCTCTGAACACATCAATCCATCATTAAGGTAAGCAATAGCTTTTTCTGTTCGAGTTTTAGGCATTCTCGGCTCCTCACAGTCTGCAATTAATACCAACAATGGTGCCCGCAATATGAAGTGTGTCGCAAAAGTCACCACTGGTGACAAATATTGCAAACCTCGAAAGTCATGTCAATAATTTACGACTCTGCCGAGCAAAGACATTCGTGACATCTCAGGATATTCGACTTTTTAGTGTTTAGAACAATCTTGCAGAAAAAATTAGCATCATCGCATTTGGTGAGTGCGCTACAAAAAAAAAGACCGGACATAGTCCGATCTTTCTCGTTGTGTCGTAGGGATTAGCGCTGCACCCTAAAGGCTATTTTCTTTTCTGTAGGCAACCAAGTCTTCGATGGTAAGCATTGGCATCTCATATTTTTTTGAGATTTCAACAAGCTCTGGCATACGAGCCATAGTACCATCTGGATTTGTTACTTCACAAAGCACACCACAATTTCCAAGACCGGAAAGGCGCATAAGGTCAACAGTAGCTTCTGTATGACCACGACGTTCTAAAACGCCACCTTCACGGGCACGAAGCGGAAATACGTGACCTGGGCTATTAAGGACCGAAGAATCAGCGCTACCACAGGATGCTGCTTTAACGGTGCGAACACGGTCTGCTGCAGAAACACCGGTGGTTACGCCTTCAGCGGCTTCAATAGATACTGTAAATGCAGTCTGGAACTGGCTGTGGTTTTCATCAACCATCATTGGTAAATCAAGTTGCTTAATTTTATCATCAGTCATGCAGAGACAAACAATGCCGCTACATTCACGAATGAGTAAAGCCATCTGTACAGATGTAAGGTGTTCTGAAGAAAAGATCATATCACCTTCGTTCTCACGATCTTCATCGTCAGTAACAATAACACCAGATCCCTGCTGCAAAGCAGCAAGAGCTCTTTTTACACGTTCCTCTGAGGTACCAAACTGATCAAGTAATGACTGATTCATTGAATTCTCCAAAAAGTTTAAGAATCGCAAGAATCAGGGCAAGTAAAAAGCAGTGCAAAAGAATAGAGCAGCATATATACGCTGCCAAAAAAGGAATGCAAGCTGCATTTAATCTCTTTCATCCGGACTCTAACCGTCGGCTCTGGAATCACACCAGATCTGCTGACCTTCGTACAACGAAGCGCTCGCGGGCTTTCCTAATGAGGATTACCGCCGGTAGGGAATTACACCCTGCCCTGAGAATAAATTCGCGTTAAGAAAATTGCTATATGGTTCCTGTCGTTGTGTCAACATGACCGGAACCATTTTTATTATATTTTATGCAACCTCACCGCCGCTGATGACGGTAAATGTGCAACTATTGTCTTTTTTTGTGTACTCAACAATTCGATTTCGCCCGAGATCTTTTGCTTCGTAAAGAGCAGAATCTGCGGCATCCAACATAAGGGCAGCTAAATTTTCCAACTCAAAATCACGTGAATATGCAAAACCGCACGAAACGGTCATCTGTACGTTACGCTTAATGATACGCCCTTGATTGTCCCGAATAACAAAGTCATAGGTTTCAAGGCGTGCTCTAATAGATTGTGCTATTTCGATAACATCTGACGCTGCGTCACCAAACAACAAAATAGCAAACTCATCGCCGCCGAATCTACAGCAGCAGATATCTTCATCATCATGACGCCTATGTGCGACTTCCTGCATAATTTGCGAAAAAGTCTGCAATGCCTGATCACCGATACGATGACCAAAACGGTCATTAAAATTCTTCAAGTTGTCAATATCCAACAAAAGCAGGCAAAGCGGCGTATTATTGCTTTCCCATGCACTAATGCCCCCTTTCAAGCTTTCATCAAAAGCACGGCGATTAAAGAGCCCTGTAAGACCATCTGTCTTGCATATATGATCAAGGCGCTCTGCATCCTCTTTCATAACAGAGATAACTTCCTGAAAAGTGCTTCTCAGTTGAGCAACAATATCCTCGGGATCTGCTCCACTGCGAACCGCTTCAACACTCTGTTCTTCCAAGCCTTCGACAGCACCTTTGTGAGTGTACACATTACGCCGAAAATCGTCGGCCAAATCGGCAGACTCTTTTAACGCTTCTTCTAGTTTTTTTGCATAAGAACTCGCTAAAATAGCTTGATATTCCCGCAAGACAGAGCAATAGTTTTCCTCTGAAAAATCTGCATTCTCAAGAGTTTTGATTAACAAATCTGCAACAGATTTCTTTTGTGCTTGAGAATAGTATGAATATTTCTGGGTGCTGCGCAGACATGAAAGCAGTGAACGCCAACGATCATCGCGTGGAACGCCCAAGCGCTCAAACAGATCACAATATTTATGACCCACTTCGAAACGGCAAATTCTTTCTGAAGGGTTATCAGAATGCAACATCGCCCCCTTACAAATACAGTTCAGCAATTTTTTTCTTATAATAAAAAGTATGGCACTCTATACGACTTTTATTTGTCTAAAATATCTGTATCTAGAGGCCATAGCTTACAAATTCGTGCTGGTGCATAGCCATTATAAAGTGCATCAACAGCAGACATAAAATGAACTTTGTTCTTAGTTGCAATGTCTTTAACAACTTTGCAATCCAATGCAAAGAAACGTTTACTGCGTCTATTACCAACAACGTTCCCAGCACTTTCAAAGTAAGTAATTACTTTATCCCACATTCCTGCTCTTGCATTCATGGCCTTTTTCTGCATTTCTCCAAGTTTATCTATATATGACCGATGTTTTACACCATGAGGATACACAAAAGCCAAGCCTTTTTGAACAAGTAAGGCTCCTACGTCTCGACCGTCACGCAACGTAACGATTGCGACTAATCTTTTATATCTATCTTTAGCAGTAATTCTTTGTAACGTAACGTTCTGTCCCAAAACTGTATCAACTATAAATTTTTTAGCTTTAATTGAAAAGTACTGTTGCTTTCTTTTTTTATATTCCATTTCCGGAGTATCTATAAAAGCTATTCGTACCTTTCTTCCATCTTTAAGGATTACAGTGTCACCATCAATAACTGTAGCTACAGTGTGAACTGTATCGGCAAAAGACGTTAAAACTGTAACACAAATCAAACATAGAATTGCTAAAAGGCATATTGTCCGATTTATCATGAGAACTCCAATAAAAAGCTCAAAAAAAAAGGCGGCTTCAGTTGAAGCCGCCTTTTTTCTAGTTTTCGTAGTAAGACTTAAGAGTCTGACTTCGAACCGGATGGCGTAGTTTTCGAAGCGCCTTTGCTTCGATCTGTCGAATACGTTCACGAGTAACGTTAAACAACTTACCAACCTCTTCGAGGGTGTGGTCGGATTTTTCACCGATACCAAAACGCTTACGCAACACCTGTTCCTCACGAGGAGTAAGGTCTGCGAGAACGCCCGCAATCTGCTCACCAAGTTTAGTGTTTACCACTTCTTCAGCTGGAGCAACTGCTTTTTTATCTTCAATGAAATCACCGAGGCTAGAATCTTCTTCATCGCCAATCGGAGTTTCAAGAGAAATAGGTTCTTTTGCAATCTTCAGGACTTTCTTCACTTTATCGATCGGATAGTCCATGCGTTCTGCAATTTCCTCAGGTGTTGGATCACGTCCAAGCTCCTGAACAAGGTAACGAGAAGTTCTGATCAATTTGTTAATAGTCTCTATCATGTGCACTGGAATACGGATAGTACGAGCCTGATCCGCGATAGCGCGAGTAATGGCCTGACGAATCCACCAGGTTGCATAGGTAGAAAACTTGTAACCACGCTGATATTCGAACTTATCAACAGCCTTCATAAGACCGATGTTACCTTCCTGAATAAGATCAAGGAACTGTAAACCACGGTTTGTGTATTTTTTTGCAATACTTACAACAAGACGCAAGTTGGAGCGGATAAGCTCCTGCTTTGCGCGCATTGCTGCAGTGTTACCATATTTAATACGCCAAAGAACTTCTTCAAGATCTGTAACGTTATGACAACATTTTTCTTGCAAGCGCTTCAAAATTTCGATCTTACCGAGAATCATTTCCTTAAAGGAGAATAACTCATCTACAGTAAGTCCGAGTTCATCCGCTGCAACAACTGGATTCACTTCACGATCATCAAGTTGTTTAAACAAAATCTGAATTTCAGACTGTGTTTTACCGGTTGAAAGAATATATGCAGAAAGATCACGCTGACAGTTATGCATCTGTCGCACGTAGTCTTCAACAGTCTCAATAACACGGTCGATAAGAGTTTTTTCCAGTTTAATATCGCGAAGACGAATTACAACATCTTCTTTGTACTGAATAATCTCTTTTTGCAAACCGTATACTCTACGATCTAGAGTACAACAATCATCGAGCTTGTCGTAAATCTTTCTTTTCTTTTTGTAGATGTTACGAATCTCGTCCAGAAGCTTGATAACGCGTTCACGCTGGTTAAGTTCGTCTTCGCTAGGATCATCTTCTTCGATGGTCTTAACAACGTCCTTCAGCTTAACACGGTTCTCTCTAAGGTCTTCACCAACACTTACGAGCTCTTCAACAGCCACAGGCACTTCTACAAGTGCATATAATACATCCTGCTCACCAATTTCGATCTTCTTAGCGATAACTACTTCGCCATCTCGATCGAGTAACGGTACTGCGCCCATTTCTCGCAAATACATTCGCACAGGGTCTGTGCTACGTGATGCGTAATCGGTAGTTTCTTCTTCTTCGTTAAATTCAATAACGGTTTCAGAAGGCAGGTCGTCATCGTTGTCAGCATCGGCAACGGGAACTTCATCCTTGGCTTTGTCGTTGTCAACAATAGCAATATTCAACTGATCAAAAATCCCGATGATCTCTTCAACCTGTTCGGGAGTATTCACTTCAGCCGGTAACGCTTTGTTGACCTCTTCAAAGGTCAGGAACCCGTTAACCTTGCCCTTCGCAATCAAGGACTTGATTTGCTGGATGTCCTTAATATTCCCCATTGGACCTCCCCAAGGATTCTTTTAAGGCCAGAAGAAAATCCATCTCTGCATCCTGTTCGCCCCCCTCTGTAATGTGCCGCATTGCGGCGACTAGGGATTGCCCTTGCTGTTGGCGGCGAGTTCTTTCCAGGAACATACAGACATCGTTCAATTCTTCCTGTTCTTTTTGCATCGCAGCCGTATCTACAATACGGTGCTTAATCCAAAATACTTTTTCTTTACCTTCAAGGTACTCAGCGGCATCATTGCCGTAAGCAGAAATTTTGTTCCAGAGCGACTCAGCCCATGAGGACTGTAAAAGTTCTATCCCTCCATATTGTTCCAACGTGGACACATGGTGAGGGTAACGTACTACAAACTGCAACACTCGCTCTTCTAATGAAGCAGCTAACACAGGACGCGGAGCAGAAACCTGCAAAACATCCTGTTTTTTCTTCCAACCACCGGACTTATCCCGTTTCCCTCGCTGTTGAAAGGAGGAGCGCGGTTTAGTCTGAGCGGCTTTTTTGGGAGCAACAGTCTGACGTAATTCCTTTTCATCCAGACCCAGTCCGGATGCGATTCGAGACACGTAAAATGAACAGAGTTCAGGCTGTTCCATGCTGCTTAAAAAACGGGTAGTCCAATCCATTACATCGCGCGGTGCGTACATGCTAACTGTTGCAGTGCAATAGGATAGTCCATCAGGAGATTGGGCAAGAAGCTTTTCAAACGCCTCAACGCCCCGCTCATGTAAAAAGCTGTCAATGTCTTCACCGTCCGGTAAAAGAACAACTCGACACTTCATACCTTTGGTCAGAATCATCTCACAACTTTTTAATGCAGCCTTGCGCCCTGCTTCATCACCATCAAAGATGAGATCAACAGAAGAACAAAAGCCGCCAAGTCGTTTGACTTGATCCGGAGTAAGAGCTGTACCGAGCACCCCACAGGCATTTTCAAAACCAAACTGATGTAGTGTTAATACATCCATATACCCTTCGGTTAAAAAGGCACTTTTGGTAGCGGAAATAGCTCTACGTGCTTGAAAAAGTCCGTAGAGATGCTCACCTTTTTTATAGATTACAGAATCGCTACTGTTGATATACTTCGCTTGATCACTTTTTCCAATGATTCTACCGCCAAAAGCGATAACTTGTCCGGAAAGGTTCTTGATCGGGAATATAAATCTGCCACGAAAGCGGTCATACATACGACCACGATCATTGCGTGACAAAAGACCAGCCTCAGCAGCCTGCTTTTGTGTCACTCCCTTCGCAACCAATGCGTCAGAAAGGGATTGCCACGAATCAGGAGCCCAGCCCAGTTCAAAGCTCTCTACAATCTCAGGCGTAAGTTTACGCCCTTTAATATAGTCTCTGCATTCCCGTGCATCATGTTTTGAAAGATTTTGTCGAAAGTGATTTTTTGCAACGTCATACATTGTATAACATTGTTTTTTAAAATCACGCTCTTCTTTCGCACGCGGGTCTGCTTTATATTCAGTAAGTTGAACTCCGGTTTCTTCTGCAAGTTGCTGCAGACCTTCTCGAAATTCTAAACCATTAACTTTGCAAAAAAAGTCAATAACATCGCCTGCAGCCTGACAACCAAAGCAGTAGTAAAAACCTTCATCTTCATTGATAGAAAATGATGGCGTCTTCTCTTGATGAAAAGGACAAAGCCCCATCCATCTGCCTCCGGCATGACGCAACTCCATGTAGCGCCTTGCAACGTCAGCAATATTCAGACGAGCTTTAATTTCTTTTACAGCAGAAAAACCGCTATTTGTCATGGCTGATCCAGAATCGTTACGATACCCAGAAGACATTATCGCAATTCAACAATTGTCATTCCGTCACCACCTAAATCGGCAGGAGCAAGGCGGAATGATGCAACGGCAGGGGCATTTTTAAGGTAAGAATGAATCTCACGGCGCAACGCACCAGTACCCTTTCCGTGCACAACTTCGAGCTCTTCGGTATTACTCAAAAGAGCTTTATCGATAAAAGAGTCAAGTTCACTTATAGCTACATCAGCACGCTTTCCACGTAAGTCAACCCTAAAAGATGTTTTACGCTCTGCTTTTACGGTAACCTGAGAGGTCTGAACTATTGTAGCTCCATCTTCGGCAAAAGAAACGTCATGTAAATTAACCCACATAGCAACGCCGGAAAGATTGATTTTGACCTTTCCACGTTTATCATCAATTTCTTCAACAACCCCTGATTTCTTCCAAGGATTATATTTTAATGTTTGACCAGGCTTAATTTCCTGCGGAGCTAATGCCTCCGCCTTAGGACGTTCAGTCTTGTCAGCTTCAACAAGCTTTTGACGAGTTTTTGCTAACTCTTTCAAAGCTTGCTTATGGGTAATCTTCTGTGTTTTTAAATCATTAAGAACACTCTGTGCTTCTTTTTTGATGTCTCCAAACAGCTGGTCACGTTCCCGCTCGTAGCGAACACTAAGCTTTTTGCGACGCTCTTCAAAACGTTCACGTTCTGCATCAAGCTTGTTCATTTCGCGTTCACGTTCAACAGCCAAAGTATTGAGACGATCAATCAGCGCGGAAGTATCTTCGCCATCCATAAGCAAATACTGCTCAGCACGACGTAATACATAATCCGGCATACCGTGCTCGCGCGCCACATCAAGTGCCAGAGATGCACCAACTTGGTCGTATGCAAGAGTATACAAAGGTTTCTTTGTGCTTGGATCAAAAAGAACAGACGCTGCACGAACCTTATCGTTCGAAAGTGCGTATGCCTTTAACGCAGGGAAATGTGTCGCTGCACAAATATACGCCCCACGCTCAAGTAATTCGTCGATAACAGCCTGAGCAAGCGCTGCACCCTGAGCAGGATCAGTACCTGCGCCAAATTCGTCAAGAATTACAAGCGTGCTGTCGTCTGCAGTATCCCAAATAGCACCCAAGTTTGTAATTTGAGCAGTAAATGTAGATACATTTTCTTCAAGGCTTTGTTCGTCACCGATAAAAGCGAAAATATTTTTCCAAAATGGTATGGAGCTGCCTTCTTTTACAGGAACAGGTAAGCCGCTCATTGCCATGATCGCGATAAGACCGATGGTTTTAAGACACACAGTCTTACCACCCGCGTTACCGCCACTAATAAGCAAAGCAAACTGTTCTTTCTGAAGCTCTAGCGTAACAGGCAGCGCGCCGCCTTCAGCCAGAGCAAGTAACGGATGTAATGCATTAACAAGATGCAGATTACCTTCGTTACTAAAGTCCAGTGCAACACCATTAAACTTGGAAGCTAAGGCACATTTTGCAAGCAAAACATCCACTTGAACCATAAGGTCGTACACGCCATGCAACGCGCCAAAATTGGCACGAACAAGACCTGTCAGGAATTCAAAAACCTTATGCTCTTCTTCGCGTTCTTGCTTTTTCAGCTCTGCAAGTTCGTTGTTGAGATCAACAAGGAACATCGGCTCAAAATAGCAAGTTTCGCCAGTTTGAGAGTAGTCGTGAATGATCCCTTGTACCCTGCCCTTAAAATTGCTTTTAAGTGGCAATACATAGCGATCACTCGCGAGTGTGATGTATTCATCTTGAAGATATTGTAGGATGCCGTGTGAATTAACAAAATCCTTTGCTTTGCGTGTACACGTCTGGTGAATTCGACGAATCTCCTGACGTATTAACAAAAGCTCAGGGGTACTGTTATCACGGATAAGACCATCATCCCCAACACAGCGGGAAAGTCCGGAAGCGCATTGCTCCGGCCAAGGAAATTTATCCACCATCTCCAGCAGGAGTGGCCATGGTGAGTAGTCTGTGCTTACACGAATAGAAGCCCGCAGATCCCGTGCTTGAACAAGCACCTGACGCAGTGCACATAGATCGTCGAGATCAAGCACAGCAGTCGGGGTATCTATAAAGCGGAACATTCCTGCAAGATCAGGAAAAGAAGAGAGTTTCACAGTAACGGTACGAGTCCATTCCTGCCCTTGTCTAAAAAACTGTGCAGCCTTTTGTGCATCGTCTCTATTGGACACGGGAGCAATTGACAAACACGCATTGGTGCCTGCTTCCGAAACGGCAAAGTCCGCAAGGCGCTCAAGCACCTTACGGAACTCTAAATTGTGTATGGTACGCTGCTCCATAAAATTATGCGAGCTTTGCGCGAACTGATGCACTCAGTTTCTTACCGTCTACGCGACCTTTGTACTCTGCCATAATGGCATTCATTACCTTACCCATATCTTTCATGCCGGCTGCGCCGGTTTCTGCTACGGTTTTGGTAACAAGTTCTTCAAGTTCAACGTCGGAAAGCTGGCTTGGCAAGTAAGTCTGCAAAACTTCAAGTTCTGCAGCTTCAATTGCAGCAAGGTCTTCACGATTCGCCGCGCGGAACTGTTCAATAGAGTCCTGACGCTGTTTAGCCTGCTTCATCATAACATCAAGCATTTCTTCATCGGTAAGTTCACGCTTGAGGTCAATCTGCATGTTTTTCGCAGCAGTTTTCAGATGACGCAGTACACCAAGTGCAACTTGCTCCTTGGCTTTATAGGCAGTAATGTAATCTTTATCGATCTGCTGAATAAGGCTCATGCTGTCACTCTTATGTAATTTTTGCATAGAATAATGCGGGGATCCGATAACGAATCCCCGCCAAGAAGCATCTATAAGATGCACCCGCCGTAGCGGTGAACTAGTACTAGTACTGGTTCATCTTTCTCATCTTCTTAAGAAGACGTTTACGGGCAGCTGCTTTCTTCTTCTTACGCATTACGCTAGGTTTTTCGAAATGCTGACGTTTTTTCATTTCTGAAAGAATGCCTGCCTTTTCAACCTGCTTTTTAAAGCGTCGAAGCGCGATGTCGAAGTTGTAATCACCATCATCGAGATATACGCCTGGCATGAAATATCACCACCTTCATTACTTAATACCTCAAACGCAAACGCGCCCAAGACAAGAGCGTAATTTACGGCCTGATTTGTTTTTTTGCAAGTTATTTTTTATATCTTGCGCATAAAAAAGCCTACTGCAAGCAGTAGGCTTTTTCTAACAAACAAAAATTAGTGACTGTGTCCGTGATTTTCATGCTTCGCATGAAGAATAGACTTAAGAATTACGTAACCCAGTCCACCAAGAATTACGAACAGAACAGCGTAGAGTGCTCCGAAAAATACGAAATGGTCAGGCATCCACCATGGAATATCCTGAGGCAATGCGCTCTGAAGAGTTTCACCGTGCAGCATAAGAGCCTCCTCCTACTACTTAACAGCTTCTTTAAGCAATTTTCCTGGACGGAATTTTACTACTTTTGTTTCTGGAATGATAATTGGATCACCACTCTGAGGGTTGCGGCCCAAACGTTCTTTACGCTCTTCGACAACGAAGGTGCCAAAGCCTGTAAGAGTTAATTTACCTTCAGCCACAAGAACATCCTGTACAGATTCAAGGAATGCGTTCAGGGAGCGTTCTGCATTTGCTTTAGTGAGATTTGCTTTTTCAGCAATTCGTTCTACGAGTTCCGCCTTGGTCACGGTCACGTCCTCCTCTCTGGGGGTTGTAATAATTTTCGCCAAAGCGCACACACTCTAGCTCCAAAAGATATTACTGTTATTTGAGATATAAGCCCAAACTTGTTAGTCGATACCAGATGCATTCAGCATATGCAACGGTTTATACACTCTTAGCCCCTTGTAAACAGGGGTTTTCTACTTCTTAGGGCAGCTTTTCAACGCATCTGCCAATATTTGGAATTGGCGAGTTGTAAGCGTCTCAGGCCTTGCAGAGCCTTGCACGCCAGCTTTTTCAAAAGCTTCGTCAGCACCGGAAGCAACGCAACCTTTTAAAATCTTCTGCAATTGCTTTCTGCGTTGCTGAAAAGTTACTTTTAGTAACCATGAAAGGGCATCAGGGTCAAAATCACGTTCTTCGGCAGGAGTCGGCACAAAACTCAGCACCGCTGAATCAACCTTAGGACGTGGCAGGAATACCCCTGGAGGAACAATAAATTCGCGCTTTGGCTTACTATAGCTCTGCAACCAGACTGACAACGCCCCGTACTGTTTGGAAGATGGTGCAGCAACAATTCTGTCCCCCACTTCTTTCTGAATCATAAAAACAGCACGTTTCAATCCCGTAGATTTACTTAAAATATCCCACATCAGTGGAGATGCAATGTTGTATGGAAGGTTGCCAATAATTTTCCATGGCTTTTCAGGAGTTAAATTCTCCCACGGGAACAACAAGGCATCTGTAAGCACAACCTGCAATTCAGGATCACCAGCAGGCGGCAAACGCTTATGCTCATGAGCCCAATGGTAATCTTTTTCAAGAATCGTAAACCAAGCCGGCTTGCGATTATGAATAAGATGCGTCAACGCACCCGGCCCCGGGCCGATTTCAATAACATGATCTTCAGCTTCTATGCGAAGCGCATCAACGATACGGTTAGCCGTATTTTTGTCCTGCAAAAAGTTCTGACCCAAACTTTTCTTTGCGCGAGGTCCTTGCTTAATATCCAATGCCATGTGTGTATATCCAGACAGGCAACGCTACTTTGCAAAAGCAGATGCAAAAAAGCTGTCTACCCATTTAAAAATGTCATTTTTGCGGATTGATTCCCGCATTCTATCCATCCGTCCCTGCCGCTCTTTTTTATCCATCATATATGCCTGATGAATAGCAGCAGCAACACCTTCTACATCAAAAGGATTAACCAGTATAGCCCCATTTCTAAGCTGTGCTGCGGCACCGGCAAATTCGCTCAACACGAGCACTCCTGTACGTTCAACATTTGCCGCACAGTACTCTTTGGCCACAAGGTTCATCCCATCACGAAGCGGGGTCACTAAAGCAATACTGCTAGCACGATAGTACGCAAGCAACTCTTCAAAAGACAAATTACGATACTGATAATGAATCGCGACGTACCCCGGCACAGAGAATTCACCGTTGATCCGCCCGACGAGCCTTTCAATTTCTTTTTTCAACTCTGCATACAATGGAATGGTCGCCCTGCTAGGAACAACAATCTGGAGTAGGCTTACCTGCCCTTGCAACTCCGGATACATTGTTAGCAACCTATGCATTGCCTTAAGCCGAAGCGGAATACCTTTGGTATAATCAAGACGATCTACGCCCAGAATGATACTTCTGTTTGGTAATGCTTTATGTACCTGCTGTGTAGCTTTTCGGACACCAGCTGACCGGGCTGTCTGGTAAAAATTTTTGTAATCGATACTAATAGGGAACGCACCAATTTTAACCACGCGCGACCCTACTCTTGCGTGTACGACCTGCCCACGACCGGACACACGAACTTTGGGAGTCAGCACTGAAATAGCTTGAATAAAATTGCGCCTGTCATGTAAAGTTTGAAACCCTATCTGGTCGTATTCTAGCAAAGCCTGCAACAACTCAGTCCGCCAAGGAAGATGCTTAAATCTATCAACAGAAGGAAACGGAATATGAAGGAAAAATCCCGTACGCCTACAGTCTCCGGCCTCCCGCATATATTTTGCTACATGCATCAAATGGTAATCATGCACCCATACATAATCATCTTCATTACCAGTCTCAACAGTCCGGAACGCAAACAGTTCGTTCACATCCAAATACGTCCGCCAGTAATCAGGATTAAAATCACATTCGAACTGCGAAGCATGGAACAACGGCCAGATTATTTGATTAGTAAATCCAAAATAAAAATCGTCTATTTGTTCCGCCGTTAATCCAACTTGAAGCAATCTGTAGCCTGTTTCTTCAGAAAAAAGACGTAAAGCCTCATCAACCCCTTCGGCATCCGGTGTTCCGGCCCAACCTATCCATGTGCCTTTACTTGCAGTCAACACAGGCGACAATGCCGTGACCAAGCCACCGGAAACCACAGAAGAGTGACACGTTCCATCAGCACATTCCAACGAAACGGGTAACCTGTTCGAAACTACAATAAGGCCTTGGTCGTCTTTAAAATTATGGGGCATGGAAACTCCTTTACGATTATTCAGCATATTAGAATACCCAGCTTAATCGAACGAAACAATGAGAGTTACCAATACATGAAAAGAAAAAAGCCCCGCACTGCAAAATGCAGAACGGGGCTAAAAGTCAAATTACGACTGCTATGAAAGAGCAGATGCAGTCGCGTTTAAAAAATCAATAATATGTCGTCCATAAGGTCTTTCAGGCAATAACCACCTTGCGGCAGAAGTACGTTTCTCTCGCCCTATCAGGATGGTATGACTTTGATCATCAAGAGCACGAAACGCATCTTCATCTGTCACATCATCACCAATATATACCTTAACAGCATTTTTAGGCTCTTCTGAAAGAACAGAATAAATAGCACGAGACTTATTCATTCCCGGGACACGCATTTCCATCCCTTCATGAAAGTCCAAAAGCTCTAGACCAAACTCTTCTGCAACAGGCTCCCACAGCTCATCAATCTCTGTAAGATACTGTGGGACAAGTTCTGCATTAACGCCGCTTACGTGAGCTGCCACACTGCTAGGCTTACGTTCAATAGCATGTTCATCCAACAAGCCTGTAATCTTTTCGGCAGCAATGCGTAGTCCTTCACGGGCTTCTTCAGAAATAGTTGCCATCTCCATCTGTCCGGTTACCCGCAAGTGTTCACCACCATGCGAGCCCCACGCTTCAAAAGGCAAACGACTTTGCAACAATGGTTGAAGCTCCATCACCCTGCGCCCACTCACAAGTACAGTGCGACAATGCTTAATCGCTAGAAGTCGATCAAGCGCTTCGCGAACACCGGGAAATGGTCGAGCATTATCTCTATCCGGCACCAGAGGTGCTAACGTGCCATCGTAGTCCAGAAAGATAACTGCCCTGCGACAGGCAGCTAACTGTTGTCCAAAATCAGCCTGTTCCTCAGCTGTCCAAATTTTTATCATTACTGCCCTGGTCTCCATGCCTACTCTTATATTGATTAATAAGGCGTATCATGCGGCGTTGACGAAAACGAGTAACGGCTCTGAACGTAATAAAATATGAGAGGATGGAACATGGCACAGCCATCACCAAGCCCCCTGTCATCATTACGATCACGATCCCACCACCTTGTTCAAACAGCTCTTTCAGTTCCATATGGTGAGGATCAAAGGCTACATCAATAGGAATAATCAAATTACCGATGAAGAAACAAGCAGTGTAAAAAGGAACCCAGTTTAACGGGTTAGAAATCCATGTTCCCGCTGCCGCTGCAATTTTACTGCATCGTAACACAAACGCCAGTGCAACAGCCACAACGGTTTGGAATGGCAAAACAGGCAGACAGCCCGTAAACACACCGGCAGCCACACCTAACGCAATAGAATGCGTTGAAACTTTCAAACGCATTACACGTAAGTAGTTATATCTAATAGCTCGCTTAAATGATTCCCAGAACCGCACCAAAAACTCCTCGAGGTTACTGACAAAGTTGTTTTTAAACAGATTGAGACAATCGTGTGCAGTGCAAGGCACAAGAAAAAGTCAGGAGCGAAGCATAGTTAAAACTATGTGAGCATCTGAATTTTTTGAAGTAACGTTGCAATGTGCAAATTTGTCCGAAATCTGTCCTCGTTTCTAATTTCTACGACAATGTATCAAATCGCAAAAACTGAATTACAAGCCCAGCGCGCCCCTGTGTTGCAGAACGCAATTCTGTTGAAAAACCAAACAGATTGCACATAGGAGCTAAGGCTTTCACCATTTTCAGCCCTGCGCGGTCAAAGAGGTTTTCAACTTTTGCGCCCTTTGCGCCAAGCAAGCTGATAGCGTCCCCGACATTTTCATCAGGAACAGAAATCTCTACATCCATTATCGGCTCAAGCAACTCTGGCTTTGCATTTCTCAGCGCAGCCTTCAAAGCCATGCCCGCAGCCATTCGATATCCCGGTTCAGATGAACAATCGTTGCGTTTTATTTCTGTAATAGCAACTTCTACGTCCTGCACAGGGTAGCCCTTAATCACACCGCATTGCAAGCCGTCCTTAACGCCCTGCTCAACAGCATCTACCCATGCCTCTGGCCATTCTGAAATATCAAAAGTGAACCGCACCATATTACCAGCATCGCGCTCACGGGGAGAAACCGTCAGGGCCGCATACCCATAATGACGTTTATCTCCGAGTTCACGATCAAATTCTTCTACGGCGGACCCCTTACCGCTGATTGACTCCTGATACACAACCTGAGGATTCCCAACACGCGGTGTAACATGATATTCACGAGTAAGACGATCTACGATCACTTCTAAATGAAGCTCACCCATGCCGGAAATTACACGCTGTCCGGTTTCAGGACTTTGCTCATACTGCAATGTAGGATCTTCCAGCAGCAGCTTCTCCAACACTTCATCAAGCTTTTCAGCATCTTCAGAATTGGCAGGCTCCAAAGCACGGGAAATAACAGGTCGGTACCCTGTAATATTTTCAAGCAGGTATGGATTCTCTTCAGTCGCAAGGGAATCACCAGTTTTTGCAAACTTCATCCCAGCCAAAGCAACAATCTCACCTGCACGTGCTTCTTCAACTTGCTCTCTATGGCTTGCATGCAAGCGATAGAGACGAGCAGGTTTTTCTTTTTTTCCCTGCGTAATGTTCTGCACAGAATCACCAGACCGCAGTGTACCAGAATAAATACGGGCCAGCACCATCTTACGCCCTTCATCCATGTACACTTTAAAAGCAAGTGCACCTAACGGACTTTCAGGTGAAACGACAAGCTGTTCTGCTTTTCCAGTTGCAGGTCTGATTGCTTTGGGTGCAGGAACATTGAGTGGTGCCGGTAGGTAATCAAACACACCATCCAGCACACATTGCACTCCTACATTCTTCAAAGCAGATCCACAAAAAACAGGTGTGATGGATAGATTGAGTGTAGCTTTACGGATGCATTCCTTGATTAAATCAAGCGGAACTTCTTCTCCGCCAAGATACAACTCCATAATCTCATCATCAAAATCAGAAATGGTTTCCAGTACTTTTTCACGCCATTCTTCAGCAAAGGCCAATTCATCGCCTTCAAGAGACGTACGAGTGTACTCTCGCCCTTCTGTTTCCTGATCAAAGTCCAGACGTTCAAGCGTTAAGACATCTACAAGACCGGCGAACTCATCACCTTCGCCAATCGGAGCCACAAGCACTAATGGAGAAGCGTTTAAACGTTCACGCATAGATTCAAGCACTGAGTTAAAATCAGCACCGAGTCTATCCATTTTGTTAATCAGCGCAATTTTGGGAACCTTAAATTTTTCAGACTGCCGCCATACAGTTTCTGACTGTGGCTCAACACCGCCTACGGCACAAAAAACACCCACTGCACCATCAAGCACACGTAATGAGCGTTCAACTTCAATGGTAAAGTCTACATGTCCCGGGGTATCGATAATGTTAATTACACCATCGTTCCATTCGCATGAAGTGCACGCTGAAGCGATCGTAATGCCTCTTTCCTGCTCTTCCGGCATAAAATCCATAGTTGCAGTGCCATCATGCACTTCACCCATGCGGTAAATCTTATCGGTGTAAAACAGAATTCGTTCAGTAAGTGTCGTTTTACCGGCATCAATATGCGCAATGATGCCAATATTTCTCAAGTTGTTCAGATAGGAATTTGCGCTCTTACTCATTAATTTTACCTTCACTCAAATGCGATGTTACACTTCGGAAAGAAGAGAAAAGCGACGATGCGTAAACCACTGGGGTAATAAATCCGGCCAGATCCAACAACCCTCCTGCCCTGCGCCTAATGACACAGGAACAGTATCTGCCACAGTATCTACGACATCAGCCTCACAGCAAATAGCGGCAAAAGAAGAAGGCGAAGCAAGATCATCAGCCGCAACATCAACGATATTTAAATCCGGATGAGCCCATGCTAGCAAATCTCTATCAAAAGAAGCACCAGACAGGACACCAAGACTCGTATGCTGAGGCTCAAACCATGCTGAAAGACCATTACCCAGTATGCCAACGTGATGCACTGCATGTCTGGCTGTTTCGCCAAGGGCAAGGATTCGGCCGCTAATGCCTGATGCTGACAACTCTGCCATAAACAAAGCTGTGTTCTCAGCATCAAGCTGTACAGCCATTTCAATACCTGCCAGCTCAAGAGCAGCAAGACACTCCGCGGCAACTGGTGCATCACCAGAAAAGACAACAAGGATATCTTCTACACCACTAAGCAACGGCATCATTGCTGCGGCAAGAAGGCGCACGCCTGACGCATATGCAGAATCAACGACCACGGCAGTCCAATCTACAGGACGACTTTCCGCAATGGAGATATGTCCTTGCCGCCAATGGTTTTCCTGTCTTCCCCACATTACTTGAGGAGTTCCATGTAACGCATGCAATCGTGCAATTGTAGTCTTAAGCCATGCACGACGGTTATCCGGCACAGCATCGTATGCGGCTCCAAAGCGTTCATCATCAACAATAAACACTTCTAACCATTCAGGATAAAAGCTATTTTCAAACATACAAACTCCATACACCCATTTTTAAGCGTATGACAAATATTATTACGGTAATAAAAGAATTACGAGGTACTACCGGAAAGCGTCATGGAGGACGTTTTCTTCACACGGGAACGGGTATACCAAAGAACACGTCCAAGAGTGATCACGCCAAACAAGATATTCGCAAACCATGCGCCAAACACAGGGTTAACAAAACCACGTTCACCGAGAGCACCAAACCATGTGAAGAGCGCATAAAATGCAAAGGTGATAATAAGCCCGATGGATATATTAATATAAAGACTGTCTCTCCAAGTAAGGAGCATCAAGGCTATCAGTCCCATTAACAACACCGCAGCCGCATAAGCAATTTTTTGCTGATAAGCTGTTTGCAAAGCTTCAACGTTGGAACCGGATTTTTCCAATCGGTCAATCGCTGCACCAAGTTCCCATAAAGCCAGCCTATTTAAATCTGCATCCGCGGCTACAGTCTTAAACACACCCAATCTCTGCTCTATAGGCAATACCAATTCTGGCATTGTTGTCTCACTATAACTGCCCGGCTCTGTACGAAGAACGGAGGTCAACAGCCAGCCTTCAGGCTGTACTTTCATACTCTGCGCTTTAATAACTTCCTGAATAGTGTCGCCATCTGGCAAGATGCGCAAAATAGTGACACCTTCAGCTTTTTCAGCATTCAGATGAGCTACGTCCAAGTTAATGACATACTCACCCTCAAGGAACCAGATATCACGAACTGTTGCATTGGCAGAAGATTTTCCTCGTACTTCTTCATTCCATATACGACGAGACTCAACATCACCCATGACTCCGAGATACTGTGAAAATCCAAGCTGAAGTACAGCCCAGAATAACCCCATGTACACGATAAAACGGGCAAGTGAGATAAAGGAAACACCGCCAGCCTGCAACGCAACAAGTTCTTTGTTACGGGACATAACGCACAACTGGACAGTACAGGAAAGCAAAAATACCGCAGGAAGAATCTGCGAGACAATAAGTGGAAGCTTACAGATGAAGTACAGAGCAACAGTAGAAAAACCGAGTCCCACTTCAAGAAAGTCATCCAATTTTTCAAACAAATCTGTCAGCAAGTATACCGCGGTGCCAATACCCAGAATAAGCAGCATCAAAAAAAGATTCTGCTTAAGCATGTAGCGACTTAAGAGCGACATGTTCCGCCCCCTTTATCCTTGCGTCGTAAAAACATCACATGTGTGATCATAGATGTAAGATTTATGGTTCGTTCTTTTGCAGTAAAATACAGCCCTGCAATAGCCAAACCGGCAAAAAGGATGTTCGGAATCCAAAGGCTGATCGACGGAGAAATACCACTGCCCCCTTCACCACTTTTCATGCTGATAGAAAGCAGGCTGTAGTAAACAAGGAAGTTACCGAGAGCCATAACGACCCCCATCTGCTGACGCATGCCTTCAAAGGCACAGGCAAGCGGCATTGCAAATAAGCCAAGTACAAGGCAGGCAAAAGGCATTGCCCAGCGCTTTGGTATCTCCACGTCTGTTTTACGAATAAAAGACTCACTTTCTGCGAGAGATGGATCATTTTTGATCGCTTGAAGCTGAGGATATGACATGCCGGAAGGGCGAAGTTTGCCCAAATGCACACCTTTTACAAGTTGTGATAAGGCTAACCGAACAGTGTATCGATTAAAGCCGAGCACACTAATCTCATTATTATCCTGACGATAAAGCTTTCCGTTATTCAATACAAAACGAATTTCACCCATCTTTGTATCAGAAATAATCTTACCAGTCGGAGCAACAATAGTTACACCGCCGGAGTCCCTACTGGTATCCTGAACTAATACGTGTTCCAGTTCACCTGTGGCAAGGCTTGAGCTGCGTGAATAAATCATCAAATTCGGGATAGATTTATTGAACACACCCGGCTGCAAAACAACTTTTGCGCGAGTTTGAGCCAGTTCCAAGACGGATGTTCGAAAATTATCCATCCCCCATGAAATGCCAAACATAGAAACCCAAAGCGTAAGCAACGTACAAAGCGACGCGAACACAACAGGTGCAGGTAGAAGTTGGTACAAGCTTACGCCGCTGGCTTTCAACGCGACAAGCTCTCTATCTGAACTCATACGTAAGAACGTAAGAAACACAGATAGCATAGTTGCTATGGGAATAATCATAAGCAGAACGGCAGGAATCAAGAACCCGAAGAGCTTAAGCATTTCGAGTATCCCGACATCAAGTCCTAAAAACAGCTCTCTAAGCTGTAATACCTTTCCGATTACGATTAGAAAAACCAAAGAAAACATAGCCAGACAGAAAATGGATATATGCTCCTTAAAAATCTGCCTGTGAACTAAACTGACTCTAAACAGAACAGCCCCCTAGTGGTCACTTTCTGATTGTTTAAAAAAATCTTTAAGCATTTCTGCTTCCTTAGGACTCAGGTTAAATCGCATCCCCGCTTTATCCAACAATTTATTTAAATTTTTCGGATACTCTTTACGGTGCTCTTCTATATACGCAGCAGCTTTCCTAACAAGCTCACTTTGCGGCATAATTGTAGTCATCTGCGACTCCCCGTTATTGGTGGTAGATACAACCTAATCCTTTAACATGGAAAAACATGGCAATCTAACTTACTAACCAACACCTTGCAACTAGCTCTACTATACTGTATTTTTCTGCAATTGTTGCCATTAACCCTAACACACATACGACATATATATGACAGAACTCTTTTCCGCCGTTATTCTCGGCATTATTGAAGGCTTAACAGAATTCTTGCCGGTATCTTCATCCGGACACCTCATTATCGCAGGACACCTTCTCGATTATACAGGTCCTAAAGCGGAAGTTTTTGAAGTATTCATCCAGCTTGGAGCCATCCTTGCCGTTGTAATACTCTACCTTAACAGATTTTTAGGATTACTGAAAAACACACCGGAAATTCCTTTTTCAGGCATGCGTGGCTTGTGGATGCTTTTTCTCACATCGCTCCCTGCCAGTATTCTTGGGTTACTTCTCAGTGGGTATATTAAAACATACCTGTTTAACCCAGTAACGGTATCTTTTGCTCTAGCTGTCGGTGCAGTTTTTATCCTTTTTGTCGAAAAGTATGCTCCTGCGCACGATTTGGAAAAAGCAACATTCCACACTTTGGATGAAGTTACTCCAAAACTTGCCTTCGGTATCGGCTGCTTTCAGTGCCTCGCCCTCTGGCCTGGCTTTTCCCGATCTGCAGCAACCATTATGGGCGGTATGCTCCTCGGAGCACGTCGTACTCTTGCCGCGGAATATTCTTTTTTAGCTGCCGTCCCTATTATGTTCGCTGCAACCGGCTATGACGTATTAAAAAATTATCAACTATTCACTACTGCCGATATTCCTTTTTTTGCTGTAGGATTCATAGTCTCATTTCTTTCAGCATTAATTGCAGTTAAGACATTCATCACACTTGTTGGCAAGATGACGTTCAGACCTTTCGCGTGGTACCGATTAATTATCGCACCACTAGTATACCTTTTCTGGACTTAGACTTTTTTTGCTTCCAAAGTAACTTTTTTTTAAAAACACTTTGCATTGTGTTTGATATTTCCTTAAACACTTTTCCGTCGCAACGAAGTGCGGCGTACAAGAGATGGCGAGGTAGCTCAGTTGGTTAGAGCATGCGGCTCATATCCGCAGTGTCGGGAGTTCAATTCTCTCCCTCGCTACCACTTCTTGTTCCCCATAAATTTTGATGGCGAGATAGCTCAGTTGGTTAGAGCATGCGGCTCATATCCGCAGTGTCGGGAGTTCAATTCTCTCTCTCGCTACCAAAGAAAAGACAAGGGTCGTAGATGAAAATCTACGACCCTTTTTTCGTTTTTCTTAAGACGTCGCCCCACCCTGTGTCAGTAATAATTCTAGCATCCTCGATGTCACTTTTTATGAAGGTATTAAGACGTGCTTCAAGCGCATCTTAATACCATATATCCCCTTTTCTCGTCACAACGATCCAACGATAACGGTGAGCCTCACTGTCAAGCTGGCAGTTAAAATTAGAGTTTTAACCGTGAAGTAATCAATATTCTGCAAAAGTAAGCCAATTTAATTTTCTCAAAACGAAATCTTTAAGATTAGAATTTAAAGTAAATAAAAGAATTATAACTGGCTCCATAAAGAGGCATAAATGTTACGAGATAAATGAGTATAAGAAGTATGTATCTTGTTAATTCAAAATAGTTTTTATTAAAATGTAAAACATGCTCTTTTCTTTTTAATACCTTACTAACAAGGGAAACTATAGGGAAAGAGAAAACAGAAGCAAAAAAAAGAGCAATCGTTACATCATCTCCATGCCACTGTAGCCAAACGCTGTTCATTTCAAAAGAATCAGCATAATGTCCCAACAATGACTTATAATAAAACATCGCATCTATAAATCTTTCAGATCTAAAAAAGAACCCACCCTCCAAAAACGATCACAATTACATAAATATGTTTTAATAATTTGGGGATCCGCTTATAAAACGAGGGGAAAGCTCTTTCTAGCACAAGGAACACCCCATAATACCCTCCCCACGCCATGAAAGTCCAGTTTGCGCCATGCCAAAACCCGCAAAGCAGAAAGACAACTATAAGATTGAGATACGTTCTCAAAGTCCCTTTGCGGTTTCCTCCCAGGGGAATATAAAGATAATCCTGAAACCATGTTGACAAAGACATATGCCAACGTTTCCAAAAATTTTGAATACTGTCTGCAGAATAAGGGTAGTTAAAGTTTTCAGGGAATGTAAATCCCAACATCCTTCCTATCCCAATGGCCATATCTGAGTATCCGCTAAAATCAAAATATATTTGAAATGCATAGCAAATAAGGCCAATCCACGCACCTTCTGCACTCAACGCACCGTTAGGAACGGTAAAGGCAGCATCGGCAACTCGACCAAGCGTGTCTGCTATCAATATTTTTTTTGCTAACCCAATAATAAAACGTGAAATACCATAGGCACAATTATCTAGAGAAATATGCCTAGTGATAAGTTCATCAGCAATTTGAGAATATCGAACAATGGGCCCAGCAACTAATTGAGGAAACATTGTCAAATAACAACCAAAATTGATTATATTTCTAGAGGGTGCCACTTCTTTTCTATAAACATCAATAAGATAACTTGCAGCCTGAAAAACATAAAAACTTACACCTAGTGGCAAAGATATATTAACTTCGCTAGACTCTAAGGTATTAGGAAGCAAGACGTTAATTGCCTGCAAGCTATCCCCCAATAATAAGCATACCGTACTTGTAGTACAAAAGAATTGCCAAATTAACACTGATGCCAACGTAAAGAAGCAAAGT